>JAEUQX010000606.1 GCA_016788625.1 Anaerolineae bacterium
ATGAAAATGTGCAGTTCGATCCTGGCTCAGATGATTCTTAGCCACCCCAGATAACACCACACGCGTCGCCGCACGCATACCCGATCACAGCATTCCCGCATCTAACATAAATCGTAACAGTAGAGGCATGACAATGCTCATGACTTCGTTGTGTTACTTTTCATGAGATTCGTCAACAGGAATACAATGAAATGTGGATATGGGCGTGCCGCTGCCCGATACACGCGGCCCAATCAAGCGACCCAAGGGGGTATCTTATGGCAAATCACAGCATTATCGCCCAGGGCTTGACCTACAGCTACGGCAATGGCAGTGCTGTCTCCACTGCCGTAGATCATGTCAGCTTCGAGGTGGGTGAAGGCGAGATTTTCAGCTACCTTGGCCCGAATGGCGCAGGCAAATCGACCACTGTCAAAATGCTGACGGGGCAGTTACGCCCCAAATCCGGAAAAGCGATGCTGCTGGGCAAAGACATCGCCCGCGAGACCAACAAAGTGCAGCAGGAAATCGGCGTGGCCTTCGAAACCACGAATCTCTACGAGCAGATGAGCGCTGTTGAGAACCTGAAACTGTTCGCTGATCTGTTTGGCGTCAAGGCCGATGTACATGCGCTGCTCGAAAAAGTGGGGTTAGGCAATCGTGGCAAGGAACGAGTGGCGAACTTCTCGAAGGGCATGAAACAGCGTCTGATGGTGGCGCGCGCGCTGGTCAACAACCCGCGCATCCTGTTCCTCGACGAACCGACCGAGGGACTCGACCCCGTTTCATCCGAGTCCATCCGCAGCCTGATCCGTGAGGCGCGAGCGGGCGGAGCGACTGTTTTCCTGACCACGCACGATATGTACGAAGCTGACCGCCTGAGCGACCGCGTAGCCTTCATCAACCAGGGCAAGATTGTGGCGCTCGATACGCCTTATAAACTCAAGCAGCAGTACGGCAAACGCCTGCTCAAGGTGGAAATCGAGAATGGCAGCGGGCAAATCGAAGCGCGGGAGATCACGCTCGATCACAGCGATACAGGTGAACAGGTGAAACATCTGCTCGAAAGCGAGAAAGTCATCACCGTTCACAGCGAAGAAGCGACGCTTGAAGACATCTTCATCCAGATAACCGGGCGAGGGTTGGTAGGATGAACGCGCGCATACTGAGGACTGTCATCCTCAAAGACCTGACGTTGTATTTTCGCAACCGCCTGTTTGCGTTGATCACGGTACTGGGCATCGTGGTGTATATCCTGCTCTATGCACTGCTGCCGACCCAGGTTGACGAAGATCTGACCGTTGCCATGTACGCGCCGAGCATTCCGGATGCTTTCGTGGAAGCGATGGGTGGCAGCGACGTGCAGATCGCCGCCTTGGAGAGTGATGAAGCTCTGCAACAGGCTGTGATTGACTCCGAATACATGGCCGGCATCGTGTTGACCCCAGAGGTGATCAGCGGCATCATGCGCGGCGAGGCGACTGTTGTCACCGTTTACTTCGCCTCCGACGCGCCGCCGGAACTCGTCAATGCGCTGCGGACGGTGCTGCGGTTGGCATTCAACGAGGTGAGCCATACCTTCAATGGCGAACCGCTGCGGCTGGAACTGCGCGATGAGATCGTCGGACCAGATATGACCGGGCAGCAGCTTGCACTCCGTAACCGGTTGCTGCCGCTGCTGGCGGTCATGCTGCTGGTGCTGGAGATGATGGGGCTGGCGACTCTCATCGCGGACGAAATCGCGGCGGGCACGCTGCAAGCGCTTTTGATCACGCCGCTGGACTTACGCGGCCTGTTCACGGGCAAGGCGATTGTCGGCGTTCTGCTGGCCTTCACGCAGTCGGCGCTGCTGATGGCGCTGACGGGCAGCCTGCGCAATGAAGCACCGCTCATCCTGCTCACGCTGCTGATCAGCAGTCTGGTCATCACCGGGCTGGCCTTCCTGATCGCCAGCGTCAGCCGGGGGTTGATGAGCGTGATGGCCTGGAGTCTGGTGCTGACCATCATCCTGATTGTCCCGTCTTACGGCGTGATCTTCCCCGGGTCGCTCACCAACTGGGCACAGTTCATTCCAACCTACTACATGTTTGACGCCATCCATCAGGTGGTCAACTTTGGCGCGTCGTGGGGCGCGGTGGCGAACAACCTGCTGGTGCTGTTCGTCATGGGGGTTGCCCTGTTGGCGGCAGGTGTGGTCGTGATGGAAAGGAAGTTACGATGAGCATTCGACGCATGGCTGTGTTGTTCAGGAAAGACCTGCAATACGGGTCGCGCAATGTGGTCTTCATCATCGCTATCATCCTGCCGCTGGTGCTGTCGCTGGTCATGGGGCTGCTATTCGGAACGGTTTTCGCCGAAACGCCGCGCCTGGGCATCACATACAGCGGTAGATCGCAGTTCGCCGTTGACCTGCTGGCATCCGACTTCATGGTGGTTCGCGAATATCCGTCGCAGGATGCGCTCCTGGCCGACCTCGAAACAGGTGGCGTTGAGGTGGGATTGGCGCTGCCGGAGAATTTCGATGCGGCGGTGCAGTCCGGAGAAATCACAGATGTGACGTTTTACATCTGGGGGCAGAGCCTGGTTAAAAACCGCGCGATCATCATGGCGGCGGTCACGGATGACCTCGTCACACTCACGGGGCGCGAGTCGCCCATCGCGGTCAACGCGGTGCTGGTTGGAGATCGCGCGGCGCTGTCGTGGCAGCAGCGTTTACTGCCGCTGATCGTCCTGATGTCGATCATGATAGGTGGCATCATGGTGCCCGCGACCGCGATGATTGACGAACGGCAGGCGCGAACGCTGCGTGCGCTGACCGTCACGCCGCTGGGTATGGGCGAAGTATTTCTCACCAAAGGATTGATGGGGGTGCTGCTCTCGGTCTTTTCCGGCGTCGCCATCCTGACTCTGAACGGCGGTTGGGGGCCGAACCCGGCCTTGCTGCTGGTGGTGCTGGCACTGGGCGGCACGCTGGCAGCGGCATTCGGCGTGTTCCTGGGCGCACAGGTGAAAGACCTCCAGACGCTGTTCGCGGTGATCAAGGCGATGGGCATCCTGCTGTATGCGCCAGGCTTCATCGCGCTCTTTCCGGACAGTATCCCTCAATGGATTGCGCGCTTCTTTCCAACCTACTATGTGATGCAGCCTGTGCTGGATATCAGCCAGCGCGGCGCAGGCCTGGGCGATATAGCCGTTGATCTGGTCATCCTGGTGGGTATCACGGCGCTGTTGATCGTTGGCCTGGGGCTGAGCGCGGAACGGCTGCAAGTGCGTGAAGCATAAAGCGTTTGCACACCGTTAGCCTTCCAGATTACCGTGATAGGCCTCGAACTCCTCGCGCAGCAGGCCATAGATCAGCGCGTCGTAATACTGCCCACCCGTGTACACCATACGGCGCAGGCGGCCTTCGAGCATGAAGCGCAGCCGTTCATGCAGGCGGATCGAGGCTGTGTTGAAGCTGTAGACTTCCGCGTTGACCTTCTGGTAGCGCTTCTCGTGGAAGAAGTACCGCAGCACTAACAGCACTGCTTCGTAGCCATATCCCTGGCGCTGGTAGGGCGGCGCGATGGCGAGGCCGTACATGAACGTGCCAACGCGCGGATTGCTGGTGTGCGTGTTCAGCGTGCCGACCAGCTCCCCGGTGTCGAGCGCTTCGATCTGGAAACGAAAGTTATCGCCTTCGTGTTTGCCTTTGGCCTGCTCTTCCGTCCAGCTTTTGACGCTATCACTGGATGATGGAAACCAGACCTCGTCGGTATTGCGCCCGAAGTCGGTCGTCAGGTCATCCATGCTGTAGAAGAACTCCCAATCCGTCGCTTCGACGGCACGCAACCGCACACGCTTGCCCTTGAAGATGTTGTCCATGCGTGTATTCCTCGGAACCTTTTGCACCCGCAGAGTTTGTGAGTTTAGCAGCAATTGATACACTGGACGACGCTTGGTTTTGCGAGTATATTTATTGTATAATCAAAAGATAAAGATTATAATGTTTATGGTAACTATTGTGTTCTGAGTATTGGTTTTCCGTTTCCCAGCCGTAACACAGCCACAGCGCAACCCAAACACGCGTGAGTTGCGTATACGGTAGGAGCGAAGTACTAGTAACCCGAGTTGATTTTGCATGGTGTAATGATTGATGTAAGCAACAATTCTGGGGAGCACGACAATGCAACGGGGGTTGCTTGAAGGAGGTTCTTGGCAATGCCTAGGCCAACGGTTCTGGTTGTAGAAGATGAACCTAATCTGCGAAAATTAATTCGCGTCAACCTGGAACGGCGCGATTATCTGGTGCGTGAGGCCGAAGACGGGTTGGCCGCGCAGGTGATCATGCAGCAGCACTGGCCGGACGCGGTAATACTCGACTTGCGGATGCCCAGAATGGACGGCGTGGAGCTGACGAAATGGATTCGCCAGCAGTCGCATCTGCCGCCGATTCTCGTGTTAAGCGCCATCAACGAAGAAGCAGTCAAAGTCGAAGCGCTGGACGAAGGCGCGGACGACTACATCGTCAAACCGTTTCGCAACTACGAAGAGTTCTTCGCCCGGCTGCGCGCCGTGATGCGCCGTGCCGCGCTGCCGGAACAGCTCAATAAGGCCGAGGTCGTAGAGTTCGGCGGCATCACGGTGGACATCAAGGCCAAGCGCGTATTCAAGGATGGACAAGACCTGCGGCTGACTCGCACCGAGTTCAACCTGCTGGCCGCCCTGGCGCACAGCCTGGACAAGGTGCTGAGCCACGACGACCTGCTGGCAAAAGTGTGGGGTGGCGAGTATGTTGGCTCGAACCACTACCTGCACGTCTATCTTGGACGGCTGCGGAAGAAACTCGAACCCTATGACAGTCTGCTTGAAACAGTCGCTGGAATCGGTTACACGCTCAAGTCTACCGGGGGATGCAGCACCTCGACGCCGTGATTGCTTCCAGGGGGTGGCTGTGCTATGCTTCTGGCTTCTATCCGCCAGAGGCTGGACATGCATGTTCTCCTGATTCCGTCGTGGTACGCCACGCCTGAAAACCCGCAGCGCGGCAGCTTCTTCCGCACTGAGGCGCTGGCCTTGCGGAAAGCCGGGCATCGCGTCGGGCTGCTCGTGCCACCGAGCAAAGCGCGAACATGGCATGGTCTGCGCGAAATGCGCCAGCACTGGCGGACAGGCAGCGCCGAACACATCAGCAAGGATCATGATCTGCCGCTCTACCGTCAACCCTGGTGGGGCTGGCTACCGATGGTTTATCCTGCCGCGCGCATTGCCCCGCTGCTGCGCCTCTTCGACCGCTACTGTGCCGAACAGGGAAAACCGGATGTGATCCATGCCCACAGCGCGCTCTATGGCGGTTGGCTGGCGGCGCATCTCCGGCGGCTGCGCGGCGTCCCAGTGGTGCTGACCGAGCATTCATCGGCTCTGATTCGTGGGCTGCTCTTTCCTGACCAGACCGCCCGACTGCGCGATGCGCTGCGCGGGGTTGACCGTGTGCTGGCTGTCAGCGACGCGCTGGCACAGGCGCTTGAGCGCTATGTGCCCGGACTGCGCGTCGAGCAAGTCGCCAACACAATTGATGCGGAGTTCTTTGTTCCCTCACCCGTACCACCTCCCCCACAGCCGTTCACCTATGCGCTGATCGCTAATCTGAACGCCAATAAGCGCGTTGACCTGCTGCTCCGTGCCTTCGCGGACTCCTTTCGCGGGCAGGGTGTGCGTCTGCGCATCGCGGGTGATGGCCCGGAACGCGCCAGGCTGGAAGCGCTGGCTCAATCACTTGGCCTTCACAGCCAGGTCGAATTCGTCGGGCGACTGTCGCGCGAAGGCGTGCGCGACCTGCTCTGGCGCAGTCATGCGCTGGTGTCCTCCAGCCGCGTCGAGACCTTTGGCGTGACGCTGATCGAGGCGCTGGCGTGCGGCCTACCTGTCATCGCCACGCGCTCCGGTGGGCCACAGTCGATCATTCACGCGGGCAACGGACTGCTCACGCCTGTGGACGACGCACCCGCGCTGGCGGCAGCGCTGCGGCAGATGCGTGACGACTACATGCGCTATGATCATGCCGCGATCCGCACGGACTGCGTAGCGCGTTATAGCGAGGCGGCCGTCGTGCGCCAGCTCGAGACGATTTATCATGAAGTGACAAGGTGAGGTGGATTATCGGTCAGTACGTACCCAAACATTATTGGGAAGAAAGACTTAAATCGAACGACGGCCTGCTGGGCGTCGGCTATACGCGATTGGGGCGGCGCTTCAACGGCTGGATGTACCGCATCCGGCGGCAGGTGTTCCTGCGCGAGGCGCGGCGAGCGGGTGCGGCGAATGCGGCCAGCGTGCTGGATATCGGTTCCGGCACAGGCTTCTACATCGACTGCTGGCAAGAATTGGGCGCGCGGCAGATTACCGGGTTGGACATCACGAGTGTGGCTGTTGAGCGGCTGGCGCAGCGTTACCCAGCGCACGCTTTCCACGAGCTGAACATCGCCGCCCCGGATGCCCCAGCGCAGATTAATGCGCAGTTCGACGCGATCTCGCTGATCGATGTCATCTACCATATTGTGAACGAGGATGACTTTCACAGGGCGCTGGCGAACATTCAGGCGCTGCTCAAACCAGGCGGGGTCTTCATCTTCTGTGATTTCCTGCTGCACGCACCGCCGCTGCGTGAACAAGCGCACGTCCGCCAGCGCACTCTGAACGAAGTGCAGGCGGCGCTGGATGCTGCCGGGCTGGTGATCGAGCGGCGCGTGCCATTCTTCGTGCTGATGAACCAGCCTGTAGACAGCCGCAACCCGCTGCTCAAGTTGTATTGGAAAGGGCTGTCGTTCACTGCCTCGCTGCATGACCTGCTAGGCGGGGCGCTGGGAGCGCTGCTTTACCCGCTGGAAAGCCTGTTAGTGGCAGCGCTGCGCGAAAGCCCGTCGACCGAACTCATTATCTGTCGCAAACGGAAGTAGCCCACATGCGCATCTTCACCGTCGTTGGGGCGCGTCCCCAGTTCATTAAGGCCGCCCCGCTCTCGGCGGCGCTGCGCGAACAGCACAGCGAATTCCTCGTCCATACCGGACAGCATTACGATGACGCCATGTCGGACATCTTTTTCCGGCAGTTGGGCATCCCACAGCCAGATGCCAACCTGGGCATCGGCGGCGGCAGCCACGCGGAACAGACTGGTGGCATGTTGATCGGCCTGGAACGGCTGATGCAGGAACAGCGTCCGGATTGGGTGCTGGTCTACGGCGATACCAACTCGACCTTGGCTGCCGCGCTGGCCGCTGCCAAACTGCATATTCCGGTAGCACACATCGAATCCGGCCTTCGCAGTTACAATCGCGCCATGCCAGAAGAGATCAACCGCGTGCTGACTGATCATGTTTCGGCGCTGCTGTTCTGCCCAACCGCGACGGCGGTCGAAAATCTGGCGCGTGAAGGGATTACGCAAGGGGTATTGCTGACAGGCGACATCATGGTGGATGGGGTGCTGCGCCATGCTGAGGCCGCCCGACAGCAGTCGCGCATTCACGCCCAACTCGGCCTCTCAGCCGGTGTGCCCTATGCCGCCGCAACCATTCACCGCCCGGCCAACACAGACTTGCCCGCTGCGCTGGCGGAGATCATCGCCGGATTGGGGGCACTGGGGATGCCAGTGATCTTCCCGGCACACCCACGCACGCACAAAGCATTGGAAACGAACGGGATCGCACTGCCTGCAAACCTTCGCTTGATCGAACCACTCGGTTACCTGGACATGCTGGCGCTGGTGGGTCGCGCCGCTGTGCTGCTCACTGACTCCGGCGGGCTGCAAAAAGAGGCTTACGTGCTGCGTGTGCCGTGCGTCACGGTTCGCAGTGAAACCGAGTGGGTCGAAACAGTGACGAGTGGCTGGAATCGCCTGTGCGAGCCGGAGCGCGGCGCGATTCAAGCGGCAGTATCGGCGGCAATGGGCACGCGCCCGACCGAACATCCGGATTTTTATGGCGACGGCGCGGCGGCAACGCGCATTGTAGCAGCGCTGAGCGAGGCACATCCGTGAGCGCCAAGCACATCCTGATCCTCGATTACCTGCACGCCTATAACGACCGCCGCATGGTGACGCAGGCAGCGGCGCTAGTGCGCCTGGGCTATCAGGTCAGCGTATTTGTGACACATCGCGTGGGCAAGCACGCCCCGCAAGAAACGCGCGACGGCGCAACTTATCATCTGCTGCCGTTGATTCCCGCGCGCGATGCTGGGACGCTGCTGCGGGCGTTCGCTCGTTGGCTGCGCGGCGACAGGCGTAACCCGCTGCCTGTGCCGGAGCATGATCCGCCGCTTTCCAGCAGCCTGGTCGCGCTGCTGTTCTACACATTGTGGGCGCTGCGCGTCGGGCTGGCGCTGAAGATCAACGCCGTGTACTGCCACGAACATACGCCGATGCCCGCCGCCTGGCTGCTGGCGCGGCTAAAGCGCGTGCCGCTGGTCTATGACGAGCACGATAACCGCGAGTATCTGCGAATATACGGGCGCAGCGGCCGCATCGCAGAGCGCTTCGAGCTGCTATACCTGCCCCGTGTGGATGCGGTTACGACGATTGGGGAACGGTTGGCCGCGAAACTGCGAACAGACGGCGCGAAGGATGTGGTCGTCGTGGGCAGTTGGAAACGCTTGGAAGACTATTCAATTCCGGGGGAGCGGCTGGCAGCCGAACGCGAGCGGCTCGGTTTAGGGCGCTACAAGCTGGTGTTGAATTTCATCGCCACCCTGCATCCCATCCGCGATGTCGAACCGCTGCTTCAGGCAGTTGAACGCTCGCCGGAAGTAGCGCTGCTGGTCGGCGGCAGCGGCGTGCTGGCCGAGCGTGTACAGGAGTACGCAGCACGCTGTCCCAACATCATCTGGCTTGGCTGGGTGAACAGCGCCGAGATTCCGTTATATACTCACCTCAGCGACGTGGTGTATAACTGCTTGCAGCCCGTCGAGTATGATACTTATCTGATGCCCAATAAGCTGTTCGATGCGCTGGCCGCCGGGAAAGCCATGCTGATCCGCGACGGTGCCAGTGAGATGGCGGATGTGGTACGCCGTGAGGACTGCGGTCTGCTGCTGGCCGATGTGACGCCGGAGACGCTTATCGACGCTTTCAGTCAGCTCCAAAAACCTGAAACGCTGGCACGTTTGCAGGCCAACGCGCTGGCCGCCGGCCGCGAGCGTTACAACTGGGCGGTGGCGGAACGCAATCTGGCGGCGCTGTTCGAGCGTATTTTCGCAAGATGATGAGAGGCAAATCGCGATGCCCTGGAATCCCGATCAGTACCACAAGTTTCAGGCTGCACGCTCTGCACCCTTCGAGGATGTAGCAGCACTCGTCACCGTGCGTGACGGTCTGCGCGCGGTTGACCTGGGCTGCGGCACAGGGGAACTGACGCGCAAACTGGCTGACCGCTTGCCGCGCTGCACGATGCTCGGCCTGGATAACTCGCCGGAGATGCTGGCGAAGGCCGCGCCTCACGCACGCGACGGGGTGCGCTTCGAACTTGGCAGTGTGGAAGATTTCGCAGCAGGGGGCGAGACTTACGACCTGGTTTTCTCGCACGCGACGCTGCATTGGATACCCAACCACCCCCAGTTGTTCCCGGCGCTGCTGGCGAGGGTGCGCGCGGGCGGGCAGTTCGTGGTACAGATGCCGTCGAATTTCAATCACATCGCACAGCGGCTGGTCGTGGACATCGCCCTGGAAGAACCATTCCACACCTGGTTGGGCGGCTTCGTGCGCTATTCGCCCGTGCTGCCGATTGACGACTACGCGGCGCTGCTGTTCGCGGCAGGCTTCGAGAATATCACCGTGTTCGAGAAGATTTACCCGCAGGTGCATGAAACCTCGGACGGCGTAGCCGAATTCACCAAAGGCTCGGTGCTGGTGCCCTACCTGGAACGGTTGGGCGAGCGCGGCGAGGATTTCATGCAGGCCTACCGCCAGCGGCTGCGCAACCACATGCACGGCAGCCCGGTGTTCTACACCTTCCGCCGCATCATCATCGCCGGTACACGCGGGTAACCGCTACCCATCTTCTCGCGGCGACTCATGCCTGACCGTGCCGCCGCTGTAGCTCCCCGCTATATATCGCCCAAACCGCATTAGCAGTGCATTGACATCATGATGTTAAGATTCCGCAAATGTTTAGTTTTGGTTTGCGGATTTTGACGTTGGCATGTTATATTCTCTATCCAGACTACCTCAGTATTATGGCACTTCATAGTGGGGGCGGCAGGGCAGAGCACACGCTCGGCAAGGGAACATGAAAAAACAACACGTTGGCTTTTTAAGCTACAGCAGAACTGATAATGAGATGATGCAGCGCATCAAGAAGAGTCTCGATGGTGCTGGTTTGGAAATGTGGACCGATACCGGGCTGAATGCTGGAGAGCCTTCGTGGAAAAATGCAATAAAGCAAGCGTTGCGTGATTCTCAGTTTCTGGTCGTTATCCTGTCTCCTGATTCTGAACAGTCCCGCTATGTGAACTGCGAAATCCAGATCGCTGAATTGCTAAAGCTGCAAGTATTCCCTGTATTGGTCAGAGGCGACGAGTTAAGCTCAATTCCATTTGGACTTGACGTTCATCAATGGATTGATCTACGCCCACCAGAAGCGCCCAAGTCATTGAATAACTTACAGAAACTGGATTTCTATAGTCAACATTACGATAAACAAATCAAGAAGCTCATTGAGGACATCACAACCCATATTGCAGAAACCTCAGCCAAAGTCGCTAACACCTCCATAGGGTCTCGGAGTGATTCGCATAAGTCGCTGAATCAATTAATGGAAGAAGTTTTGCAACAGCTAGAATTGAGTTCTGGCGACACCACTACGAGTCCGCAAGTCGCTGCTCATGGGGGCAGCGTCGTCCATCCCCGTGCCGACAAAGAAAAACCAACTTCTTCCAGCGGCGCAAGTGCTGGGCGCTCCAATACAACTCCTGCAACCGGACCGAGTGCCACAAAGAGCAGCACCGATACGGTGCCGAAAGTGGAGACGCTTTCTCCTCCAGCACCAACCAGCACGAGTAAAAGTGCTGATTTTCCGCCTCCGTCGACGACGACTGCTACTACCCCAGCGATGCCCTTTGAACCGCCGCCAAAGATGTCTCTGGAGATGTTTGTAAAACTTTGCCTTGTAGTCATTAACATTGCCACCTTGCTTGGCTTGGGATTCTATTGGGCGCGTGACTCCTTTCTGGGCTATGGTCAGCTTTTTGTAGCGGTCATGCTTCCCCTATTTGGAACCATTTTGGGTGTTGCCTTTACGTCATTTGAGCTCTGGCTTGATAGAAGAGCGAGTGTTCCTACATTGGTAGGTGTCACAGGCCTCGTTCTATTGACCGCTCTGGCGTTCACACAACCCTGGTGGGCACGCTTAAGTGTCCGAGAGCCTACGCCGATCAATGATGTCAATGGCGGCCAACCTGTTCTGCTTCAGCCTGGTCAGTTTCCGGTAACTTTGCTAGCAGTCTCCAGCGACAGCGAATCCTATCTGGTTGAATGTCCCGCTGGAGTCACAAAAGATCAACAGTGTTGGGTAGCGATTGATGATCGCATCCAGCGTCAAGGCATTGAATCCCCTTTGCCAATAGTTATTTCAAAAAAAGAGCAAAATGCCACACCGACAGCTCAGTCAATCCTGACAATGGAAAGCGCGAACAGCACGAGCACGGCAGTGAGGCAGATTGCCATGCTCCAAACCGACTCGGCAGAACAAGCCGACGCTGCCTTCATCACCCAAACAGCCGCTGCCCGGGGCGCAACATCCACTACTATCCTGCTTTCCATCACAGCCGAGGGCTACAACACGGCGACACGTGAGGCTGGATATGTAGTACTAACCCAGGCGAGTGCCGATGAGACGAGGCAAGCACAAATTGCAGCAAATGTTCGAGCAACGCTTTCGACAGAGAACATGCAGACTGCACAGGCAGCACAAGCAACTGCGCTTTTGACCGAAACTTCAAATGCTGTCGCTACAGCAACTGCCAATGCCCAGGCGTCTCAGTCGGCCGCAATAGTCACGGGTACTGCTAATGCCCAGGCAACTGCTCTTGCGCAGCAGACCGACTCCGTTGCTACGGCCAATGCGTGGGCAACACAAACCGCTGCTGTGATCACAGAGACTGCGAATGCCCAAGCTAGTGCAACCGCACAACAGTCAACCATCGGGGCTGCAACAGATGCCAGGGCGACCCATGCGGCAAGTAGTGCTACAGCCGCATTTCAGACACTAGAAGCCCGAACACCGCTGGCAGAAAACTGTGCAGGCGACTGGCAAAGAGTTAGCTCAATTGAGGTGGGAACATTCTTCATCTGTGATTCTCTGGTCACAGATGAAGAGTTTCTTGCCTTGGCAACGGAGGGCACGCTTTCTTCCGGTGAGCCGTTCTTCAGCCAGGCACGCTCTCCCCAGGCTGCTCGGCACTGTGAATTGCTGGGGCAAAATGACAGTCGTTTTAAATATAGCCTGCCTACCTATGAAGAATGGGAAGAAGCACGCAGCCCTCAGAATACCTCAGAATTGGGGGGTACTGGATCCCACATTACTGTAGATTCAAATTATCCTGAGTGGCTCTGGACATCTGAGAATGATCAAGAACGTCAGCAATTTGCGGCCATAATTTATGACCAAGTTATTGGATGGCAACAAGAAACTTTGCCTCTGATACTCGGCGATACGCAGTTTCTCTATTTCCGGTGTGTAGCCAAGTTACGAGACGAATCAGGATTATCCTGATGTCACCCACCGTGTCTCACGTTCAGAAATCTTGAAAGAGGATCGCGAATGAGAACGAAGAAGGCCTTATCAGTACTGCTCCTCCTACTTATCTGTTTCGTTGCCGTCGGCGCGGTGGCAGCGCTTAAGGCGAATCCTGAAGAAGCACGGTTTGAGCCATTACAACAGGAGGCATCGTCCACACCGCGCCCGCGTCCTACCGACCCACTACCACCGACCAATCCGCCTGGTGGAAGTGAACCAACGCCGCTGCCAGATACCGCAGTTCCTATTGTTCAACCGACGCGTGTTCCGACGCTGCCCCCTACCAGTGGATGCTCCGCTGCACCTGGACAGCCAGGTTTCAGCGTTCGAATCCGAGAAAATCCTGGTGTGCAGTCAGATATCATTCAAGAGGTGATGGACTACCGCTGGTACCCTGCCGATGTATCGCGCCGTCCTCAGCAAGCAGACGATGGGAATAGCGACGACTCGGACGGCAACTTGTGGTACCCGGTCCTCATGCCAAATGGAGATACGGGTTGGGTAGCAGGGTGGGCGGTTCTGTCCAGTCAACCTGACTGTTTCGGCAAAAATAATCCCTTGGCCTCGTGCCCGGCTGACATCCAAGCACTTGCGCCCGATCAACTGCCTAGCCATGACATCTACTTCTTCGGCGATGACTGCCGTCTGATTGATGAAATGGTGTATGAAGACAATCGTACAGACGATCTGCAGCGAGATATTATCTCGCTTGAGGATCTCCGTAGCTGTCCAAGCAGCGCAATGGAGATGGTTTATACTGCCGCTCGTGATGAAGTATCTGGGCAGGAGATTCCGCTGGGTTTCCGCCCTGTGGGAGTTGATGCTTGTCCGATTGTTCAAGAAATCACAGCTCAAAACGCACGCCTCATAATCACCAAGCGAGCTAATGTGAGTAGTATCTCGGTGGATGGTGGTGAAGTAAGCTATACGATCACAGTCGAAAACACGGGCGGAGAAGATGCTGTGAATGTATTTGTAACGGATTCATTTCCAGCGGGTGCGATATTTGTTACCTGTTCTCTAGAATGTGACGATAATTCAGAAATGGCAAATGCGATATGGCAATTGGGTACACTCAAGAAAGGCCAATCTGTCTCCTTAAGTCTGGTTCTCCAACTGCCCGCAGTCGACCCGAGAAAAGTTGCTTCCCAATTAGTTACATCCCATAGCAACGAAGTCTCTG
>JAEUQX010000608.1 GCA_016788625.1 Anaerolineae bacterium
CGCGAGATTGGCAGTTGGCAGACGATCTGCTGGGCGCTGGTGGTGATGGCGCCGGTCCTGCTCATCCCGGTCGGCGCGAGCGTGGCGCAGCACGGCCTGAATGCCTCGCCGTCAGCCTGGCTGAGTTTTCTCTACGTCAGCGTGTTCAGCATGTTCCTGGGGTTCTTCGCCTGGTATCGCGGGCTGGCGCTGGGCGGCATCACGCGCGTGGGACAGGTGCAGTTGATTCAGGCGTTCCTGACGATTCTCTGGTCGGGGCTGCTGTTGGGCGAAGCGCTCACGCCGCTGATGTTCGTCGCTGCCGGAATCGTCATCTCGATGATCGTCATCATCCGGCGTGTGCCGATCATGCGACATCCTCACCCCAAGACCTCATGAAACATCACGACCATGTCAACCTGCTGCGCGGCGGCGTGAACCTACCCGGTGGTATATGGGCCGATCTCGGTTCGGGGACGGGGGCGTTCACGCTGGCGCTGGCCGATCTGTTGGGCGCGGATGGGACAATCTATTCTCTCGACCGCGATGCCGGGGCGCTGCGCGAACAGGAACGGATCATGCGCGAGCGTTTCCCGGCGGTGACCGTGCATTACCAGCGCGCGGACTTCACCCAGGCGCTTGACCTGCCGCCGCTCGATGGCATCGTCATGGCGAACTCGCTGCACTTTCACCGCGACAAGCTGCCGATTCTGCGGCGGCTGCGGACGCATCTCAAGCCGGGTGGACATTTCATTTTGGTAGAGTACAACGCGGACAGCGGCAACACATGGGTGCCGTACCCGCTGTCGTACGGGACGTGGGCGCGGCTGGCGGGCGAGGCAGGCTTCAGCGCGACGCGGCAGTTAGCTGCCGTGCCGAGCCGCTTCCTGGGGGAAATCTACAGCGCGGTGAGTGTGGGGTAAGGTATGCCAAATACTATATCTATCATGCCGCGAATGGCGTGCCGTGTAGGGTAGCTGCTACGGTATTCGTGAAACGGCATAATTCTAACAGTGGGACAACTATTCAAGAGAATTGATTCTGTGCGAACTGATCTGTTGCTTCCAACAGTTTATTCAGCCAGTCCGCAATCCACAGCCGCCGGGAATGGGTTGCATTTGCGTCCAAAATGAAACCGGGATGCATTTTCCATTCGTGGGGTTGAGGCGGCAATTGTTTATTGCTAAGCGATATTATACGTGTGGTTGAAACGCGATGTGCTAACATGTTCCTGACAGTGCTTATCTCGGAAAAGACATTTGACTCGACAAGTTTTTGGAATTCTATCGAAATACGCTCGCCTGGAAAGTGGTGTAAGAAACCAGCTTTTGCAGTATCTGGCCTAATTCTGCGTTGATCTTTGTCTGTCATAATAGGAAAATTATTCGGATCTAACATGCTTCCTAGAGCAAAGAGGGCATACGAATAGCTGTCAAGAGTTGCGCTTGCGGTAACAAAAAAGCTAAACAGCTCCCGTTCCTGAACATATCGACTTTCGAACGTATCAGTCTTTACGATGTATTCGCCGAACAATGCATCGTGATCTGATAGTGCACGGTAACGATAGCCTATGGCCCTCCACGCTGCTACGAAATGAGACCAAGCTGGATTGCCTACAAACTTTGGAGAACTCATTTTCTGATTGATCTCATCGTAGAGATCGACATCAAAGTCATCAGGCAGCGAGATACCGATTGTCTTTGACTCTTTGGGCATAGCGTTCCTACTGCACCTCTTCACTTGTCTATCGTAACTGTTCACCTATTCATAAATGGTGCTGTTGGCGGACACGGCGGTGCCGTGTCCCTACGTGTAACGTGGTGTGACTGTAGGGACACGACATGTCGTGTCCGTCTCTCACGCCTGGATCGACTCTGCTAAGTTGAACGATTACCGTCCAGCAGATTCAGCAGTCCTGCCGCTGTATCCTGGAAGCCGCATTTCGCGTAGAACAGCGTGAGCTGTGGCTCGTAATCCACATGCAGCCACTCGATGTGGCGCGTGCGGGCTGCATCAATTGCCGTCTGCATGAGTCGCTGTCCAATGCCCCTGCGCTGATACTGCTGATGTACGGTTGTATCCAGTACGAACGCATGAATGCCGCCGTCCCAGGCGACGTTGACGAAACCGACGAGCTGCTGCCCCTGAAACGCGCCGATGTAGAGCAAACTGTGCCGCAAAATTGGCTGGAAGTCGCGCGGGCGATGATGCTCCCAGGCTGAGTCGAACAAGGCATTCAGTTGATCATTGGTCAGCGGCGGGCTGATTTCGAAAACGATGTCCCCCACAGCCTACTGCACCTCGCGCAGCAGCAGGCGCACGGGTTCGAGTTCATCTACCGTGATGGCGGCCTCGCAGGGCGTCTGCGGTTGCAGCACCAGCGCGGCGTCGCGGCCTGATGTCCACACGTAATTGCCTGTCTCCGGCGCGCGCGTGAACATGACGCGTACTTCCACCAGCGCGTTTTCTTCCAGCAGGCGATCAACCTGAGCGCGGCTGCCCAACGCCGCCAGCATCACATCCTCGCGGGCGGGGTAGGCGATGGTCATGACGCTGCCGAGCAGGTAGCCGTCGCGCTCCGCCACTGCGCCGAAGGGCAGCAGGCGCACCTCGTCGCCCAGTTCGACCGTTTCATCACTGCCAGGGGGCGTCAGGTAAACGGCGGCGACCAACTGCCCGGTGAGTGAGTCGTTGACGAGCGAGCAGGCGCTGGCATCCAGGCGGATAGGCAGCTTCGCCAGCAGGCCGACGACCACCGCGATGATCACCAGCGCGACGACGGCGACGAGCGCCAGCCAACCGCGCGGGGTTGTGACCTGCATGAGCTGGTCGAGTTCCTCCGGCGAGGAGAGTTTTTCCAGGGCTACTTTGCGGAACAGTTTGTCTTCCATGAGAACAAGTCTTTCATCGGCAGGGTGAAACCGGGCAGGACTGCGCCACCATCCAGGATGCCGTCAATGCCGACCGTATGCGGCGGTTGGCCGATCAGCCTCCTTGATTGCAGTATAGCTTAATTTCTTCACAATGCCCGCCAGGAATGCTAAAGTGACATTGAAGAAATGAATGCTGGATAGTCCTGTTATCTGTATTCCTTTCTTGTTTTGAGCCTGAATAGTTATTTCCTTTAGGATTAGAGGTAGATGATGAAAGAAACTTCACCCGAACACGGCCTGGATGAGCTGGATGTGCTGCTGCTCCAGGAATTGCAGCGCGATGCCCGCACGAGCAACGCGGAACTGGCGCGGCGCGTCAACCTCTCGCAGCCCGCGGTGCATAACCGCATTCGCAGGCTGGAAAAGCGCGGCTACATTCGCCAGTACACCGCCCTGCTCGACCGCGAACTGCTCGGCCATGACCTGCTGTGCTTCGTGCATATCGCGCTTCAGGCACACAACTCCGAGCAGTTGGAGACGTTCCGCGCGGCGATCTGGGACATTCCGGAGGTGCTGGAATGCCACCACATCACGGGCGAGTACGACTA
>JAEUQX010000652.1 GCA_016788625.1 Anaerolineae bacterium
GCCGACTTTGAAGATGTGCTGGTGCAGCCAGGTTTCCAGGCGCCGCAGCAGGTAAAGCAGCCCCCCCAGCACCAGCCAGGGGGTCAGCAGGTCGAACAGTTCCAGCTTAGATACCTTTCGCCTTTGCGGCAGCTTCGACCAGTTGCACGAAGTCATTCACCTTGAGTGATGCACCGCCGACCAGCGCACCGTCAATATCCGGCTGCGACATGTATTCGAACATGTTCTCCGGCTTCACGCTGCCACCATACTGAATGCGAACGGTCTGCGCGATGTCATTGCCGTACAGATCGGCCAACGTAGCGCGAATTGTGCCGCCGATAATGCTGTTAGCGACCTCACCGCTGGCATTCTTGCCTGTGCCAATCGCCCAGATGGGTTCATAAGCAATGACGATATTCGCCATATTCGCGGCATCAACGCCGTTCAACGCCGCGCGCACTTGCCCGCCGACGATCTGCTGTGTCTGCCCGGCTTCGTTTTGCTGCAGGCTCTCGCCCACTGCGATGATCGGCTTCAGGCCATAGGCCAGCGATGCCTTGACCTTCTTATTGACGGTCTCATCAGTTTCATTCAGGTACGCGCGGCATTCCGAATGACCGATGATCACGTATTCCGCAAGACCTTGCAGCATCCAGGGCGAAATCTGCGACGTAAATGCACCCTGCGCTTCCCAATGCACGCTCTGCGCGCCAACCTTGATACCGCTGCCCTTAAGCGCTTCGGCAACACTGGCGAGCGCAAGATATGTCGGACACACCACACGTTCGACTGATGTAAGAGCGGACAGGCGCGGCGCCAGCTCGCCAACAAATGTCACCGACTCAGACAGCAGCTTGAACATCTTCCAGTTACCTGCAATGATGGGAGTACGCATCTTTCCCCTCCTGATGATGATTATAAGGCAATCTGGAGTTCATCTCGACTCAACAAACGGCGGGATGAACCCGTTTTCGTGTACGAAATTTGTCCTGAAGTGAAGGGGCGCACAACCTGCACGCCCCTGATGTGGGACACGTGTTACAGGGTAAACGGCGTTGGGATGTGTCCCGCAATCCCCAACAGCCAATGCCCCAAACGCTACCGATCCTTCAGCGCTACAACACCGGGCAGCGCCTTTCCTTCCAACATCTCCAGGCTGGCGCCGCCGCCCGTCGAAATATGCGTGATGCGTGCCGCCAACCCGGAGGCTTCCACAGCCGCCGCCGAGTCGCCGCCGCCGATGATCGTCACCGCGCCCGCATCGGTCGCTTCCGCCAGTGCCTGCGCGACAGCATTCGTGCCTTTCGCGAAGTTGCTCATCTCAAACACGCCCATCGGCCCATTCCAGACCACTGTCTTAGCGCCCTTGAGGTGTTCGCGGAACAGTTCAACCGTCTTTGCGCCAATGTCGTAGATGCTCCAGCCATCGGGAACGCCCGCGCTGACCGCAATCGTCTGTGTCGCAGCGTCATTATTGAAGCTGTCACCCAGCACTGCATCGACAGGCAGCACAAGCTTATCGCCGCCTTTTGCGAGCAGGCTCTTTGCAGTTTCGACAGCCTCAGCCTCGACGAGCGAGTTGCCCATCGCGCGCCCCTGGGCCTTAAAGAATGTGTTCGCCATGCCGCCGCCGATCAGCAGGCGATCTACCTTGCCCAACAGAGACTCGATCACTTCGATCTTGTCGGAGACCTTTGCGCCGCCCAGAATCGCCACAAACGGGCGCTTCGGGTTTTCCAGGGCGGTCGCCAGATAGTCGATTTCCTTTTCCATCAGCAGGCCGGAGACAGCAGGCAGATAACGGGCAACACCCTCGGTCGAAGAATGCGCACGATGCGCCGAGCCGAAAGCATCATTGACATACACGTCACCGTGCTTCGCCATTTGCTGCGCCAGTTCCAGGTCGTTCTTCTCTTCGCTTTTGTAGAAGCGCGTGTTCTCCAGCAGCAGCACCCCACCTTCGGGCAAGGCCGCAACCGCCGCCTCTGCAACCGGCCCTACGCAGTCGTCCGCAAACTGCACATCCTTGCCCAACAGTGCTGCAAGTGCTGGGGCAACAGGCTTGAGAGAGAACTTCGGCTCTGGCCCTCCCTTCGGACGCCCCAGATGTGACATCAGAATGAGTGCTTTGGGCTGCTGGCCAAGGATGTATTGCAGTGTTGGCACGGCTGCGCGAATACGCGTGTCATCAGTGATCGTCGCACCATCCAATGGCACGTTAAAATCGACACGTACCAGGACGCGCTTGCCCTTCAGATCAATATCACGAACGGTCATCTTGTTCATTTGGTATTCCTCCATGCACACAGGAAGCGTGCTGTATTCTTCTACATGCCCCGCCTCCTCGCGAATTACACTCAGCAGACAGTCATCCACCTGTGGACGTTGCTCAACCAGTTCGCCTTATTTTGTGTAACGGGCTGGCACAAGAATAACCATTTTTTGAGTTTTAAACTTCTGTGAATGCAGCTCTACTACTTGCCCCCTGGCGCTCTTCATCTCGCAGTTGCAGCAAGCCCGCCGCCAATTTTTGCGGGTCATGACGCCAGGGACGGTCACTGTCCGTCAAATCGATGTACCGCATTTCGTAACGCTGTAGTATTTCGTGATGAGGCGGCGCGGGCAGCACATAATGCGTATTGACGCCCGCGTTAAGCTGGGGATAGGCATTATTCGCCAGCACCACCTGGAACAAGCCGCGCCCCACCTGACGTTCCAGCGCCAATACATGATCAGCTACCGTGAAACCATCGGTCTCGCCGGGCTGCGTCGCCACGTTGCACACGTACACAACATACGCATTGGTCGCTCGCAGCGCTTCCGCGATGCCTTTGACCAGCAAATTCGGCAGGATACTTGTGAACAGGCTTCCTGGGCCAATGACAACCAGATCCGCTTCCAAGATCGCCTGCACGCTTTCGCCATAAGCCGCAGCGTCAGCGGGTTTCACACTGAGCTGCTCGATCTGACCACCCGCAGCGCTGATATCGGATTCGCCCTCAATGACCACTGTACGACTGGGGTTGAGCAGGCGTATCGTCGCAACGAGGTTCACATCTTCAAGCGTCGCAGGCAGCACCCGTCCCTGGATGTTCAGCACCCGCTCGGTCTCGATCAATGCCGTTTCAATACTACCCGTCACACCAGCAAGCGCGGTGATGAAGAGATTGCCGAAAGCATGTCCGCCCAGATCGCCGGTGTCGAAACGATACTGGAATAAGCGCGTCATCAGGCTTTCGTCATCCGCCAGCGCCGCGATGTTATTGCGAAGATCGCCGGGCGGCAGCACACCTAGCTCCCGCCGCAGTCGCCCGGAACTCCCGCCGTCATCCGCGACCGTAACGATAGCTGTGATGTTACTGGTGAACTGCTTCAGCCCGCGCAGCACAGAGGGAAGCCCCGTGCCACCGCCAATCGCCACGACGCGCGGCCCCTTTTGGCGTTTGCTGTGGGCATATACGATATCAATCACCCTACCCTGCTGGTGCTTGCGGTACGGTGCGAGGATGTTCTGCGACAGCCTGAAGAAAGCCAGCAGCACCATGTCGAAACCCAGCAGTGCAGCAGCAGCCAGCAACCCCAACTCTGTAATGGAATGCAGCCCGCCAAGAGGATGTATATCAACAGCGATGAGGACAGCATATCCGAAGCTCGCAGAGATCAGGCTAATACCCGCGATGAGAAACAGCATCCAGCGCTTAACACGGATGCCGGGGGTGAGCCATTTCAACAGTGCTTGCAGTTTCGCCATTGATCTTGTGTTGGTTCGTGTGCGAGCCAATGTAGGAGATTACCATTTGCATATCGGGCTGTCAAAGCCCCTGCTCACCAAAACGGCGGGTCGAATGTCACATGTCACCGCGCCAACGCCACATCGCAGCAGCGATGACGACCGCCCCCAACACAGTCATCCCACCAATAGTCAGCGCCGCATCAAACCAGAACTGTTCCGGGAATAAGCGAATCAGTGTATCCGAATACTCGAAGCGCCATGTTCCGCTGCTAAAGAACACTTCATGGAAGCGGGTGAAGAAGAAATCCCAGTTGACCACCGCAACCACCACAATCGTGGCGATGATGCCCAACGTAAGCAGCGCGCCATTCATTACGGCCATGCGCAGCCGGCCACGCTGGATTCTCCACAATGCAGACCCTGCTGCGGCAGTGATCAACGCAAGCAGCATTGCGAGTAGAAAGGCCGCCTGTGTAATAACCTTCACATCTTCCATGTGGCGCAGTTCACGCGCGTTATACTGCGGCTCGCCATCCGGGAAATCCAGGTTCGCTAAAAAGTCGATACCCTCGGCATTCAGCAGATAGTCCAGCGCGAATGGGGCGTAGCGCAGCCGTTCATCCGTCGTCAGGCCATAGAAATCCTGTGGAAAACCTGGACGGGTATACTCGAACTGGAGAAACAGCGGCGTCATGATCAATCGCACGCTCCCCAACACCAGCAGAAGCGGTACAGCCAGGGTAATCAAGCCAGATAGAATGAAAATGACAGGTTTTCTTGAGAGCATAGCATTCAGGTTCATAGATTAGGGCTGCGTGCTCAACTGCTCGGTACCACCTGAGAGCAGGAAATTCAGCACCAATGAATCGACCAGAGTCTCGACAGGTGCGCGATCATCTGTGAACAGTAAATCGGATGGCGTGACCGGAACAAGCTGTGCAACGCCCCAGGCCAGGGCATCACGCAGCAAAGGATGTGCATCGCCGGGCAGCGCCGCAAGGTTTTCTACCAGGTTCGCATCACGCGTAGGTTGAACAGTACCAACCAGTATCGTGTTGAACGAGAGCGGCACGTCCATCGCGTACAACGACGGGAACACTTTGCTCATCGTGTTCGCCAGCGCATCGACCAACCTACGGTCATTGGGCGTGCGCCCCACATTGATCGCGACAACGCCATCGTCAGTCAGGCGGTCGCGAACCTCCTGAAAGAACTCGACGGTTGTCAGATGCCAGGGAATATAAGGCGGGCGATAGGCGTCCAGGGCGATCACACTATAGCGCCGTTCCAGGTGGTTGAGCACATAGCGACCATCCTGCGCGTATACAGTCAGGTTCGGCATCTTCTCCGCGTTCATCTCGAAGAACTCAGCGCCGACCGCAACGATGCCGGGGTCGATCTCGATGCCAGCAATCGGTATCGCGCCATAAACCGCGCTGTGCTGCCGCGCAATTGTCCCAGCCGCAAGTCCAACGATAGCCAGCGACTGCACCTGCTGCGGGGAAACTGGCGGCGCATTGAAGTACGGTGCGGTCAGGAAGAAGCTCCATGTGCGCTGGCTGTCGCTTACCGTATCAGGACTCCACTGGCTGTGGATGCCCTGCCCCTCGTTGAGGTAAAGGTAACGATTCCCTTGTGCATCTTCCTGCACCTGGATGTAGTTGTAGCCGCTCTCGCCCTCATAGATCAGTGTGTTTCCCGCGTATGCCGGGCGCAGTGGACCATCCAAGACAGTCACAGCCAAGAGAGCGATCACGGCAGGCATCCACAGCCAGCGTGCTGTCATTCGCCCCTGATGCTGCCACAGGCCGACGAACGCCACTCCATAGAGAAAGCCAGCGAACAACAGAAACGTGCGGATAGTACCCAGTTCAGGGATCAGGACCAACGTTGGCGTAAACGTGCCAATCAAGCTGCCCAGCGTGCTGATCGCATAGATACGTCCAGAGGTCTTGCCCGCATCCTGCACACTCCCGGCATTGCCAACCGCCAACCGTATTGCGAACGGCGATACGCAGCCCAGCAGCGTAATCGGTACAGAAAACAGCAGCAGCACGGAGATGAACGAACCCAGCGCCAAACCCGCCTCCGCCCCTGCGACAGCCGTCGCCGCCCCAACCAGAACCGGGCGCGAAACCAGTGGAATCAGCGCACTGAGGAATGCGCCCCACAACATGATGCGGTAGAACGTGCTGAAGTGGGGTGAACGATCCGCCCAACTCCCTCCGATGAAATAACCCGCCGCCAGATACAACAGAATCAGGCCGATTACATTCGCCCAGACGATGTTGCTCGTGCCAAAGACATTTCCCAGCAGCCGGGAAGCAGAGAGTTCCACCGCCAATGTCACCATCCCACTGGTGAAAACGGCGAGATAAAGGTAGCGATTAGCGTTTCTTGATGGGGTTTGTGTCGTCGTCAAATCTGTATCCGAATGCTCAATGTAAATTACAGGAAACGCGCGACTCCGAACAGCGAAATATCGTGCGCTGTCGTGCCACGCAGCGCAAGATCCGCCAGAATGCCGCCGATTACCGGGCTGAACTTGAAGCTGTGCCCGGAACAACCGCCGCCAAAAACCACATGTGGGAACTGCGGATGTTTGTCGATCAGAAAATGTTCATCAGGCGTCATTGTGTAAAGGCACACGCGCGCCGAACGTAGCGTGGTCACATCTGGCAGATGCCGCTGGGTGAACCGCAGCACCGTTTCAATCTCCTGCATCGTCGGCTCGTAATTGATTTCCGACGGGTGACTGACCCGCTGCCCGCCATGCAGTGCCACTTTCAGACCGGAATTGTGGTTGCTGGCAATCCCATAGACATGCCGACCATAGACATCCCCGACATGGGCAATAAAGGCCGGAAATCGTTCCGCTTCATACTGCTCAGGCTGCGCCGTCTCGAAGTAAATCTCCTGACAGCGTTCGGGGTAAAGCGGCACATTTAAGCCCACCTGTGCCAGCACTGTCCGTGCCCAACCGCCCGCCGTAATCACCACCCGCGCCGCGCTGAACGTCTCCGCGACGGTCTTCACAGTCACGCCGCTCGCGTCTGGCACAATCTCCACAATCGGCGTGTTCGGGCGAAGCTCCGCACCATGCCGTTCCGCCAGCCGCAGATGTGCCAGCACGCAGCGCGAGGCCGAGAGAATACCCGTATCCGCCTGAAACAGCACAAGCGTATCGTCGTCGAGGTGAAACTGTGGAAAGTGCCGCATAGCCTCATCCGCCTGCCAGACCTCGTGCGGAATTTGCATCTGCTTCAAACAGTCGATAGTGGCTCGCACACTCGTCGAATCAGGCGGCCCAAAGTCTAGCCCGCCTGTGCGTGTATACAGCTTTTCACCCGCTTCCGCTTCCAGTTGCGCCCATGCCGGGAAAGCCGCCTGGGCCAGCTTCACATAGGCCGGATCATCATAGGCATAGCGCGTAATGCGCGAATGACCGTAAGAGCTGCCCTTCTGATGATCAAGCTCGAACTGTTCCAGCAGCAGTGTCTTTTGTCCCGCCCGCGCCAGATGATAAGCGGCCGCGCTGCCCATGGCGCCCGCGCCCAGGACGATTGCATCGTAGTGTTTGGTCATAAAATGTCCTTTTTTCAGAAAGGCCGCTGTGATAGCGCCGCGCCAATATCGTCGTTCTTGTGTACCGGAATGGTCGGGATGCGCGCCAGCTTCAGCATGGCGATCACATCATCCGGCGCTTGTATGCCGCCGAACGAGAGCGGATTCACCAGAATGCACATCGGACGGATGCCCCGCCGCGACAGGATTTGCGCCTCAGTGACCCACGCCGCATCGAGCGAAGCCGTGACAATAACCAACGTCGTGCCGCGTGTGAAGTAAGGTGTCTCCAACGTAAGCATTTGACGCAAGGTGTACTGCGAAAAACTGCGCGCCACCGCCAGTGTTTGCAGAATGCGCGTCAATTGCCGGTTGCCCCGCTCTGGCTGAAACACTTCGCGATGAGGCGTGTAAGCCGCGAAGCCCAGCGCCCGCTCTGAATCGATGAAGTATTTGGCGAGCGACGCAGCAATCACTACCGCGTATTCCTCTGTAGACGGGGGAATCGCCGCGCTGGTCGGGATAATGCTGCCCGTTGGCGAGGTGCGTTGAATGGTCGGGTCTTCCACCACCGAGCTGGCCGAAAAATCAACAAACAGCCAGATGTCAACCAGTGGATCGATCTCGAACTCTTTGACGATCAGTCGATCTTTGCGCGCGGTGCTGTTCCAGTGAATGCGGTTGAAGCTGTCGCCTGGCACATAATCACGCACCCCGGCAGCATTCGTGGTCACATGATGCGCGCGCCGGCGCTGTGCTTCACCGCCAGAAATCTGCCCCATTGGCAGTTCAAGGTGGGTAATTGGCACGACAGCCGGGTAGACAATCACACGCGAGGTTGCATCAAGACGGCGCGGCGAGAGAAAAAAACCGAACGGGTCGCCGCTCATCAAGGTCATCGGGCCAAGCTGGAATTCCCCGCGCACCAGGCAAGGCGTCTCCACCTGCCAACGGTAACTACCCAGGCTGCGCAGCGCGGGCACGACATGACTGGCGCGATGACCCGGTAAATTGGAGTGATCTCGTATTTCCAGCCAGAGCTTGGGCACGATACTGCGATTACGGACGACGAAGACTTCTTCCAGGTTGCGCCCAACCTGCGCCCGCCGCGCCCGTGTCTTGCGGTTCAAGCCAATCCAGCGCACCGCCAGCCACGCCCACACAAAGGAAATGAATAGCAAGCCGCCAAAGACATAGGCCAACGTAAAAAAGAACGCCCGGCCCGTGAACAGCCCTGTCAGCAGCGTAGCGATCAGCAGCAGATACAACGCGTTGCGGCGATTCGGCATAGACTTAGCGCGCGGATGCGCCCGGCACAGACGTGCTGGCAAGCACATCCTGCACGATGGTTCGCGACGAAATATCCTTGATACGCGCCGCAGGCCCCACAATAATACGATGTGCCAGCGTCACTTCCGCCAGCGCTTTTACATCGTCGGGGATCACGTAATCGCGCCCAGCCATCGCAGCCCGTGCCTGTGCGGCCCTGAACAGTGCCAGCGACCCGCGCGGACTGCTGCCCAGATACACATCCGGATGGCTGCGCGAGGCATTCACCAGATCAACAATATAACGCTTCACCTCATCGGCCACGTAGATTTCACGGACGGCCTGCTGTGCCGCGATCATTTCCTGCACGCTGACCACCTGCTGCATATTGTTGATCGGATGGTCATACTGCTGCGCGGATAGCACAGTCAGTTCCTCCGCAGGGTTGGGATAACCGAGCTGAATACGGATCATGAAGCGATCAAGCTGCGCTTCTGGCAGGGGGAACGTGCCTTCGTACTCAATGGGATTCTGCGTCGCCAGGATCAGGAACGGGTCGGGCAGCAGATGCGTATTGCCATCTACCGTCACCTGACGCTCTTCCATCGCTTCCAGCAAGGCCGCCTGTGTCTTCGGCGTCGCGCGGTTGATCTCGTCTGCCAGCACAATCTGTGCCATGATCGGCCCGGCACGGAATTCAAACTCGCGCGTTTTCTGGTTGAACAACGAAATGCCTGTCACATCCGAGGGCAGCATATCGGGCGTGAACTGAATGCGGCTGAATGTGCAGCCAATAGCCCGCGCCAGCGCCTTCGCCAGCATCGTCTTGCCTACACCGGGAATGTCCTCGATCAGAATGTGCCCTTTGCAGAGCAGCCCCAGCACGGCCAAGCGCACCTCATTGCGTTTGCCGATGATGACCTGTCCAATCGTTTGTGCGATGCGTTCCGCCACGTTCTGCGCGATGGCGACTTGCGGCGGGACAGCACTGTTGGCGACGCGCGGAGTCTGGCGAGTGTCCTGCGGATAATCGGGCATACCACCTGCTTTACTCTGGATATGGGTTGAATTATGGCGAAACCGCCCTGACTCAACTCGATGCTTGGCCTACGCTGCACCACCTGTAGTATAACCGAACTTATCATGCTGGCTAGATTTGAATTATCCCCGTCAGGCACCCCACCGTTGCGCCGTTCACCTTCCCAAGTTTAGAATAGAACAAATTAGTGAAAGCAACGGGGCACGCATCCATGTCCGAAGACGAACGCCTGATCAGTGGCTCGCGCCGCCGCGACGACCGTGAAAATATCGCGCTGCGCCCCAGGCTGCTCCGTGACATCGTTGGGCAGGATTCGGTTCGCGAGAATCTCCAGATTCTGATTGACGCTGCCAAGAACCGCAGCGAACCAATTGATCATGTCCTCTTCTATGGCCCACCCGGCCTCGGCAAAACCTCTTTCGCCCACGTGATCTCTCACGAAATGGGGGTCAACATCCGCGTGACGGCTGGCCCGTCTATCGAGCGCGCAGGAGACCTGGCGGCCATCCTGACACATCTTAAACAGAACGACATTCTGTTCATTGACGAAGTACACCGTCTTGGTCGCGCCGTTGAAGAGGTTCTCTATCCGGCGATGGAAGACTTCGTCCTGGATATTGTGATCGGTAAAGGCCCTGCCGCCAAGAATGTGCGACTCAACCTGCCGCGCTTCACTGTCATTGGGGCGACCACTCGTCTCGCGCTGCTGGCTGCCCCTCTGCGCGACCGCTTCGGCGCGCAGTTCCGCCTTGATTTCTATGACATCCAGGCGATGCAGCACATCATCAACCGTGCCGCCGCTATGCTCAAGATCGAAATCGAACCAGAAGGAACAGTGGAGATCGCCCGCCGTTCGCGCGGCACCCCCCGTGTCGCACTGCGTCTGCTGCGCCGCGTCCGTGACTATGCCCAGGTGCGCGCGCAGGGCATCATCACAGGGAGAGTATCAGAGGAAGCGCTGGCATTGCTCAACATTGACCATCTCGGTCTGGATGATGTAGACCGCCGCATCCTCTCCACAATCATCGAGAAATATGGCGGCGGCCCCGTTGGGTTGGAAACTATCGCGGCTGCGATCAGCGAGGATAGCTCGACCATCATGGACGTCTGCGAACCGTATCTGCTACAGCTCGGCTTCCTGGCGCGCACACCACGCGGACGTACTGCCACTCCCCTCGCCTATCAACATATGGGCATCGCGATGAAACAGGATGGCTCCAACCAACCGCCGCTCTTCTAATCGCCAATTGCGTACATAACCAATCATCACAACGACGACCTACCTACCCATGCTCCTCAATGACTTTGATTACGACCTGCCCGAATCTTTCATCGCCCAAACCCCTGTCGAGCCGCGCGATTCATCTAAACTCATGCGGCTCGACCGCGCGACAGGCGATATTCAACATCACACATTCCGCGACATTGCCCAGTTTCTCCGACGCGGCGATGTCCTCGTCCTCAACTCCACCCGGGTAATCCCAGCACGGCTGCACGCGTATAAGGCTGCAACGGGTGGCGCGGTTGAAGTCCTGCTGCTGCGCCAGCTAGACGAGACACGCTGGCATGTGCTGATCGGTGGACGTGGCGCCAATCCTGGATTGGAGCTGGCATTCAAGGGGTCATCCATCACCGCTGCCGTTGAGGAACTGCTCGAAGGCTCGGAGCGTATCATCCGTTTCAGTCAGCCCGTCAATGCGCTGCTCAGCGACCTGGGTGAGACTCCCCTGCCACCATATATTCACACCCGACTGGACGACAGTGAGCGCTACCAGACCGTCTACAGCAGACAAGAGGGTTCAGCCGCCGCACCAACCGCTGGACTGCACTTCACCCCCGAACTACTGCTCGCGCTGCGCGATAACGGCGTGATCATGGCCAACTGCGTGTTACACATTGGCCTGGACACCTTTCAGCCCGTGCGGGTCGAGAAGATCACCGATCATCACATCCATTCCGAGTATGCTTACCTCTCACCAAACGATGCACAGATCATCAACGAAGCTAAGCTGGCTGGTGGTCGCATCATCGCCGTCGGCACAACCACTGCGAGGACACTCGAAACTGCCGCCATCCTCAGCGCAGGAGGCGTCCCCTCCGACCCATCCACAGTGGATAACATCTGCCCATGGCGTCCAGTCATGGCGTTCGAGCGCGACACTGACCTGTTCATTTATCCCGGTTATCGCTGGCGTGCCGTCGATGGCCTGATCACTAATTTTCACCTACCCAAATCGACCCTACTGATGATGATCAGCAGCTTCGCAGGACGCGAGAAAGTCCTCAACGCCTATGAGATTGCCAAGCAGCACAACTATCGCTTTTTCTCCTTTGGCGATGCTATGCTCATAGTCTAAGACTCATGCAATTTGAACGTTGACGCCTTAGCGCCGTCTCCGTATAATCAACAAACTTGCTTATTGCAAGAATCTCTTTGTCAGCCACATTCACAGCCAATTTTCCCCGCAGTATGCGCCTGTCAATGGGGGCGCGGCGGCGGTGGCAAGTGAAGATTGGAGTTTAACTCAGACCCATGTACGCCATTATTCGTTCCGGCGGTCACCAGTACCGCGCTGAAGTCGGCAAGACCGTCGATGTTGAAAAGCTGCCATTCGATGTTAATCAGAGCATCGAAATCAGCGATGTACTTCTCGTTGGCGATGATGACAATACGGTCATCGGACGCCCCTACGTCGAGGGAGCATCTGTCAAAGCCACTGTTGTAGACCAGTTTCGCGGTGAGAAGATTATCGTCTTTCACTACCGCCAGCGTAACAACCTGCGCAAGACGAACGGTCACCGTCAGTATTACACACGCCTGCGTATCGACGATATTTCGGTGAAGTAAGAGTCTTAGGAGTTAAGCAGCAATGGCTCACAAAAAAGGCGGCGGCTCCAGCCGTAACGGTCGCGACAGTAATTCGCAGCGCCTCGGCGTTAAGGCCTATGGCGGTGAATACGTCATCCCCGGCAACATCATCGTGCGGCAGCGCGGCACGCACTTCCATCCCGGCGAAAATGTCGGTATTGGCAAGGATCACACCATTTTCGCAGTGGTCGAAGGTACGGTCATCTTCGAGCGGATGCGCGGTCGCGAAGGCCAGAAGCGCATCAGCGTCAAGCCGATTGCCAAAGCGAACTAGACCAATCCTCAACCAGTAAGACGCTACGCTACCCGGAAACCGGGCCGTGGCGCGCAAAGGAAATCTCATGAAAGAATCGATCCATCCCGCCTGGTTTCCCGAAGCCACAGTGATTTGCGCTTGTGGCAACACCTGGAAGACCGGCGCAACTATCGCGGAAATCCGTACCGACATTTGCTCCGCTTGTCACCCGTTCTACACCGGGGAACAGCGCATCGTCGATACCGAAGGCCAAGTTGACCGCTTCCTCAAGCGCCTGGAAGTTCGCAATACCCGTCAGCGCGAAGCCGAAGCACGCGTCGCTGCGCTCACCTCACCAGATGTCGCCATTTCAGAATTCGACATTGGCAAGCGTTATGTGACGATTTTCAACGAAAACGGCATCAAGGTCGTTGGCGACTTCCTCAGCAAGCTGGAACAGGGCGGCGATGAAGCCCTGCTTGAAATCCCCGGCATTGGCCGCAAGGTGCTGGCTGACCTCAAGAAGCTGCTCCGTTCGCGTGGCTACGAACTGCCGAAATCCGGCGAATAACCTCACAGATAATGACATCGCAAAGGCAGGCATGTCGCGGACATGTCTGCCTTTCTTGTTTCAAGGGGGAAGCACATGATCCATCATTCAGGCCGCATTGAAGTCATTTGCGGCAGCATGTTCTGCGGCAAAACCGAAGAACTCATCCGCCGTGCCCGCCGCGCTCGGATCGCCCGACAGGCCGTGCAGGTGTTCAAGCCCGCCATTGATCAGCGCTACAGCATCGAGAACGTTACCAGTCATGACGGCCAGAACTTCGCGGCAATGCCTGTTAATTCCTCAGCGGAGATCCTCAGCAAGATTGAACCCAGTACCACGGTCATCGCCATTGACGAAGTGCAGTTCATGGATGCAGGCGTAATTTCTGTTATCGAAGAACTCGCTAATCGCGGTCTGCGCGTCATCGTCGCTGGGCTTGACCTGGACTTTCGCGCTGAGCCGTTCGGCCCGATGCCTCAAATCATGTGCATCGCAGAAGAAGTCACCAAACTTCACGCCATCTGCGTCGTCTGTGGCGAACCCGCATGTCGTTCGCAGCGCCTCGTCAACGGCAAACCGGCACGTTATGACGACCCCATCATACTGGTCGGCGCGCAGGAAGCATACGAAGCACGTTGCCGCAAACATCACTCAGTCCCGCGTTCATGAGAAATTCTGGCCTTTTGCGGATGTTTTGGCTAAAATTACTTTGCTAGGCTAAACATCTTGACTTATAGCTGAACGTCCTGCACAAAAAGCGCGATATTGCGCTCTGTGCGTGTGTTTTGCGTATAAGTCGATATCCATCCGCGCAATAAAGGTATGCCATCAGGGAGGGTGTTCATGAGCGCGACGAGTGCAAGTTTCCCATCGTATTCACAGCCTGTTCCGCAGGCAAAGGGGTATTGGCTGCGTGACCGCCGCTGGGACATGATATTCATCATCCTCAGTGTGCTGGGCGTCCCGATACCGTATCTTCTGTATCTACTCGGCACCAATGTCATGGGTGGCGATGCGGATACCGTGCGCAACATCATCAATGGTTTCGTAGCTATTGCAGTGGGTGGCCCGCACATGATGTCCACCTTGCTCCGCACTGGCTTTGACACGGATTTCAAGCAGCGTTACCCGATGCTGATCCGCTCTTCACTGCTCATTCCATTGATCGTTGTATCGCTGGCCTTCCTCAACCTGAACCTGCTGCTCACCATTTTCTTTTTCTGGGCGATGCTTCATGTGCTTCACCAGGTAACCTATATTGTCGAACTTTACAACCACCGCGAACACAAGATCGTGCGCAAGAATAGCGCTGTGTCTTTCTATGCTCGCGCTATTGATTACGCAGTCGTGCTAACCTGCCTGTTCCCGATGGCTGCCTATAAGATCAGCCAGGGCAGCTTCGCAGTTGGTACCAACGACCTCACGAAAGTCATCCCCGGCGTGTTCCAGGACACATGGTTGTTCGTCGGCGCAGCATTAGTCTTCTTTGTTGCCTTGGCGGCCTTCATCGTCAAAAGCATCAACGAATACCGTACAGGCATCCTCAACTGGCCGAAGACCATCTTCATTAGCCTGACTGTCGCGGTATTCTTCCCGCTCGCCGCCTTCGAAAACCTCGACACCGCTTTCCAGGGTGCCAACATGTGGCATTCTTTCCAGTACCTTGCCATCACCTTCTACATCATCAAGATCAAGCAGCAGTATGGCAATCTGGATCAAAGTGCTCCCCTGGTTGCACGCTTCAGCAAGGGCAAGGACTCGCGCGGGTTATTCATCCTCAGCACGATGATGCTGGTGGGTTCGCTCGTCGTCTTCATCATCGTACGCTTCGCCACTGGCTTCCTCACCCCGCCCTCAGCGGTCATCGACCCAGCAGCGGCAGATTACACCAAGCTGGTTGACCTGTGGCGCTTCGACGTAGCCTACTACACTGCAATCCTGTCATTCCTGTGGGTTCACTACTACCACGACCACTTCCTTTTCACCAACTTCGAAGTGCTGGACGCAGCAGTAGCCACTGAGAAGTAGCTTGGATCATCCTGGTGCCTCTACAACGATTGTTGTAGAGGCGCGGATGAATGCAGCAACGAGGTTGTAAGAAATAAAGGGGGCTTTGTTTGCCCCCTATTGGCAACCTATTGTGTTAGCCTGTCTACCAAGGACGGCGCATCACCGTTCGATCACCCGGCAAAGCTTTCCGCGTGATCTCGATGCGCTGAAAAGTCTCTGTCGTCAATTCCAGCAAACCATCATCATAGAACCATACTGGCGCGCCCTGGCGGTCAATCCGCACTCGGGTAGGTTCTTCTTCAAAACCGACCACTTCAACGCGCATGTTCTGGTATGGCGGGGTATAACGTCCAGCCACGCGACGGTCGATTAACAACCGTCCTTCGTCCCATCCGACGGTGATGTATAACCAGCGGTAATCGCCGTCCTCAAAAGCCAATCCCTCACCCGCGTCTTCGTACAGGACGGTTTCAAAGTCGCCGGGATACACCCGATAAGTCAGCGTTTCAATATCCTGTTCACCTACAAAGCGCATCTCCGGCCAGTGCGGTATAACCGCCCCACCCCGCACGAACAATGGCAGCCGCTCCAGTGGCGCGGGTACTGTGATGGTCTGGCCGCCTTCATGCACTTCGTTCGTCCAGTAGTCGTACCAGATCCCTGCCGGCAAATTCACGGTTCGCCGCGTAGAGCCGGGATGCAGCACGGGTGCGACCAAAAGCGCATCACCCAAAAGATAACAATCATCTATGCCGCGCAATGCCTGGTTATGCGGATCGGCCATAAATAGCGGGCGAATGATCGGCCAACCATACTCCTTGCACAACGCAGTTACAGCATAAAGATACGGCATCAGGCGATAGCGCAGCGCAATCGCCAATCGATTGATGACCTCGTAAGGTTGACCGAATGCCCAGGGTTCCTGTGAATGTGTGCCTGATGCACTGTGTGAACGGAAATAGGGCATCAAGCTGGCTGCCTGTAACCAGCGCGTCAACAGCTCTCCGTTCGCATCCTTCTCGAAACCACCCACATCTGCCCCTGCCAGCGCCAAGCCGGAAAGCCCCATGTTGAGCGCCATACTCACGCTCAAACGCAGTGACTCCCAATCCGATGCATTGCCGCTCATCCAGGAAGCGGAATAGCGCTGCGAACCGGCATAGCCAGATCGTGCAATGTTGAAAGGTCGCATCCCGGCGCGCAGCCGCTTCGCCCCATCGTGCGTGGCGCGTGCCATCATCATC
>JAEUQX010000092.1 GCA_016788625.1 Anaerolineae bacterium
AGCATCATCGCCGGGTCTTGTCCTTTGCTTGTTCGGATTGTTGATAACCTACACGCCGTTTGTAGGCGGCGTCAGCCTCGAAGCGGTGCGGCGCTTGGCGGATGGTGTAAGCCAGCGCGAGTATCCATATCAGGAGCGGGACGCCGACCAACAGCACTTTTGCGCCACTTGGCCAACTCTCTGTGGCGGGAAAAACGTTCGTCACGCCCAGGAACAGCGCCGCCAACCCGACCGCGCCGACCAGCGCCGAGCGCAGTGACATCCGCACCTTGAAGCGCTCGAAGTCATCCGGTCTTCGTATGCCCTCGCGTAGGGTGTTGACGAGCACATAGCCGATGAGCAGTGCGAAGAGGGTGCAGATGATCCCCTGGAAAATCTGACCCGTGAGCCAGCCGATCACCGCGATGGCGCTGAAGAACAGCAGCGCACCGATGAGGAGCAGCACATCAAACGTGTTCGCTTTTGATCGCCTCATACTGCCCTTCTTTCTAGCTTGCCCCGTGCGCTGGCCGGACGTGACATGTCGTGTCCCTACAAATCTCCTCTGTGCCCTCTGCACCTGATCCGAAAAACTCACTTGGTACATCGTGTCGTTAACGGGCGGATATACGCGCTCCGCGCTAATCCGCCCCTACAATCTATCACCCTCCGTATTGCTCTGTGCTTCTCTGCGCCTCTGTGGTCAAATCTTCCTCATTACTGCTCATTCATAGCTGCCCAGCTTCAGCGCATCCAGCAGCAGATCGAAGTCGTCCTCCGGCGCGGCGCGATTGCGCTTGATGTGCCCGCAGCGCTCGCAGCGATGCACCAGCACGATCTCGCCGTCTTTGCGCAGCGCGCCAACAGGTGACATCAGTCCGCCGCACTCCGCTGCCCGGTCGCCAGGGTTGATGTCCACATGCTTACTCCACAGGCAGTGCGGGCAGTGATTGGTGTAACCATCGCCGCTGACCGCCGTGCCGCAGTGTTCACAGGTGAAATCTTCGACCCGCCGCTGGAACTTGCGCCCATTCATCTCGAAACCCATCCGTAGGCCGATTTTTCCATGCTTCTCACCATTGAGCGATGTTCTTCTCGCCTCTCCCCTCGGAGAGGGGGCTGGGGGTGAGGTTTCCTAGTCTCCCGGCAGCATCACCCACAGTTCAGGACGCCCGGAATTGCAGTGTACCGCACGCGCCAAAAAGCCCATGCAGCCCCAGGAGAGGAACAGCGCCATGCGCGCGCCGTGCCACCAGCCGAACGCGTGGGCGTGCTTCTCGTGCAGGCGCTCCAACCGTCTGCTTACCGAGGGTATCGGGTGGAAGATCGTCTCGATCAGGCGGCTGCGCGCGGGTTCGTCGTCTTGGCGGCGGTCGAGTTCCGGCAGCAGCACATTGAAAACATCATGCGGCACACCCGCCTTACGCGCGAAGATGTCCGCTTCAAACACGCCGCCCCGGCTGAGCGAAGGCAGCACCAGCAGGCCGACAAATGACCACAGGTTGAAATACAGGATGGTGGTCAGCAGACCGCTGCTCGTATCGACCGCATTCGGCCCGGCCAGCGAGCTGGCGATCCACAACCCTGCCAGATTCCAGATCAGTGCCAGATACACGCCGCGTTCGCGACTGCCGCGTTTGATCACGCCGATGCGCCGCGTGATCTGGGCGGCCAATGCTTCGTCGTTCAGAGCCGTCAGCCAGGCGGCGGGCAGCACCAGTCGCTCCATGCCCGGCAGCCCGGCCAGCGCGCCGACGAAACCTTCGTCCTTGCCCGCATAGGCCACGACGTTATCCGGCAGATCGAGACCCCAACGCTTGATCAGTTTCTCCGCGCCGCTCAGCTCAGGCTTGCTCAGCGCGAACCCACCCGCAAGTCGTGCCAGCCACTCCTGCATTATGAGCTGGAGCAGCATAATCATGCCTGCCAGCACGATCACCAGGAAGACGCTGCCGGACTGCCGCGCGGCGGTGATGAACAGCATCCCGGCCAGGAAATACACCACGCCCTGCACCAGCACCCCACGCAGCCAGCTAACCAGATAGGCAGGTAAGCTGCTCGGCGCGGAACGGTTGAAGCGGCGCGGCAGGATGTAACCGCCAAACAGGTCGAACGGCAGGCTCAGCACGATGTAGCCAGCGATGATCGTCAGTAAGCGTCCGGCGGTTTCGGTCGCGTCCAGGTCGTAATTCGGGAAAAGCGTCGTCGGCAGCCCGGCCAACAGCGCCAGCACGGAGGCCACTACCCAAAAGCCTACTCCGGTGATGCCCAGGTACAATCTTGCGCGCGCGTAGGTCATGATCAAGAACTCCCGTGTGTAAAACCAGTCTAAGTTTGGTCAGTCGCAGCAGCCTGCATAAGCGCGGTTTGGCATATTGCCCTCGCTGTTCGAATTCCCCTCTCCACAGGGAGAGGGGTGAGGTTGCTGTGTGACTCTATTTTATCCCGTAAGACTTCCATTTTTGAGTCACGCGCTCGACAATCTCTGGCGACATAGCGATTTCCTCCGGCCAGCCGCGCGGGTGACCGTCTGCCGCGCCCTTGCTGGTCGCGTCGATGCCGATGTGCCCGCGTGGGGCGTCCGCCGGGGCGAAGTGGTCAATACCCCGTTGAATCTCGATGTCACGCCGCCAATCGACGTTGCCGAGCGTTCGCCAGGCCACATCGGAGAGATTGTTCACGTCGACATCTGCATCCAGGATGACGATGTTGTAGTCCGAGCAGTGCTGCCAGAGCGCCTGTATCGCTGCTTTGGGCGACATGCGCGCCTTGTCCAACGCGACGATCAGGGTTTGGTGCGTCTCACGCCAGCGTTCACCAACCAGCGCGGTCACTGCATCTGCCGGGATGGGAGCGGGTGGCGGGAAGGGCTGGCTGAATTCCGGGCGGGTCGAGCGCGTGGCGTCCACGCCGATCTTGCCGCCGTAGGAGTCGAGGATTGACGAGTGGTCAAGCTGGTCAACTGGCCCATCGACAATCGTCACGTCGCGCTGCCAATTGACGTTGTTCAGCACCTCGCGCGCGACGGCAGCCACATCCTGTACATCGACGCCCGCGTCCACGACGATGATACCTTTTGCCAGCATCATCAGCCCCAGCCCCCACAGGCCGTACATCACCTTTTGCGCGTGGCCGGGGTATTTCTTCTTGATGCTGATGATCACCAGGTTATGGAATACGCCTTCCGGCGGCATGTTCACATCGACGATCTCGCCCATGAACAGCTTCATCAGCGGCAGGAACAGTCGCTCGGTGGCCTTGCCCATCCACACATCTTCCATTGGCGGTTTGCCGACAATCGTCGTCGGGTAGATGGCGTCGGCGCGGTGCGTGATGGCCGTGACGTGCATCACCGGGAATGGGTCAGGTGGGGTATAGAAGCCGGTATGGTCACCGAACGGGCCTTCGATGCGGTGTTCGTTCGGGTCGAACCAGCCTTCAATCACGATTTCGGCATCGGCGGGCACTTCCAGTTCCTGCGAGACGCACGGTACGAACTCCACCGGGCGACCGCGCAGCCAGCTCGCCAGCAGATACTCATCGATTCCGGGGGGCAGCGGCGCGGAACCGCACCACATCGACGCCGGGTCGCCGCCCAGCACAATCGCCACCGGGATTTTCTCGCGCTGGATTTCTTTGGCATTCTCCTGGTGATCTTTGCCACCCTTGTGCCGCTGCCAGTGCAGGCCGAGCGTCTGCCCGTCGTAGACCTGCACGCGGTACATGCCCACGTTGCGCGTATCGGTGATCGGGTCGCGCGTGATGACGGACGTGAGGGTGATGTACTTGCCGCCGTCGTGCGGCCAGCACTTCAGAATTGGGAAGATGTTCACGTCCGGGTTTTCCGTGATGACCACTTCCTGGCATGGCGCTTTCTTCACGCGGCTCGGCCCTAGTCCGACGCTGCGTAGCGCACCCAGCACCTCCCCGGCGCGGCTCATCATCGCGCCCATACCCTTTGGCAGCTTCAGGTCAATCAGCTTGCCTAACCGCACATTCAGTTCGTTCAGGTCGTCTACGCCGAACGCCCAGGCCGCGCGCTGCGGATTGCCGTATAGGTTGATGACCAGCGGGAACTGGCTGCCCTCGACGTTCTCGAACAGCAGCGCCTTATTGCGTGCGTGCGGCAGCTTGGACACGCGGTCAGTGATTTCCGTGATTTCCAGGTCGGCGCTCACGGGTGTCTTGATGCGGATGATCTCGCCGGCCTCTTCCAGCCGCACGATGAATTCGTCTAGTCGTTTATAGGCCATTGTTCACAACGTTCAGTTTGTTCTAAATGTCACGAATAGATTATACATGAGCGCCCACACGGACGCCATTAAAGACCGATGAGTCTGAGCATTGTAGCAGAATTGAACAGTGCTTCAGATGGGTTTTTTCTGGGCGGCGCGGGACGGTCTTGCCAGCGGCGCGCGTCGTGACGATACTTAGCGCGCAAGCAGCGTGCGTGCCAATTGCGTTGATGTAGCAGTTAAAGGGCTGAAAGCATGTTTACGGTGAATCTTTCCGGGCAGGTCGCGCTCGTCACGGGTGCGGGGCGTGGCATCGGGCGGGCTATCGCGCAGGGGCTGGCCGACAGTGGCGCGGTGGTGGCTATCAACGACATTGACGCAGCCAGCGCGACGATGACCGCCGGAATCGTGCAGGGTGAAGCGTCGGTCTATCCCGCTGATGTGTCGGACTCAGCGGCGGTTGACCGCATGATCGAAAAGATCGTCGCGGAGCATGGCCGCCTGGACATTATCATCAACAACGCAGGCGTCGAACCGCGCGCCTCGATCCTGGAGATGACCGACGCCGACTGGCACAGCGCCATGAACGTCAACCTCAGCGCCGCCTTCTATACCAGCCGGGCAGGGGGGCGTGTCATGAAGGCGCGCGGGAGCGGCGTGATCGTCAACATCGCCTCGATTGCCGGGCATAACATCCCGATTGCGCTGCGTTCCGGTTATGTGGCGAGCAAGGCAGGCATGATCGGTTTCACCCGCGAATGTGCGCGTGAGTTCGCCGCCTATGGCATCCGCGTCAACGCTGTTTGCCCCGGCGTGATCGAGACCGAGATGACCGCGCACCTGCGCCAGAACGTCGCCCAGATGCAAAAGTGGCTGGAAGACATTCCACAGAAGCGCCTGGGCATCCCGGAAGATGTCGTCGGTCTGGTGCTGTTCCTCTGTTCTGACGCTTCACGCTATCTGACCGGGCAGGCCATCAACATTGATGGCGGCAAGGTGATGCTCTGATGCACATCCTCGATCTGTTGGAAGCGATTCGCGCCATCGCCCAGACCGGGCTGAACTACGAGCAGGATCACTACAATCGCGAACGCTATGAACGCCTCATTCAGCTCGCCGCGGGTGAGTACGCCACTCTTACAGGAGACGAGGAACAGCAGGTAGCGGAGCGGCTGCGCGGCGAACTGGGTTATATCACGCCCAAGATCGGCTGCGCGGGCGTTGTCACCAATGAGCAGGGGCACTTGCTGCTGGTCAAACGCTCCGATAACGGGCGTTACGGCTTCCCTGGTGGTTACGCCGAGGTCGGCCTGACACCGCAGGACAATGTGCGCCGTGAAATCCGCGAAGAGACCGGATTGGAAGTGCGCGTAGACGAGTTGATCAACGTGTTCTGCACGCTGCCTGGCGAGTTCAATCAGCCGCATACAGTCTATGGCCTGTATTTCGCCTGTACGGTGACGGGCGGCACGCTGACTCCTTCGCACGAGACGCCGGAAGTCGGTTTCTACGATCACACACAGATCACTCACTGGCACATGCGCCACGCCGAGCGTGCTGCTTATGTCGTGCAGTGGTTGAAGGAGTGCGGCAGATATGGCCGCTAAACGAGTGCTGCTCACTGGCTTCACACCCTTTGGCAGCGTGGCAGTCAACCCATCACAGTTGATCGTTCAGCACATCGCCGCGCGCACGTATCCCGGCCTGGCGATCACTGCTGAGGTGCTGCCGACTGCCTACCGCGAGTCTGAAGTCCGCATTCGCTCGCTAATTCGGGAGGTGCAGCCTGATGTGGTGCTGTCGATAGGCGTGGCGCAGCGCCGCGACGCCATCAGTCTCGAACGGCGGGCACAGAACCGCAGCAGCACCACAATCCCGGATAACAGCGGCCTGCTGCTCACCGACGCGTCGATTGTGCCGGACGGCCCCACCGTCTACGGCGCGACGCTGCCGCTCGAACGGCTGCACGCCGCGCTCAACGCCCGCGCTATCCCGGTTGAATTCTCAGACGATGCGGGCGCGTATGTCTGTAATCACGTCTTCTATTGTGCATCTGATGAAGTCGCCCGTCTGGGGCTGCCGACGCGCTGTGGTTTCATTCACATTCCCGCGCTGGCCGGAACGAGCGAATATCCCGGTCTGCCGCTCGACACCCTGACCGCCGCGATTGAAACGTGTCTGCTGGAGCTTGTGCGTGGTTAGCGTCCGTTGATCACCTGATCAATCAGCGTCTGCATCCGCTGGTAATGCGGGCCTTTCCAGTACACCTGCTCGCAGGATGTGCAGCGGTGGAACTCGTCGTAGTAGCGCGCTGTACCGTCCGGTAGCTGGTCGGCCACCGCTTCTTTGGCGACCCAGATCAGCAGTCCATTGCATTTCATACAGTGGCGGAAGGGCTGCACCGCGTCCGTCAGATGGTAGCGCCGCGTGATTTCCGCGAGCTGGCGCTGACGGTTGGTCTCACGCACATAGTAACCGTAGATCACCAGACTGCGCTTGAGCAGGCCGATGTCGCGCGTCAGCAGAATGCGCTGTTCATCGTGCGAGACGCGCGCCAGCTCCTCGTCGTGGTAGTCATTGCGGTAAAGCGTGTCGAAGCCCAACATGCGCAGGTAAGCGGCGAGTCGTCCCAGGTGCTGGTCGAGGATGAACGCCGGGCGGCCAGGGTAGGGCGGGCGCAGCGGCAGCGCCGTGACTGCCACGCCGTGTTCCGGGGGATACGCGATGACCACGTCGCCTGGCTCGACGATATGATTAAAGTCCACCGCCGCGCCGTTGACGACGATCAGCTCGATTTCAGGATGCGGCACGCCCAGCGATTCAATCATGTCCTTGATCGAGGCGCGCCATTCAAAGACGTGCTCGATGCGTTGGTACTGCTGCGCGCGCGGCAGGAAGAAGTTCAATGCACCGTCGAACGTGAAGGAGGCTCGATTTGCAGTTGGGTTCATCGGTTCTGCGTTATTGGAAGGGTGACCGTGAAGATGCTGCCCTGATTGATGGTCGACTCCAGGTGAACGCTGCCCTTATGTAGCTCCGCCGTTTGCCGCACGATTGCCAGGCCTAGCCCAGCACCTGGAATTGTGCCGACATTCGAACCGCGTGTGAAGGCCAGGAAGATGCGTTCCCGATCTTCTTCCGGCACGCCGATTCCACTATCCTTGACCTGGATGCAGACTACACCCGTCCCGTCGATCAGGTTGACGTAGATCGTGCCACCTATTGGCGAATACCGGACAGCATTGGTGATCAGGTGGCCGAGCATGTGGCGCAGCAGGCGTTCATCGCCGTTGAAAAGGCATGTGTTCATCGTGGATTTGAACTGAATCTCATGCAGTGGGCGTAGTTGCGGCTGCATCTCGCTGATGCGGGTAAGGCATAGGGCAACCAGATCGAGACCCTGTGGTTTGAAATCCTGAGATGTCCTCTCGTTACGCATCACCGTAAGCATGTCATCCAGCAGTTCGATTTCGTGCCGTACCTGATCCCGTATGATGTTGTAATGGCGCAGTCGGTCGGCTGGCGTCAGTCGACTGTCATAGTGATCGAGCAGTTCGGCTGCCGCGAAGATAGAGGCCAGGGGGGTGCGAAAATCGTGCGCCAGCATCGCAAGAAAGCGTTTGCGTGTGTCGCGATGTTCCAGTTCTTTAGCAACTTCCATCTGCAGACGCTCGTAGTCCGCCTGGTAGTGTTGCAAAGTTTCGCGTGCCTGTTGCAGTTCTGCGGCACCTTTGCTCACGTCTTGCGACGTCTGGTGACTGGCCGTGAAGCTTCTGCGCAATTGATGGAACAAAAGCAGCGCAGTGCAGCCGACCAACAACCATCCGCTGGCAATTTGCGCCGAATCAAGCAGAGCTGGTTGATCAATCAGCAGCATGTGAAGCAGTGAATGCGACAGAAACACCCAAACCACGCCGAAAAGGGTATAGAACAATGAAATCCGTACATACGGGAGCATTATGCTAGTACCGCCATATACGCTGCTCTATTTCCTCTGATTATACTCCGAAAGAGTATCTTTCAGAGCAGTCGTTTCTTACATTCATCAGTGCTGCCCGGCCCTATGGGCCTCGATGCACACCCAGTCGCCCTGTTTGCGGCGGCTGAGCGGCTGAAGCCCGGTCTTGATCAGCGCAGCCTCGACGTCATCAGCCTGATCTTCAATGATGCCGCTGAACAGCGCCATGCCGCCTGGCCGCACCACGTCGCCCAGGTGCTGTTCGCACATGGCGATGATCACTTTGGCGATGATATTGACCACGATCAGGTCGAAGCGCCGCGCGGAATGCACGATACTTTCCAGGCTGCCTTCCTGGGCGGTGATCTTCTCGGCCACGCCGTTCTGCTGGGCGTTCTCGTTCGTCACGCGCACGGCGATGGGGTCGATGTCCAGCGCCAGCACGCTGTGTGCGCCCAGCTTGGCCGCCACGATGCCCAGCACGCCGGAGCCGCAGCCCAGGTCGAGCACCTTGATACCCGGCTGCACATGCGCTTCCAGCGACTCCATGCAAAGCTGCGTCGTGGGATGCGTGCCTGTGCCGAAAGCCATACCGGGGTCGAGGGCGATTTCGATGTCCTCCGGGTCGGTCTCCATCTGCACCCACAGCGGGCGGATGAACAACCGCTTGCCAATGCGGATCGGATGGTAGTGGGCTTTCCAGGCTTCCGCCCAGTCCTCTTCATGCACCACACGGTAGACGGGGCGCGGCATAGGGTACATCAGGCTCATGTGGCCGAGCGCGTTTTCCAGCCGCAGTTTGGCCTCTTCGGCGCGCGGATCGGCGGGGATGTAGGCGCGAATCGTCAGCGTCGTGACGGGTGGTATATCGCCATCATCCCAGGCTTCCTGTTCGATATTGTCCTGCTCAATCACCACACCCTGATGGCCGTAGCGCTGAAGCAGTTCGGCCACCGCTTCCGCAGACTCGCCATCTACACTGAGCGAAATCTCAATCCATTCCATACGTTTGTCTGACCTGCTGCCAATGCTTTCCAATAGGATAGCGCATGAATTGAGGAAATGCGAATATAAGAGGGGTTAAAGCATTGAGCAACAATCGTTTGTCGAATAAAAAGGGGCAGATGCTGCCACCTGCCCCGATGATGAGCGAATTTGTATTTTACTGTTCGCCTGCGAAGAAGTCCATCACGCGGTCGAAGAAACCACGCCCGGTCTGCTGGGGCTGGACTTCCTTGCCCAATGAGGCTGCCAGTTTCTCGAAGAGTTCGCGCTGTTCCGGCGACAGGCTGGTCGGCACCGCTACCGTCAGATACACCAGTTGGTCGCCGCGCCCGGAATTGCTGCCATCGCTGCGTAGGCGCGGGATGCCCTTGCCGCGCAGCCGGAAGACCTTACCCGTTTGTGACCCCGCCGGGATGGTCAGTTCGACATCGCCGTCAACGGTTGGCACGATGATGCGGTCGCCCAGCGCCGCCTGTGCCACGTTGATTGACCAGTCCAGGATCACATCGTTGTCTTTGCGCTTGAAAAACTGATGCTCTTTGACATCAATGACCACGAACAGATTGCCGGGAGCTGCGCCGGATTCGCCGCTGTCACCTTCGCCACGAATCTGGATTTGCAGGCCTTCGCGCACGCCGGGCGGAATCTGCACGCTCAACACAGCATGTTTGCGCAGCACGCCGCTGCCTGTACAGGCGTGGCACGGTGTTGGGTTGATCTCGCCGCGCCCATTACAGCGTGGGCAGGTGGTGGCGCGCACCATCGCCCCCAGGAAAGTCTGCTGTACCTGGCGAATCTCGCCGCTGCCCTTGCATTCTGGACAGCGTGTTGGCGAAGTGCCTGGTTCTGCGCCGCTGCCCTTACAGGCTTCGCAGGCCTCCAGGCGGTCGAACTCAATCTGCTTCTCGACGCCGAAGATCGACTCTTCGAAGGTGATCGTCACCGAGACGCGCCGGTCGCCGCCGACGCGCGGTCCGCGCCGACGCGTACCGGTACGCGCGCCGCCAATATTGGTGAAGAATTCCTCGAAGATTTCTTCAAAGCCACCGAAACCCGCGCTGCCCGCTCCGGCGAACCCGTTCGGATTCACGCCCGCTGCGCCAAAGCGATCATAGCGCCCGCGCTTGTCGTCGTCCGAAAGGATTTCGTAGGCTTCGTTGATTTCTTTGAAGCGCGCTTCCGCGTCCGTATGTTTGCTCACATCCGGGTGATACTCACGGGCGAGTTTGCGGAACGCCTTCTTGATCTCGTCTTTGCTCGCGCTCCGGGGAACGCCCAGGGTCTCGTAGTAATCACGCGCCATAGATGTGTATTCGGCCTTTACCCCTAAACGATGCACCACATGAAACAGGGTAGCACAACCGCTGTGCTACCCTTTGGTTTGGAATGTTACGCTTCGGTGAACTCGGCGTCCACCACGTCCTCGTCTTTGCCCTTGCCTTTATCCTTGTTTGCGTCGCCGCCGTCGCTGGACGCGCCCGTCGGTGGCTGCTGGTACATGCTCGCCCCCAGTGTCTGTACCTGCTGGTTCAAGGCCTCGGTCGCGCTTTTGATCTTCTCGTCATCGCCGCCTTCCATCGCCTTCCGCAGCGCCTCGATCTTCTCACTGGTCTGCTTCTTGGCGTCTTCCGGTAGGCGGTCATTGAAGTCACGCAGCACCTTTTCGGCCTGGTGCAAGGCAGCATCGGCCTGATTTTTGACCTCGACCGACTCTTTGCGCCGCACATCTTCGGCAGCGTGGCTTTCCGCGTCCTTGATCATACGCTGGATTTCCGCTTCAGACAGACCGCTGCTGGCCGTAATGGTAATCTTCTGCTCGCGTCCCGTGGCCTTGTCCTGCGCGCTGACGTTGATGATGCCGTTGGCGTCAATGTCGAAGGTGACTTCGATCTGAGGCACGCCGCGTGGCGCAGGCGGGATACCGTCCAGGATGAAGCGACCGAGCGACTTGTTATCGTTCGCCATCGGGCGCTCGCCCTGCACAACATGGATTTCGACCTGCGTCTGGTTATCAGATGCAGTCGAGAACACCTGGCTCTTCTTGGTCGGAATAGTGGTGTTGCGTTCGATCAGCGGGGTCGCCACGCCGCCCAGCGTTTCCACGCTCAGGCTCAGCGGCGTCACGTCGAGCAGCAGGATGTCCTTAACCTCGCCGCCCAGCACGCCCGCCTGAATGGCCGCGCCCAGTGCCACGACTTCATCGGGGTTAACGCCCTTGCTCGGCTCTTTGCCGAAGAAACCACGTACCGCTTCGACAACGGCGGGCATACGGGTCATACCGCCGACCAGGATGACCGTGTTGACATCCTTGGCGTTCAGCCCTGCGTCACGCAGCGCGGCCTCGCATGGGTTGATCGAGCGCTTGATCAGATGCTCGGTCATGCTCTCCAGCTTGGCGCGGGTCAGCGTCATATTCAGGTGCTTCGGCCCGCTAGCGTCCGCCGTGATGAAGGGCAGGTTGATTTCCGCGGAGAGGGTGGTGGAGAGTTCGATCTTGGCCTTCTCCGCCGCTTCCTTCAGGCGTTGCAGTGCCTGGCGGTCGCCGCGCAGGTCGATGCCGCTTTCTTTCTTGAACTCGCCCGCAACGTAGTCAATGATCACTTCGTCGAAGTTGTCGCCGCCCAGGTAGGTATCGCCGTTGGTGCTGCGGACTTCGAATACGCCATCGCCCACTTCGAGGATCGAAATATCGAATGTGCCGCCGCCCAGGTCATAAACGGCGATGATCTCGTTTTTGTGTTCGCCCAGACCATAGGCCAGGCTGGAGGCGGTCGGTTCGTTGATAATGCGCAGCACATCCAGACCTGCGATACGTCCGGCGTCCTTGGTGGCGTTGCGCTGCGCGTCGTTGAAGTAGGCGGGCACGGTGATCACGGCCTTATCAACAGGTTCACCCAGATACGCTTCGGCATCAGCCTTGATCTTCTGCAGGATCATGGCGGAAACTTCCGGCGGGCTGTATTCCTTGCCGCCCATATGCACGCGCGCGTCACCGTTGGGTGCGCCGCTCACCTTGTAGGGCATCCGCTTGATCGTCTCTTGTACCTGCGGGTCACTGTGTTTGCGGCCCATGAAGCGCTTGACAGAGAAGATCGTGTTTTCCGGGTTCACGACTGCCTGATTGCGCGCGACCTTGCCGACCAGACGCTCACCTGTTTTGGGGTTGGTGGCGACGACCGATGGAATCAGGTTATTGCCTTCCGCCGAAGGAATGACGACCGGTTGGCCGCCCTCCATAACGGCGACGACAGAGTTCGTCGTCCCCAGGTCAATGCCGATAATGCGTCCCATAAGTCCCTATCTCTCCTGTGGTCTTGAGTTGTTGTTTCAGTTTCGCCGATGCACGAATAGATTCTGCTTCCTGTAAGGACACGTCATTGCCATGTCCAGGCTCGGCGGGTTCAGTTCCGGTTGTTCGTTCAGTTGGCGACGCGCACCAGCGCCGGGCGTAGAACGCGGTCACCGCGCATATACCCTTTTTGCAGCGTAGCGGTGACGTGCCCGCTTTCTGCCTGCGTGTCGTAATCCATGCCCACCGCCTCGTGACGGCTGGGATCGAACGGTTGTCCGAGCGGATCGATGACACTGATGCCCTGGTCGTCCAGCAGTTTTTGAAACTTGCGGTTGATCCCCTGCACGCCCTCAATCCAGGGATTGTCCTTCAGATCGGCGGGGATATGAGCGAAGGCGCGATCAAAATCATCGAAGATCGGCAGCAGCTTGAGCAGCGCATCGGCCGCACCATTCTGCGCGCTCTCCTTCATTTCGCGCTCGGCTCGCTTCTTAAAATTGCTGAAGTCGGCTCGTTCACGCTGCCAACTGGCGAGATATTCCTGTGCCTGGCGCTGTGCGGCGGCCAGTTGCTCCGCAGTGACATCCGTCTCGGCTTCTGCTGCGGCTGTCTGAGCTGCGGCTTCAGTTTCCGCGTCTGGCATATCTCCCGCGCTTTTCAAAGTTTCCTCACGGCTCACGTCGTCGTGTCCTCCACTTCATCGAGGTCGCAATCAGGCATCAATCATTTCTCGGAGCGATTTTAGGATACCGCTCATTCTATCAGAATCGCGTTAGCACTATTATGCTAAATGCGTAAGAACAGGGTTCGCGGCGTGCCTCAGCGCTGTGCGTTCTCGTCGCCGCTGGGCAGTTCGTCCGGCGATTCGTAGAGTGTCACCAGCGCGTTTGTCATCAGCGTGGAGACGTAGCGCACCGTGCTGATCGCGCGTCCATAATTCATGTGCATCGGCCCCAGCACCCCCACCGCGCCGCTGGCTTGTCCGGGGATGCCATAGCGGCTGAGGATCATGGTCAAGTGATTCAGTTCCTCCCAGCGCCCGTCACCGCCGATGAATACCTGCACATGGTTGATGATCGGCGTTAACATGTCGTTGAGGATCATATTGAGGAAGGCGCGTTCCTCGAAGACGCGCACCGCCTGCTGCGCGCCGACATTGTTCTCGAAGGTGCTGATTATGTCGCTCAAGCCTTCGCGGTAAACCTGGCGCACCTGGTCGCTGTCGGATTTCTCCATCATGTCCGCGCCGAGCTCGGCCACTTCGCGCTCCAGCATCTGCATGTGCCCGAATTTCATCCGCATCTCGTTGGCGTTCAGTCCCTGGCACAGCGCATTGATGCGCGCCGTTGATTCGGCCAGGCGCTCCTGCGAAATCGGTTCGCTGAGCGTGAGCATTTGCTGATGCACCGCGCCGCCGCTGACGACCAGCACCATCAGCACCAAGCGCCCCTGAATCGCGATCAGTTCGACATGTTTGAAGCGCGCCGTCTCAGCGATGGGCGGTGTAACCAGCGCGGCGGTGTTGGCGGTGCGCGCCAGGATGACTGCTGCCTGCCGCATCCACTGTTCGGATGCCAGCGGCGATGCCTGTCCCAGGAATTTCTCGGCAATGCGCGACTGCTCGCCCATCGTCAGGTCAGCCGCGTTCAGCAGGCGGCTCACGAAGTAGCGGTAGCCATTTTCCGTTGGCACACGCCCGGAGGAGGTGTGTGGCGCGGAGATATAGCCCAGGTCTTCCAGCACAGCCATCTCATTGCGAATCGTGGCCGGACTCACGCCCAGATCTGCCGTCTCGCTCAGGTGTTTGGAGCTGACGGGTTCCGGGGTGCGCGTATAGGAACGGATGATCCAGGACAGGATTTCTTCCTGGCGTCTGGTAAGTTCGGGGAGTTTGGGATCGTCTGTGTTCATAGTGCAATTGCTAACAGTAAATCTCGCTTGGGATGTTATCTTGCCAACGCTGCAAAAATAATGATAACATCCAAGGCACAGCAAAATCAATGAGGAGCGAAGACCCGATGGGTGCCAAGACATTCGAAGTGAACGAGTCCAACTTCCAGAGCGATGTACTGGACTCTAAAGAGCCGGTATTGGTCGATTTCTGGGCGGAGTGGTGCGGTCCCTGCAAGATGATCGCCCCGATTGTGGACCAGATCGCTGAAGAATACTCCGGCAAGCTGCGCGTCGCCAAGATGGACGCGGACATTAATCAGGATGTCGTCATGCGCTACGGCATCATGGGCATCCCCACGCTGATCCTGTTCAAGGGCGGCAAGGATGTGGAGCGCATCACCGGTTACCAGCCGAAGGATCGCATTGTCAATAAGCTCGTCGGCCATCTGAGTTAAGTGCTCGCAGGGCAGGGGGTACCTTGCCCGATGAATCATAATCAAGAAGAGCCTGCTCGCCTCAGCAGGCTCTTTTCATTGATTCTGAATGCATTGCGATTGGCGCTGGCACCGAAGTCACATGATACGTTGAAAGCAGGCTTTGGGCCTCATGCTGCGCGAGGCTGAGGCCGCAGGAATGTCGAGTGCGGTTGGCGGATAAAGCACGGAATTATGATGGGTCGCCGTCGAGCGCCTGGCTGTAGGTCAGGCGATGCAGGTTGCCACCCTGCGCGTCCATCAGGTAAAGCTCCTTGTTGCCGTCACGCCGTGACTCGAATACGATGCGCCCATCGCGCAGCCAGGCCGGATTGCTATCCCATGACTCATGGTTGGTCAGCCGCCGCAGATTGTCGCCATCCGTATCCATAATGAAAATCTCGAAGTTGCGATTCCAGCGGTCGGACGAGAGCAGGATGTGCGCCCCATCCGGCGACCAGGCAGGTTCGACGTGCCGCACACGCGTGTCGGTCAGCAGTCTTGCGTCGCCGCCTGCCACATCCATCACGTAAATCGCTGAGTTGCGAAAGCGCCACGACACGAAGGTGATCTGTGTCCCGTCCGGCGACCACATCGGGGTTTTATCGTCGGCAGGGTGATCGGTGACGCGTTGTAGATCGCTGCCGTCCGCATTCATCACATAGATGTCCCAATTGCCATCACGGTCGCTGCTGAAGGCGATCTGCGTCCCGTCCGGCGACCAGGCTGGTTCCACCTCGCGCGCCGGGTCCGCGGTCAAGCGTCGCAGTCCGCCGCCGCGCGCATTCATCAGATACAGGTCAAGCGTGCCGTCGCGCCGTGAACTGAAGGCAATCCACTCGTGATCGGGCGAACGTGCCGGGGTGCCGTCCCAGGCCGTGTTGCGCGTCAGGTTGCGCGCCAGTCCCAGATCAACATCCAGGGTATAGACCTCTTCGTTGCCGTCGCGGTTGGAGATAAAGACGACATCGCCGCCTGCTACGTCCGTCCGCGCGACGATCAGCACGCTGCCAATCACCGCCAGGCAGAGAACCAGGAATAGTAACGAGTAATGCGTGATGAGTAATGCGTAGGAGAATCCAGGGCCGCGCTGAGACCCCACATTTACTGAAGCATCGCTTGCGAACATACCCAAGTGCGTCTCTGTCTGTCTTTTACTCATCACTGATTACTCGTCACTCATCATTACTTTACATCGCTTTGACGTGCGGGATGATTTCCTCGTTCACCAGATCGAGCAGATCGGTGTTCGGCTGCCCGACAACATCGATCATGAAGTACGTGTTGCCTGCTGCGACGAACTCGGCCATTTGCTCGACGACCTGCGCGGGTGTGCCGATGAAGCAGTTCGCGCGGCTGTAGACGATACCCGGACGCGAAGTCGCCAGCTTTTGTACCTCGGCCTCGCTGCGCGCCGTCACCACGCGCCCGAACCACGAGCGGCGCACGGTCTTCGGGTCGCGCCCGATTTCCTCGCAGTAGCGGCTGAGCAGGTTGGAACGGTCGCTGTAGTAGGCAATCGGCGCGTCGGAGATATTCCACCAGTCGGCATACTTGGCGGCCAGCTTGAGCGTTTTCTCGCCTTTCACGCCCAGGCAGATCGGCGGCAGCGGATCGGGCTTCGGCTCAAAGTAGGCGTCGTTGACGGCGTAGTACGTTCCCTGGTAGCTGACCTTGCCCGGCTGCGTCCACAGGCGCTTGATGATTTCCAGCGTGTCCTCAAGCTGCTGCACGCGCGCGCCCGCTGAGGGGTAATCATAGCCATACGCGCGGTACTCGTCCTCTTTCCAGCCCGCACCCAGCCCCATGATGAAGCGCCCACCGCTGAAGACATTCAAGGTCGCAGCCATCTTTGCCAGCAGCGCCGGGTTGCGGTAGTTCTGCCCCATCACCATTGGCCCAACATCGAACGACGGCCACTTCGCCGCCAGCCACGTCAGCACCGTCCACACGTCATAGACGTACTGATCGCCCCAGATGAAGTGGTCGGTCATCCACAGGCTCTTGTAGTGCCCTTGCAGACGCGGCAGAATGGCATCGACATCTTCCATCCATTGGTTCAGGCGCGGCGGTTTGGGGTGCTTCTCGATCAGCGCGAAGCCAAAATCAACACTCATCTTCCATACTCCTTACTTTCGTCAAAGTTATTCAGGTTGTCAGGCAAATTCACTGATGTTTGCTGAAGTTCTCAAGATGGATCATTCCAGGGGGGCGCCCGTCTGTGCCGCCTGGATGACATCGAGAATCGCGTCGGTTACCTGCTGTGCGTACTGTTCGTTGCCCAGGATCGAGCCGTGATCTGCTCCTTCGATCATTCGTACTACGCTGTTCCCTGAATAGCTGGCAACAGCATCCCGATATGTGAAGAATGTTTGTAGAGCTTCATCAGTTGCTACGAAGCCACTCAGGTCAGATGCCCAAAGAACTGCCGTCGGCAAATCTCCAAGATTTTCAGCAGAAGCGGATGCTTGTTGCAGTGCCCACATTTCAGGGATTCGCTCTGCATAATCGGCATCGAACACGGAATTGGGCGAACGGAGAGCCGCCAGTTCGGACACGATCTCCGGCGGATACCCCCATTGTTGAAATGTCCCCGGCATTATGAGACGCATGATACCTGTTCGGGTCATTCCCCATATGAACGCCTGCAAAATATCATTTGACCTTCTCCATTCATCAAATTCAGCTTGGTCGGCAAACAATCTCGGAATCAACAGCGCGCTGTCTACCAACACAAGACCTTCCACTTTATCGGGATATTGTGCTGCGAACACTCGTGTCAGGATTGCTCCATACGAATGACCGACCATCACATAGGGCGCAGGAATACCCGCCTGTTCCAACAATGCACTAAGTTCTGTATTGATCGTTCGTGCATCACGAGGCCCACTCGCGGGCTGACTCCAGCCGAGGCCAGGTCGGTCATAGGCACAGACCTGTGTATGTTCCGCGACCTGCTGCTGAATCCAATACCACCAAAGCGACTCAGCAACGCCGCCCGCCTGCAAAATGACTGCCGGACTGCCCTCACCGATACAGGTTATGTGTATCTGATGACCGTTGACGGGATACAGTTCCCCGCGCGGCGCATAGCTGCGTTTGTCCAGCTCAGTGGCAACCGTCTGATAGACGACTCCCAGCACGATAATCCCGAATAGAACAATTACAAACCACTTCAGTGTGCGCCGGATATAGAACAGGCAGCCCCGTTTGCGCTGAACTTCTGGTGTCACGCCAGACACTTCAGTTGCAGATGTCCCAACACTCATATCTCCCTCCCTCGTTGATTGCACAGGTCTTTCGATTGTCCGTACTCGACAGAGAAGGGGGATCCCGGTATTGGCGTCTATGGTCCCTGTCCTCACATGTGTATTTTTTGGCGCATCTGTGCTGAAAGCTCCTATCACGCCTTCCTTGAACTCAATTGGGCAGCAGCATGATCTTGGCGTCCTGGCGATTCTCCAGCCGTTTGAACGCGTTGGCGGCCTCGTCCAGCGCCATGCGCGCGCTGACCATCGGGCGCATATCCAGCTTGCCAGACGCCATCATGCGAATCACGTTCTGGAAAGTGCCATGCCCGGCATGTCCCAGCGAGCCAGCCAACTGCACACCGCGCACCTGATAGTGCTCCAAGGACAATGCTGTCGGTTTTTCCGAGCGCCCGATGTGACAGACGGTCGCATTGACAGCCAGCGCGTCCGTCAGCGGTGCCAGCGTGTGCCCTGGCGCACCCGCCGCTTCGACGACGAAATCGACGCCGCGCCCGTAGGTCAGTTCAAGCAGTGACTCGTTGATGTTTGTTCCGACCGGGTCGAGCACCGCTGTCGCGCCGAGTTTTTGCGCTATTGCCCGCCGTGCTGGGGATGTGTCGAAGACGATTACCTGTGACGCGCCCGCCGCCACCGCCAGCGCCTCTGCCGCCAGCCCGATAGGCCCCGCGCCGAAGACCGCGACGTACACGCCCGGCTGCCAGGTATGGATGCGGTTGAACATGGCGTGATACGAGACGCCCGTCGGTTCGACCATCGCGCCCATCACCAACGCCTCGTGTTCGTCACCCACGCGGTCGGCGATTTCGCGGATGTTCCAGCAGTAACGCGCACGCACCGGGATGTACTGTGCCATTGCTCCCGGCGTGGTGAAGCCCAGTTCTTCCATATTGTCGCAGTGGTTGACGTAACCCCGGCGGCAGGAAACACACTGGCCGCACCACTGGATTTCCTCGGCGGTGACCAGGTCGCCCACGCGCAGGTCGCGCACCGCTTTGCCAACCTCAACCACTTTACCGGAGAACTCGTGCCCCAGGATATTGGGGAAGCGCGTCAGGCCGGGGTAGAGGATATAGCCATCGCTGCTGGCCTCGTACATGTGCATGTCCGAGCCACAGATGCCCACCGCGCCGACCTGGATGATCACCTCATCCTCCTTTGGCGTCGGGTCGGGCTGCTCGCCCACGTTGATGCGCGGGTGCTTCCAGACCTGCGAACCACTCTTGACCTTGCGAGTCGTGCGTTCCAGTTCGCTTAGTTTGTAGTCTGCTTTGGGGGCAAACTCGGCCTGCAATGTCAGCGCTTTCATGAATGATCTTCTCCATAAACAAAAAGGGCGCACTTTATGCACGCCCCTGATTGTATCGTATTCGACCTTCAGCCGCGTAATCCAGGCGAAGAATGGTTTGCTGTGCGCAACATGGGCGGAGAGGACTCCCCGCCCATTTCGCACTTAGTCGGTTCAGCGCAGCGTCAGCGTCAGCCGCGCCACGAGGTCGCTGTTCGGCGTCCCGGCGGCGCTGATCGTCGCACCTTCCAGTAGGTTCGTCAGAACCAGCAACTGCTGCATATCATTTTGGTTCATCAGGCCGGGGCGCAACTGTGACCAGCGTTCCAGCGCTGCGATCAACGGTGTGCTGTTGACGTAGAGTGCCAGCCCCGTGTTGGGCAGCGGTTCGGGCAACACGGCCTGAAAACCGCCCGCCTCACCATTCAGGATGCTGGTTGCCGCGTCACGCGTGCCCATGACGACCACTGAGTCGTTCGCCCCGATCAGGGAATCGGCCACGATTCGGGGATCGCTGTCGAAGCGGTACTCATAAGCGGTCACGCTGATGGCTGTAGCGCCCGCGGCCACCTCGACACGCTCGACCGTCACCGTATTGCGTTCATCCAACGCGCGCAGCGTAATCGGCAGCTCGCGTTCCAACTTGGTCACGAAGCCCGCTGCCGATGCTGGATCACTGACGCGGAAGACCGCGCCGAGTTCGACTGGCCACATGGCATTCGGGGTGTTGGGGTTAAAGTCCGGATTGGCTTCTACGAACAGCGCGAAATCGCTGGACACCCACGACTGCACATCCTGTTCGTAATTCAATCCTGTGACATTGGCAAAGACAACCTCAAACAAGCGGTTGATGCCCGCGATAGTCTGTCCACCTTCTACGCTGCCTTCCGGCAGAAGTCCGATGATATTGACGATTTCGCCCAGATTATTGCGAACGAATTCATAACCGTTGTTCAGGTTTGCTCCGTGTGCCACCAGCACCGCGTCGCTGGGCACATTCGCCAGGAAGTTTGTATCGAGCGTCTGTCCTGTGCCCGGCAGTTGGATGCCGAGTGCGTCCAGGCCAGCGCGGTTGCCAAAGCGCTGCGCCACATCCAGCGTCAGCGTCTTTTCGCCCGTCAGCGTGCCACCCGCGGCGGTCGGTCCAACCATGCGAATCAACGCGGCCATCAGCAGTCGCTCGCCCTGCGAGCGTGACCAGTCGCTGCCCACACTGGTTGCCAGTACCATTGGCGTGTCCACGTAGGCCAGCAGATTGTAGCTGGCGGCGGGCAGCAGCGCGATTGCGTCGCTGTAGTAGGGGCTGCTGCTCAGGTTTGGCGATTCGACGCCTGCCGTTTCCAGGCTTGTTAGCTGTTCGCTGGAAATGATGATCACGTTCGGGAAGACGACGATGCTGCTGTCGTCGTAGTCGTTGTCCTTCACGAACCGTGTGTAGCCGGGCTGCTGCTGTTCCACCCAGCCATCACGTGCCAATGGACGGGTCAGCGTCTTCAGTGCTGCTGCCTGATCAGTGATCGCAATTACCAGCCGCATCTCTATGGAGTTACGGTAGGGCAGCACGCCCAGTGCGATACTCTCACCCAACCAGGGGCTTACCGTTGTGTCAAAGTCGCCATCGAAGCCCGCGAATGTTTGGTTGAGAACCTCGGCAAGCGTAGGCGGCACGTCCGATCCAATCACATCTTGCGGCAGTCGCGCCACGACATAGTCGTAAAGTCCGCTCAATGTCTCGATATAGGCTGGATCACTGCGTACTGCGCCGTAGACCAGCGTATTCGTGGGGAAGTAGGCGGTTAGCGTTTCCAACTGGGGGAAACGCTGACTCTGCGCGGCGGCCAGGCTGCCCCCAATAGTGAGGGTGAACAAGACCAATAACATCACAAATGCAAGTCTCTTGAGCATGTCACACTCCGTACAATTTCCTGTTACTACAGCTTACGCATAGACGTGCGTCAATGTTGCGATGTTCCTGTGAAAGTGTCGATAGCGTTGGGATAGAGATTCGAAATGTGATTGTGGATGAACAACCTGCTGAATAAACAGAAGCATCTCCATGGGCAAGTTCGGTAGTAGTGGGGGTAATTCATCGCCCGCATTGCCTGGAGAAAGAATGCTGCTTTATTTATTCCCTTTAACCTTCGCGCTCGTCCTTGTGCTGCTCGTAAAACTTCTGCCACTGCTCGCGGAATTCGCGCTCCTGCGTGATCACATCCGGGCCGCCGGGGGCCAGCGCGCCCACCGCAGCTTTCGGCGTCCAGTCCTCCAGCGCGCGCTCGATGAAATACACGATGTCGATGGCTTGCAGCGCCGCCGTCCAGCGATGCCAGCCCCACGAGAGCGCGAACAGCAGCGCAGCCAGCATGGCAATCAGGAGCGGCGGCCAGGGCGCGAAGATCAGCAGCGAGGTCATAAAGAGCGGAATGAAGAAGATGTCGCAGAAGTAGAGGAAGCGCATCCGCGCGCGCAGCCGAATGCGCGTCGAGCCTTCGCCCGCTGGCTGCACTTCACCCAGTACGACCGCTGCGATGGTGGTGCGGGCACGGCGGCGCCAAGGCACTTTGCTGCTGCTGGTCATGCGGAAGTGATCGCCGTCCGGGTCGAGGTAGTAGCGGCGGCCATCGGTGAACAGGTTGCGCAAATGCAGTCGCGCCAGGTTCGGGCGGGCGGCCTCGGAGAGCGCGCGCAGGCAATCAGCGGGCGCGGCATTGACGACCACCACCGCCGAGGGGATGACATACCACAATCGATTGAGAAGCTGTGCTCTGAGGGCCGTCCAAAATGTCACGTCATTCGCTCGGCAACCACCACGATGCGTTCCTGATAGGCATTTTGCAGGAAATTATACCCGTCACAGGTAATCAGTGTCACCTGGTCACTGGTGGTCGGGTAGAGCGGCGTCAGGTCGTCCGGTGCGGTGCGGCGCACATCTGTCACGCTGTAACGCTGCTGGCGGTCGCCCAGCGTCAGGATGATCGGGTCGCCCAGGCGGAGCTGCTCGATGCGCGCGAAGATGCCCGCGCTGCCGTCAGCCATCTCCGCGTGCCCGGCCAGCGCGATGTTGCCGGGCGTATCGAACCAGGCCGTCCCCTGCAAGTGCCCGGCGTTGCCGCCAAGCTGGCTCACATCCCAGCTCTCGCTGTCCAGGTAGACGTTGACGACCAGTGCATTCACGCCCGCTGTCGGGATCAGCACGCGCGCTTCCTGGATCGGCGTCGCGGTGGGCGCGGACGATGCTGGCTCGCTGATAACAGTCGGTTCGATGGTCACCGGCTGTACCTGTGTAGGCACAGTCTGTGGCGCGGCAGATGGCGTGCGCCAGCGATCAAAGAGCAGGAAGCCCATGCCAATGATGATGCCCAGCAGGATAATCTGGGTCAGGCATGATCCCGAACTTCCCCGGGATTGGTAGGTGGAAAGACGACGGCGATTCATGTCTTGGTTGTGTGAGATCGATTCATGTGGATGACGATTATGATTGTAACGAATATTGCCGTGCGATGCTTGCAACACCCTTGCGAATTTCAGGGCAGTATTCGCATCCGCACTGCGAACCCGCTACAATAGAACAAATAGACTGAACCCAAACTCAGAGAGTCCATGAGCAAGCCTGTTCGTTTTACAGCCCATGCCCGCCAGAAGTTTGATGATTTGGCTGATATGGGGTTTCTCGTCTCCGAAGATCAGGTTGTTGACGCCGTTTCCAATCCTGATTCAGTTGATACGAGCGAGACTCCAGCTACCGCTCAAAAATCGATTAGCGACCACCATGTACTGCGGGTTGTTTTTGTCGAAGACTTTGATGGCATACTGGTGATTACATTTTATCCGGGAAGGAAGAAGCGCTATGACGGTTAAGATGCGCTATGACCAGGACGACGATGTGCTGATGATCTGGTTTGCTGAAGGGAAGCGCGTTGATCACGCTGAACGTATGGGGCAGTCGATTCTTCATCTTACCGAACACGATGAACCGATTTTGCTGGAGATCCTGAACGCGCGCCGTTTCATTGTCGATCTGGTCAGCACGGCGATCACGCCAGCCGAGGCTGCAACACCTTAGCAGGTTGCTATGACCTTCAAATCTTTCGAACACATCCAGCGCATCCTCGCAAGCCTGCCTACCAAACCGGGCTGCTACATCATGCCGCAAAGGTGCATTCGCATCAACCAGATGTACTCGATACAATAGAACAAATTCTCGCATTGATGTTGCCAAAGCTGTGAGGTGCGACCTGAAGCTGCCCAATTACGAATTGGCTACTGTGCCACAGCGCAAGATCACGGAGTATCTTTTGTCGCCCGCACATGCAACAGGAAGGGCAAAAGCAGGATTCTTCAGCCGGTTTGGCTACACCGCAGAGAATTGGCAACTGCTGGCGAGTGCGCTCTTGAACCATGCTGCTGTGCATGATGTCGTCAAAACTGAACCGTCACCGTTCGGCACGCGCTACGTTATTGAGGGTGAGTTTGATGCCCTTGATGGCCGCAAGCCACAGGTGCGGTCGATCTGGTTCATTGGGCACAACGAGCAGATTCCGCGATTCGTATCTGCGTATCCGTTGAAGGGGCAGCGAAGACGAGGTGAAGGATGATTGAAGAATTGGATATGGTGGCATTGACGGTCGATCTTCCTGAATATAACCTCAGGACTCATGACGTTGGCGCTGTCGTGCTGGTTCACGGCGATCACGATGGCTATGAAGTCGAGTTCGTGACCATTACAGGTGAAACGGTCGCCATCGTGTCCGTTTTTCCTACCCAGATCCGCCGCATCGAAGCCAATGAGATTGCCCAGGCGCGCAAGTATCAACCTGCATAGATCATGACCTTCAAACCTTCCGAACACATCCAGCGCATCCTCGGCAGCCTGCCCACCAAACCGGGCTGCTACATCATGAAGGATGACAAGGGCACGATCATCTATGTGGGCAAGGCCAAACGCCTGCGCAACCGCGTCCGCAGCTACTTCAACTCCAGCGCGGAGAGCAGCCCCAAGACGCTGCGGCTGCGCGAGGCTGTGCGCGACATCGAGATCATCATCACCGAGACGGAAGTGCAGGCGCTAATCACCGAAGAAACCCTGATCAAGCAGCACAAGCCCTTCTATAACATCGATCTCAAAGATGACAAGCACTACCCCTACATCAAGATCAACTGGCAGGATGCGTTCCCCAAGATCGAGACGACCCGCCGCGTGGTCAAAGACGGCAGCCGCTACTTCGGCCCGTATGCCGCGATGTGGGCGGTGCAGAACACGCTGCGCACGCTGCGCCGCGCCTTCCCCTACCTGACCTGCGACCGGGTTATCAACGGGAAGGATGAACGTGCCTGCCTGTTCTACGACATCAAGCTGTGCAACGCCCCGTGCATCGGCGCGGTCAGCCAGGACGAGTATCGCGCGATGATCAGCGAACTGATGGACGTGCTGAGCGGCAAGTCCGAGGGCGTGGTCAAGCGTATGACCGCCGAGATGAACGCCGCCGCCGATGCGCTGCAATTCGAGAAGGCTGCCCAACTGCGCGACCAACTGCGCGCCATCGAGTTCATCACGCAGCGGCACAAGGCCGTCAACCCGGCGATGACCGATCACGATGTCATCGCCATCGCTCGCGACAAGAACGACGCGGCGGTGCAAATCCTCTTCATCCGCAACGGCAAGTTGGTGGGCAGCGATGTGCGCATGTTGGGCAACGCCGAGGGCGAACCCGACTCCGAGGTGCTGAGCCAGTTCATCACGCAGTTCTACAGCGAGGCGGCGCAAATCCCCAACGAACTCATCCTGCCGAACGAGGTGGAAGAGGCGCGCATCATCGAGCAGTGGCTGCGCGACAAACGCAGCGGCAGCAAGGTGTCGATCTCCGTGCCCAAACGCGGCAACAAGCGTGATCTGGTCAAGATGGCCGAGGAGAACGCAACCGAGGCGCTGCGCATGATTCGCGAGCAGTGGGAGGCGGACACGCACAAGCAGGAGGAAGCGCTGGGCGAACTGCAAGCCGCGCTTAGCCTGCCGCGCCCGCCCAACCGCATCGAGTGTTTCGACATCAGCACGACGCAGGGCACGGCCATCGTCGCCAGCCGGGTGGTATTCGTGCAGGGCGCGCCGCGCAAGAGCGAGTACCGCCGCTTCAATATCCGCACGGTGGCGCACGCCGGGCCGGACGACTACCAGTCGATGCGCGAGGCGCTGACACGGCGCTTCAGCCGTTGGAAGAACGCGCAGGACGAACCCGCGCTGGCGACGCCCGACGGCAAAGACCACGACGAAACCTGGCGGCTGCTGCCCGATCTGCTGATGATCGACGGCGGCAAGGGGCAGTTGGGCATCGCCGTTGAAGTGTTACAGGAATTCGAGCTGATGGAGCGCGTGCCGGTCGTCTCGCTGGCGAAGCAGTTCGAGGAACTGTATTTGCCCGGCGACTCGCAGCCGCTGATCCTCAACCGCCGCAGCCCGGCGCTGTATCTGGTGCAGCGCGTGCGCGACGAGGCACACCGTTTCGCCATCACCAGCCATCGCCAACAGCGCACGAAGGCGGGCATGGTCAGCCAGTTGGAGAAGATACCGGGCATTGGGCCGCACAAACGTAAGGCGCTGCTCAAGCACTTCGGCAACTCGATTGACGCCATCCGCGCGGCCAGCGTGAGCGACCTGACCGCCGTGAAGGGCATCTCGGAGGCCATCGCGCTGGCGATCAAAGAGGGGTTGTGAGGGCGATATGAAGCGGGAGCAAGCAGGTCATCAGATCGCCGCACACAGATTGTGGTGTGGCTTTCCGACGGGAGGATATACGCGCTGACGCGCTAATCCTCCCCTACGCCATCTGCCCACTTGTAGGGAGGATTAGGCTGCTGCCATATAGAGAAAGTACATATTTTCGCGTGGTTGGCAGCCGTATATCCTCCCGAATGCCCCGAAATAAACGCTGCCCGACGAACGCACAATTCCGTGTATGATAATTACATCGACACAACGAGTATCCACAGGGGGCAGT
>JAEUQX010000099.1 GCA_016788625.1 Anaerolineae bacterium
AAGCTGGTGGTCGAACGCGATGGCAAACCCGCCATCATCGACAACCCGCGCTGGCAGGCACCGCAAAAATGATGAAACCGCTGCGCGACTGTCATGTGCTGGTGACGCCAACCTCGTATGGGCGTGGCGACGCCAGCGTGCGAACCGAACTGGAAGCGGCTGTGGGCAAGGTGACGTATAACCCGACGGGCAAACCGCTCACGTCCGAGGCGCTGCGTGAGCTGCTGGTCGGCGTTGACGGTTTCATCGCTGGGCTGGATGTAATCGACGCGGCGGCGCTGGCGGCGGCTGACGATCTGCGCGTGATCGCCCGCTACGGCGTGGGCGTGAGCAATGTTGACCTGGAGGCGGCACGCGCGAAGCATATCGTCGTGACCAACACACCGGGGTCGAATGCCAAGTCTGTGGCGGAACTGACGATTGCGCTGATGCTCGATCTGCTGCGTTTCGTGCTGGATGCGGCCAATGATACCCGCCAGGGCGGTTGGATGCGGACGAACGGCACTTCGCTGGAGGGCAAGACAGTTGGTCTGGTGGGACTGGGCGCGATTGGGCGCGAGGTGGCGCGGCGCTTGCAGGGCTTTGACTGTGCGGTGCTGGCTTACGACGTGACCTATGACGCGGCCTTCGTGGCGCAGCAGCACATCACGACGCTGCCGCTGGATGAGCTTCTGGAACGGGCGGACATTGTGTCGCTGCATGTACCCGTGCTGGATGCCACGCGCGAGATGGTCAACGCGGCGTTCCTGGCGAAGATGAAGCCGGGCAGCTATCTGATCAACACGGCACGCGGTGAACTGATCGACGAGGCGGCGCTGTTGGCGGCGCTGGAGTCCGGGCATGTGCGCGGCGCGGCGCTGGACGCTTTCCAGACCGAACCGCCCGGCAAAGATCATCCGCTGCTGCGCCTGCCGCAGGTTATCGCCACCCCGCACATGGGCGCGCATACCGACAGTGCGACGCACGCGATGGGGCGTATGGCGCTGGCCGACTGCCTGGCCGTGCTGCGCGGAGATGCGCCGCGTTACCGGGTGATTTAACCTCACCTCTTCCGAACCTTCGGTTCTCCGTCCCCTCTCCCTGGGAGAGGGGACAGTGAGCGCAGCGAGCAGGGGTGAGGTAGCTGAGAAGATTCAACTCATCAAGCTTATTTCCACGCTGGTCGAAAATTTCACATAGAGAGATAGCGAAACAGCATGACCAACTACCCCGTGATCAACAAGACACAGCCGACCTTTTACTTCGTGGGCGTCACGACGGGCAAATCGTCGATTAACAGCGTTTTTCCGCTGTGGATGGAGGTGTTGGGGCGGCCAGAGGTCGTGCTGGAAGGCATCGACCACCCGCTGCACGACGCGCCGGAGAACTACCGCAAGACTGTCGCGCAGATCAAGCACGATCCCAACTCTGTCGGTGGGCTGGTGACGACGCACAAACTCGACCTGTTCGCCGCTGCCGAGGACATGTTCGATTACTTCGACCCCTACGCCCAGGTGACGCACGAACTCTCCAGCATCTCCAAGCGTGACGGCAAGCTGCGCGGCCACGCCAAAGACCCGATCAGCGCCGGGTTGAGCCTGGACTCGATCATCGGCA
>JAEUQX010000738.1 GCA_016788625.1 Anaerolineae bacterium
CTGTTCCAGGTGCGGGTAATCGTAGGGGAAGCCGGAGCACAGCATGGCTTTTTGCAGCGTGTCCGTGGCGGAGACGCGCAGCGGTTTGCCGTTGAGCGTCGCGCCCAGGCCGCGTGCCGCGCTGTAGAGTTCGTCCGAGAACGGGTCATAGACCACGCCGACCAATGGGCGCATCTGACGGTCGGCCATGCCGATGCTGACCGAGAAAAACGGGATATTGTGGGCGTAATTGCTCGTGCCGTCCAGCGGGTCGATGTACCAGAAATACTCGGCGGTCTCGGCGGGCGCGCTGACATGCCCGCCGCCTTCCTCGCTGATGATGTGGTGATCGGGGAAATGCTGTGTCAGACCGGGAATGACCACCGCTTCCGAGGCGGCATCGCCCTCGGTCACGATGTCCACGATGCTCGACTTGGTTTTCTCGTGGTGCGGCTGACCGTATTTCTGCATCAGGGCTGCACCAGCCTCAAGGGCGATCTGGCTGGCGATCTCGCGGACGGTGGCTAAATCCATGTGCGCTGCTCCGGTGGTGGGATGGTAATTGTGCTATTGTAGCCCATCATCACCCCGCATCGTAGGGCAGTCGTGAGCAAACGAGGCGAGGTATTTGGGTACAGACTGTCCCTGAATTGTGTACTGTTCAGCCAACCCGCCACCTTGGTGGGATTAGAATTTTTGAGCTATAATCCCGTCATTGGTAATCAGACAGTGAAGGGATTGTCAAATGAACAGCATTATCGAAGACGAAATGCCCTTACATGAAACACAAAAACTGCGTTACGACCTCATGAATGTGCTGTCGGATAGTGATTTGCTCTACAAACTACCCGGTGATAATCCCACCTTGGGCGAATTATGCCGAGAGATAGGTGTGCTTGAGCATATCTATATTCAGTCATTCAAGACCTTCAAACAGGACTGGTCATACCGCAATGAAGAGGCGGAACTGGCGAGCAGCGTTGAACGGCTGAAGGCCTGGTATAAAATACTCGATGAAGAATTCGAGACTGTGATGCGCGCATTTTCTGAAGACGATCTGCAAACCAGGCAAATCGACCGAGGGCACGGTTTCACCCCATCCCTGTTTGTACAGTTTCATATCTATCGTGAGGCGCTGCTGATGTTTTATGCCAAAGCCAGCGTGTACCTCAAGGCACTGCAAAAGTCAGTGAATGATCAGTGGCAAGTGGCGATTGGATGAGCAGCGGCAATCACCTGCCAAATGACGACACCCAATCTTCACTGAAAGCAGCACTCGCGATTTGCACGCTGTGTTACCCCCGCTCGAACAGTGCCACCGCGTCGATATAGTACGTCTGCGGCGCGAGGTCGATGGGCTGCACATAACGCAGTGTGTAGCCCTGCGCGGCCAGGCGCTTGCCGTCGCGCGCTAATGTGGCCGGGTCACCGCTGAGGTAGACCAGTCGCGGTAACCGCAGCGCGACCAGCGCGTCGATCACTTCAACGCTCAAGCCGTCGTCGGGCGGGTCGAGCAGGGCGACGGCATATTGGTCATCCAGTTCGCCCAGCACATCCTCAACACTGCCTTCGATGATGTCCACATTGCTGAAGGCGCTCAGGTTCTCTTCAGCATCGCTGACCGTCTGCGGATGGCTCTCCACCAGTGTGACGCGGCGCGCGCGCGGCGACAAAAACACGCTGAACAGCCCGACGCCAGCATACAAGTCCAGCACGGCCTGCCCTTCGGTGCTGCCTAGCGTCTCCAGCACGACATCGACGAGGCGCTCAAGCTGCGTCAGGTTGGCGCGGAAATAACTGCCCGCTGTCACGCGCAGATCGCGCCCTTTCACGGTGTAGCGCGCGTGCAGGTCACCGATCAGGTTGACGGGTTCGTTGTCGCTGCTGAGCAGATTGACGCTCATCGGCACGTCGGTTTCCAGTTCGGGCGGCTCATCGTCATGCGTGCGGATGACCAGCATGGTTGCGCCGTCACTTCCGCGCAGCAGCGTCAGTTCGCGCAGTCCGGTGATCGTCTCCAGATCGAGCGAGTCCTTGAGCGCCAGCAAGTCCGGGTTGAGAATGTGACATTCGCTGATCGGGTGCAGCGTCATATCCTGCCCGGCAGCGGGCAGCGCCAGTTCGCCATCAACGACGTTGAAGGTCATGCGCGCGTTATAGCCCCATTCCAACGAACAGGGAATCAGCGGGCGCACTTCGGCATCGCGGAAGCCGCCGATGCGTTCAAGCTGGTCAGCCAGCACATCCTGCTTGAGCAGAAGCTGCGCCGGATAGGCGATGTGCTGCCACTGACAGCGCCCGCAGCGCCCCGGCCCGAAGTGCGGGCAGCGCGGCAGCACGCGGTCAGCGGAGGCTTCGACTAACCGCACACCTTGCCCAAAGACCACGCGCCCTTTCTCGCTCACAGGGCGCACTTCGGCGCGTTCGCCGGGGATGGTGTACGGCACGAAGACGACGCGTCCGCTATGCCGTCCCAAACCGCTGCCGCCGTGCGCCATCGTGTCTATTGTGATTTCGAAGGTATCGGTCATCGTATCCCCATTCATTGACAGGTTAGCGTCGTCGGGCGGCGCGCCTCGGCCCAACGGCGGTCGAATTCAGCACGGTACTGCGCGGCGAGGAACGGGTCACCGATGATCAGCAGGTTCTCATCGTTGGACTCGGTGGCGTTGGTCGAGATATTGAACGACCCGGTGATAATGCTTGTATCGTCGATGATGAACACTTTGTGATGCAGGATGAACGGATTGCCATCCTGGCGCACGTCCAGCCCGGCGCAGAACAACGTGCGCAGTTCGCTGGCGTCGGTCTCGCTGCCCGTCGTCTCCCAGATGCCCTGCACGAATACCCCGGCCTGCGCGCGCTGCAGGATCGCCAGCGCGACATCGTAGTCGGTGAACGAGAAGTTCATGAAGCGGATGCTGCGCTGCGCTGCACTGAGTTCCGCGATCAGGTCGGCCAGCAGCTTATCTTCTGGAGAGTAATATACCTGAATCGGGATGTTGTTCTGACGGAAGTGCGTGAACGGCGTGTTGGCCGGGGAGCGCGGGCCAAAGCGCCCCTGCTCGAACATCTCGTTGAACTCCGCCTGATAGTTCTGCACGGCCTTCTGGGAACGCAGTGCCAGCGCGTTGTTATTGTTGCGGTAGGTGTCGTTGATCGTGAAGTTCCACGACCCCGTCCAGACCACGCTGCTATCCAGGATCATGAACTTGTTGTGCATCAGCGCGGTGCGTTTGTCATCCACCACCGTGATACCTGCCGCGAGCAGTTCCGGGATGGTGCTGTCGCGGTCGAGCAGACCGTGTTCGTTATCCGTCACCATGCGGATGCGCACCCCGCGCTGGTGAGCGGCGATGACGGCCTGTGTCAAAATCGGGCTGTTGAACTCGAACGCGGCAATGTCCAGCGAGCGGCTGAGCAGGTTGATGTCGGCGGCAAGCTGTGCATCCAGCCCGCCCACGTAAGTTGACGGGTCGCGGCTGCCGCTGGGCGCGGTGAAGTAGACGCGCCAGAAGCCCTGCTGCGCGCCGAAACCGAGCGGGAAATTGATCGGCTGTACGCCCTCGCCGGGGGGCAGGGTGACGAATACAGGCGGAGTGCTGGTCGGCATGTCGGTAACGGGTGGCTGTGATGGGCCGCCGCCCGTGAAGGTGGCGATCAGGCCGCCGATGACCACCAGGATGCCGATGATCACGCTGACGATGCGGTTGACGCCGCGCTGCTGCTCGACGTTGGCGGGGGGCTTCTGGGTCATAGCTGTTCCTTTAGCGACGCAGCAGGCTCGTTAAGGCGGTCAGCGCATCGCTATTCGCCAGCGCACCGTGTTCTTTGGCGAATGCATCCACGTCGGCGGCAGCAACCGTGTAGCCCGCCGCGCGCGCCAGCAGCAGAATCTCGTCCAGTCCAGCCCGCTGTGCCTCGGCGGTGATATACATCCGCTGGCCGACGAAGCGGTTGATCGTCACCAGCAGTTCGGTGAGCTGGCCGCAGCGCTGGTCAAAACCGGCGTCATCCAGGTTCTGCCCGGCGAGCGCATTCACCTGCGCCTCGCCCCAGCGCAGCAGCAGCGCGGCCTCGTCGTCGGTCAGTTCGGATCGAACGTGTGTATCGCCGCTCATCACGCGGATGGCGCGCTCGGCCTGTGCCTGTGACATTAGGTGTAGTTCCTCGACAGATTCTCGTAGTGACACAGCACTGCTGTGTCCGCCAAACCGTGCTGCAAGAACACCAGTGTAACGCATGACGCTGGATTTCACCGCACCTGCCTGCCGCTCTTTGAACGGGGATACTCCTCACTCACCTCCGATAGCCCGCACATGTGGGTTGGCGAGCGCGCTCGCGGCGAACAGAATCAGCAGCGCTCCAGAGACTGCGAACAACAGCCCCAGATTGACTTCCACCAACACCCCCGCCAGCATACTGGAAATCGGCCCTAGCCCAACCGAACCGAGCATGACGATGCTCATCACCCGCCCGAGCAGTTCGGGATCGGTGCGTTTTTGCAGCCAGCTAATCATCACCACATTGGAATAACCTACTGTCAGCCCGATCACCACGCCAACGGCCACCGCCGCCCCCAGCGGCAGCGGGATACTGTAGGTGGTCCACATCACGCCGAGCAGCGTGATTAGGCTCATCACGATCACGCCCATCCGACGCGGGGCTTTGGTCGAGCCGCCGATGATCACACCCAGCAGCGCCCCGCCGCCGAATGATGAATAGATAGCACCCAATGCCGCAGCCCCTTCGGCATAGCGCGTATCCGCCAACATGGGCATACCGACCGAAATCGGCCCGATAATGCAGAAGTTGATGGAAGCCGTCAGCAGGACGATTACGCGGAAGACCGGATCACTCCACACCACACGTAGCCCTTCGGCAATCGAGGCCAGCAGTTGCCGCGTCGTGCTGGCTGTGCTGGAGGCGGCATTCCCGCTTCGCATGAATGTGAGGGCGACCGCCGCAACCAGGAAGGAGAGCGAGTTCAGCGCAATGGCTGCGCCAATACCGGACGCTTCCGGCGCGCGTCCGGCAGCTTCCAATGCGCTCAGGTCAGCCGCGCCGCTCAGGTTGGCGATGATCAGACCGCCCAGCGCCGGGCCGAAAAAGCTGGCGAGCTGTGCGGTGATCTGCACCAGCGCGTTGCCGGATTCGATCTGGTCACGACCGACGATCTGCGGCACGATGGAGTTCTGCGCCGGATAGAAGAACGCATCTGCCGTACCGAACAACAGCGCGCTGACGAACAGCATCCACAATTGAATGGTTTCCGTCAGCACGGCGATGCACAACAGCGCCGTCAGCACCATTCGCATTATATTCGAGGCCAGCATGACGCGGCGTGGCGAAAAACGGTCAGTGACCGCGCCCCCCAGCAGCATGAAGATCGCGCGCGGCAAGGCTGTTGCAGCGCTGACCAGGCCGAGCGCCAGCCCGGAGCCTGTTAGTTGCAGCGTTAGCCAGGGAACGGCTACCAGGTAAATCTGATCGCCTAAGAGGGAGACGCCCTCGCCCAGCCAAACGAGGCGAAAATCGCGGAGACTGAGCGCGCTCAGCAGCGACGGGCGTGCGGCAGGCGCAGTGGATTCAACGGCATCGGACATGACACATCCCCCTATGAAGCGACAGTCGGCATAGTGTCTATTCTAACGTACCCGGATTGGGTATGTTGATTCTGACATGAGGTAAGGGCGGGATACATCCTGCACCGATGCAGGTTTTCGCGCAATCTCGCACACACCATCGGCAAATCGTGGCAGCTTCTATCCGCCGCGAGATAAGCCTGTCGAATGTACTGTACCCGCTTTGCGTCGGAATGCATATAATAAAGGCAGCATGGCTCGATTTATGCCGGAGGGACTCATGAAGCGGATGCGCGCGGCCTGGATGCTGATGCTGCTTGTGCTGGTGCTGTTAGCGCTGCTGCCTTCGTTGGTAGTGCGCGCAGATTTTGGCACAAACTGGTCAGCCACTTTCTTTCCCAGCGCCGACCTGACCGGGACGGGCGTGGCCGTGAGCGGCATCAACGGCCTGAATTTCCTCTGGCAGGCGGGGCCACCCATCATTAACGGTGTGACTGTGCCGATCACCAACTGCCCCAGTTCACCCACTTGCACGGATAATTTCTCGGCCCGATTCACCTCGTCGCAGGCGATACAGCCGGGCACGTATCAGTTTGTCATCGCCTCAGATGACGGCGTGCGCGTTTATATCAATGGCGCGCTGCGGCTGGATAAATTTGTCGGCAGACCTGTGACGACCGACTCGTTCATCGAAAACATCACCACCAGCCCGGTACAGATCGTCGTGGAGTATTTCGAGGGCATCGACCAGGCCACGCTGCAAGTGCAGTGGTTCCTGCAGGGCACAGTGACAGGCACGCCGTTCATCACTTCGACGCCAGTTGCCACCTCTGTACCACTGACCGCCGTCGTTGAGGGCGTGGATGGCTTGGCGCTGCGCAGCGGGCCGTATCTGGGCGCATCGCTGGTCGCCGTGCTGCGTCCGGGCAATACCTACACGCCCGTCGCGCGCAACCGTGATGAAGGCACCTATACCTGGTACCAGCTCACGACGGCAGATGGCCGCAGCGGTTGGGCATCCGGGCGCTACCTGAAGACGACGGGCAATGTGGATGGCTTGCCGCTGGCTACTACGGTATTCGAACAGATCGACGGTGCTGCGGATACAGGTGTGCTGGCTGTGCCGCGCTCCGTGATGAACTTCCGCCGCCGCCCGAGCCAACGCACGGCGCTGCTGGCGCAAATCCCCTGGGGCGCGGAACTGCAACTGTTAGGCCGCACCATTCAAGGTGGCGAGAACTTCTGGTTCCAGGTGCGCTACGAGGGACAGGTTGGTTGGATTTACGCGCCGTTCGTCTCGACGCGCGGCGACATCAACAACGTGCCGATCCGCTAAAACCAGCGCTTACCCCCTGCCGTGATTCATCTCGCCGGGGTGGTAGTCGTGCAGGCTGGACGCGCCGATGAACTCGCGCAGCAGCGATGTGTCCGGAATCATCGCCTGCTGTTCGATGGAGAGCGGTTGTACCCAGCGCAGGAAACCGAGCAGGCGGTTGGCTTCGATGTGCGGCGGCGTGGCCGGTTCGACCTGGAGCAGCAGCGGCTCGGCCAGTGGGCGCAGCGCGGCCAGCTCGTAAACCAGCGCGGAGTTGAACAGCGCATCGGCGTTTTCCTGATACGCGAAGATATTGAGTTTCTCGCCCGTCCGCACGCTCGGCCAGCGCTTGATCGTGTCGGTGGCGTTGTAGCCGCGGTGCTGGGCGTCGCGCACGATACGGCGCAGCAGGCGCACATCGGTCGTGGAGATGCGGTTGTGCGCGTCGGTGTTTAACTGCGTCAGCGCGGAAACATAGACGCGGTACACACGCTTGACCGGAATATCGGGCACGAGATTGGGATTCAGGCCGTGAATGCCCTCCGCGATGATGATCTGGTTGCGCTCCAGACGCACGGCGCGCCCTTCGCTGCGCTGCCCGTTGACAAAGTTGAAGCGCGGCAGCACGACGGACTCGCCGTTCATCAGTTGCAGAAGCTGCTGGTTGAACAGCGGCAGGTCGATGGCGCGCAGGTCTTCGAAGTTGTAATCCCCATTCGCGTCGCGCGGGGTCTGTTCGCGGCTGACGAAGTAATTATCCATCTCCAGCGTGAAGGGGCGCAGCCCGTGCGCCAGCAGTTGAATCGCCAGCCGTTTGGAGAAGGTTGTCTTGCCGGACGATGATGGCCCAGCGATCAGCACCAACTGTGCCCCGCCGTCGTTGTGGCGATCGCAGATGTCGCCCGCGATAGACGCGATCTGTTGTTCGTGCAGCGCCTCCGCCACCAGGATCAGTTCGTGGACGCGATCCTCGCGCACGATGCGGTTCAGCCGCCCGATGTCTTCCACGCCCATGCGCTCCAGCCAGGTATCGGCCTGATGAAAGACCTGGCCGAGTTTGCTGTAGGCGGTGATCGGCCCCAGCTCGCGCGGATTTTCCTTGCGCGGGTATTGCAGGATGAAACCGCCATTGACGCTGATCAGGCGGAAGTACTTCAGATAGCGCGTTGAAGGCAGCATGTAGCCGTAGTGGTAGTCCTCGTGCCCGCGCAGCCCATAGAGCGTCAGTTCGTTGCGTGTGCGCTGTTCCAGCAGGCGTATCTTGTCATCCTCACTGCGTGCCTTGAACAGCGCGCCGGCTTCGTCCAGCGGCACAACGCGCTTGGTGATCAGGTCGTCCTGTGCCACGATCAGGCGCATGTGGGCATCAAGCGCGTCGATCTCGTCCGGCGTGAGCGGCGGGCGGTTGAGCAGTTTGCAATAGTACCCACCTTCGGGGATGGCATAACGCACACTGACCTTTGTGCCCGGCCATAATTCGATGATGGCGGTTGACATGAGCATGACCAGCGAGCGGCGGTAGATGCGTCCGCCATCGCTGTTGGAGAGCACCACCGGGTCGAGCCGCGCGTCGCGTTTGACAGGGTAGGCCAGTTCGCGCAGCCGCCCATCCAGCACGCCGCCCATGATCATCAGCGGGTCAATGCGCGGGTCATCAGCGCTGGCGGCCTGCAAAAAGGCTTCGATGGGCGTGCCCAACGGCCCCTCCAACGTGCTGCCGTCCTTGAAAGTGACCTGTACGGTCTGGCGCGGCTGCGCTCGGCTGATGTGTTCCGTCGTCATAACCCATGTTCCTTCTTAGGGCGTGCCTTTGCTGTTCCTATTGTACGCGCGCACCCGGCACCAAAGATACCAGGAAGGCTGAAAAGTGCCTGAAGATTTGGTCTGCACGCGCTATAATAAACCCTATTTTCTACCCAGGGATAACACCATGCTGCCGTATGAGAAGTATCTGGCTGAAGTGTTGATCGACGAAACTACCCTTCAGAAGCGTGTTGCCGAACTCGGCCAGCAGATCTCGCAGGATTATGCGGCGTGCAACGACCTGCTGATGATCTGCGTGCTTAAGGGTGGCATCATGTTCCTCGTGGACATCACGCGCCATATCACTGTGCCTCACGAGATCGACTTCTTGGCTGTGTCGAGCTATGGCAAGGGCGCGCGTGAAACCAGCGGCAAGGTGCGCATCGACATGGACCTGACCGCCGAAGTCACCGACCGGCATGTGCTGATCGTCGAGGACATCATCGACAGTGGGCATACACTGCGCTTTGTGATGGATTTGCTCAGCGCGCGCCGCCCGGCCAGCCTGAAGCTCTGCACGCTGCTCAACAAGCCGACCAAACGTCAGGTCGATATTCCCATCGACTATGTGGGATTCGACATCGAGAACAAGTTCGTCTTTGGTTACGGTCTTGACCTGGACGAGAAGTTCCGCAACCTGCCCTTCATCGGGGTAGTCAAGCCGGATTCAATATGACCTTCGATCTCACACCGCGCGCGCCGCAGCGTTTGCCGTTCTGGCCGGACATTCTGCTTGATCTGCGTGATGCGCTGCCCGACGGCCCAGAGCCGATCTACATCGTCGGCGGTGCGGTGCGTGACGCGCTGCTGCAGCGCCCGATACATGACCTTGACCTGGCGGTGCCGCGCGACGCGATGAAGCTGGCGCGCTGGATTGCCGACCACTTCAACGGCGATGTTTACGTGCTGGATGCCGAGCGTGATGTGGGGCGCGCGCTGGTCGAGACGCCGCAGGGACGCATGGTCTTCGACGTGGCGCGGCTGCGCGGCGAAGCGCTGCTTGATGATCTGCTCGATCGCGATTTTACGATCAACGCGATGGCCGTCAGTCTGAAGGATGACCTCGATCAGGTGATTGACCCGCTTGGTGGTGAGGCCGACATCATGGCGAAACTGCTGCGCCGCTGTGCGCCGGGGGCATTGGCGAATGACCCGCTGCGGGCGCTGCGAGCCGTGCGGCAGAGCGTGCAGTTCGGGCTGCGCATCGAGCCGCAGACGTTGGCTGATGTGCGCAACAGCGCTGCCGAACTCAAACGCATCTCGTCCGAGCGGCTGCGCGATGAGTTGTTCAAGACGCTGGCTCTACCGCGACCTGTCGCCGCGCTGCGCGTGCTGGACGCGCTCGGCCTGCTGCCCACGCTGATACCGGAGACGGTCGCGCTGCACGATTTGCCGCAGTCGCCCCCGCATATTTACGATGCCTGGACGCACACGCTGGCCGTTGTCGAACATCTGGCAGGCATTGCGGCGACGATTCAATATACGCGCACGGATAACACCGCCGCGTCTTTCGCTTATGGGATGACCGCGATTCAGCTTGACCGCTACCGTTCGCAGTTGGTCAGCCACCTGGAACAGCAGTGGCCGGATGAACGCGCGCACAAGGCCCTGCTCATGCTGGCGGCGCTGCTGCACGACGCGGGCAAACCCGCCGCTGCGGCTGATGGGCGCTTCATCGGGCATGAGACGATTGGCGCCAAGCTGGCCGGAACGCGCGCACATGCGCTGCGGCTGAGCAGCGATGAGACGCACCGCTTGAAAACCATCGTGGCAAATCATATGCGGCTGATCACGCTGGAAGCTGCCCCCAGCCGTCGCGCGGTTTCGCGTTTCTGGCGGCAGCTTGGCGCGGCGGGCATTGATGTGTGTTTGCTCACGCTGGCCGATCACCTGGGGACGTATGGCAGCGAGTTTCAGCAGGATGATTGGCTGATGCTGATCGAACGGGTGCTCTCACTGCTAGAGGTCTACTTCGAGCGCCATGCGGAGATGGTCGAACCCCCGACCCTGATCGACGGCGGGGAACTGATCCGCATGTTCAACCTCAAGCCAGGGCGGCTCATTGGGCAGCTCCTCGAACTCATCCGCGACGCGCAGGTCGATGGCGAGGTACAGACGGCCGATGACGCTGTGCGGTTGGTGCGCGAACATTTGGACAAGCGGGGCGCAGGGGAGTAGGATCGCCTCTGGAAGTCCCCTCTCCAAGGGGAGAGGGGATTCAGGGGTGAGGTTTACAGATCGTGCAGTTCGTCCAGATCGATCAAATTCTGGCGCAGGGCACTGAGCGCGGCCTCGTAACGGTCATTGGCGTTGAGCTTATTCATTGCCTGTGCCAGCGTTTCGATGACCACCGACTGTGATAGCTGCAAGTGCTTGGCAATTTCGACGTTATCGAAGCCGCCTGCCACGTAGAGCAGCACCTGCCGTTCGGTCACGTTGAGCAGCGCTTGTCCGTCGCCACCCCCGCCGATCATGCCTGTGACGATGCGCTCGGCCACGCCGTGCCCCAGCACCATATGCCCCTGTGTGACTTTGATGATGCCGTCGATCAACTCCTGCTCGTCGCCGGATTTGAGGACGTAGCCGTGCGCCCCTGCACGCATCGCTCGCATGATGTACCAGTCTTCTTCGCGCCCGGTCAGAATCAGCACTTTGACGTTGGGGGCTTCGGCACGGACGTTCGGCAGGATTTCCAGACCGCCCTTGCCGGGCATGTTCAGGTCGAGCAGCAGCACATCCGGCAGCAGCGCGACCGTCTGGCGCAATGCCTGATCGCCGTCCGCAGCCTCGCCCACAACGACGAAATCGTCGCGCGATTCGAGGAAGCTGGCGAGCGTGCGGCGCAGGATAGTATGGTCGTCGGCCAGCAGCACGCGGATGGTCGGTTTATTACGCCGCACGGGTGGGCGTGCAGCGGCGCGGGCTGCTCCCGTGTCGGTCAGATTCGCGGGTGTTTCTTCGGTGACGGTGGGCACGCGCTGCACGGCACTGTCCAGCGCGTCAGCCAGCGCCTCGCAGCTTTGGTAGCGGCGTGCCGGGTTCTTTTCCAGCGTCTTGAGGATGACGCGTTCGAGTTCGACAGGCAGGTCGGGCTGAATCAGGCGCGGCGGTGGCGGCGGCTGCTTGACCTGCTGCAAGAGCAGGGCGGGGATTTCGTCAGCATCGAACGGCAGATGCCCGGTTGCCATCTCGTACAGCACCACGCCGAGCGAGTAGATGTCGGTGCGGTGGTCGAGCGTTAGCCCCTGCGCCTGTTCCGGCGAAAGATACGCGGGCGTGCCGATGACCATGCCCTCGGCGGTGACGCGTTTGGTTTCACGCCCCAGCGCCAACCCCAGATCCATGATCTTGACCACGCCGCCGGGCGTGACCTTGATATTGGCAGGTTTGATATCGCGGTGGACGATGGTGCGGGCGTGCGCGTAGCCCAGCGCTTCGGCGATCTGTTTGCCCAGGTCAACGACTTTGGCGGGTTCGGACGGGATGTAGTCGCTGAGCGGGTCGCCCTCGACATATTCGACCACCAGGAAGTTGTATTCACCATCCTGGCTCATGTCGTAGATCGCCATGATGTTCTGGTGGTTCAACTGCGCGGCGGCCTGCGCTTCCTGGAAGAAGCGTTTGCGTGTCGTCTCGCGCACATGCGGCAGCAGCACCTTGAGCGCGACCTGCCGTTCCAGCAGCACATCGCGTGCGCGGTAGACGGTCGCCGTCGAACCGTCACCCAGGTGATCGAGGATTTCGTAGCGGTCGTTGAGCTTACGTCCGATCATA
>JAEUQX010000102.1 GCA_016788625.1 Anaerolineae bacterium
CAGGGGCAGGGCGTATTCCAGCGCCTCAACTGGGGTGTTTCGTGTATTGGTCATGTGGCTGTGCCGCCCGCTCAACCCGTCACCCGCTGGCCCGCCGCCATGCCCGCCCGCAATGGTCTCGTAGTAGACGAATGCGCGCCCGTTCACCTGCCCACCGACCGTGACGTTATTCATGCTGCCCTGGCTGGCTGCCGGGATGCGCCCCGGCAGTGCCTGTGCCAGCGCGCCCAGCACGGTATCGACGATGCGCTGCCCAGTTTCGGTGTTGCCCACCGCCACCGCCGCCGGGAAAACCGGGTTGAGCAGGCTGCCCGGCGGCACAACCACACGCACCGGGGCGAAGCAGCCGTGATTGACGGGTACATCGTCCTCGGCCAGCAGCCGCACGCAGTACCATGTCGCCGAGCGCACGATGGCCTCGACCGCGTTGACGTTGCCCGCTACCTGCGGCGCGCTGCCTGTGAAATCGACCGTCATTTGCGCGCCCTGCACGCTGATCGTTGCGCAGATCGGGATGTCGAACTCGCGCTGGCCGTCGCCTTCGAGCGCGTCGCTGAAGCTGTACACGCCGTCGGGGATTGATGCGATCACGGCTTCGGTCATACGCCGCGAATAATCGAGCAGGGCGGCGGCATGTTCCAGCACACGCCCCGCCCCGTGCGCCGCCACCAGCGCCGTCAACCGCCGTTCACCCACGCGCTGCGCGGCAAGCTGCGCTTCCAGGTCGCCCAATCGTTCCTGCGGCGCGCGGCTGTTCGCGGTGATCAGCTCCAGCACCCCGGCATTGCGCTCGCCGCGCGCCACCAGTTTGATCGGCGGAATGATGATGCCTTCCTGGTAGAGTTCGGTGCTGAGCGGCAGCGACCCCGGCGACATGCCGCCCACATCGGCGTGGTGCGCTCGGCTGGCGGCGAAGAACAGCAGTTCCCCGCCGACGAACACGGGCGAGACCATCGTGATGTCCGGCAGGTGTGTGCCGCCGTGATACGGGTCGTTGAGGATGATCACGTCGCCCGCTTCCAACGCCGGGAAGTCGCGCAGCGCGTATTCCACTGAAGCAGGCATACTGCCCAGGTGCACGGGGATGTGCGCGGCCTGGGCAATCATGCGCGCCTCGGCGTCGAAGATCGCGCACGAAAAGTCCAGCCGTTCGCGGATATTCGGGCTGAAGCTGGCGCGCTGCAGCGTCACGCCCATCTCTTCGGCCACCGAGGCGAACAGGTTCTTGAAGACCTCCAGCGAGATCGCGTCAACGGCCATCAGACCCCCGCGTCCGCGATCATGTCATAGATCGGCAGCAGCGCGTTGTACGACGCCTCGAAGATCGGGTAAACCTTGTCGTAGGCCGCCTGCGCCGCCGGGTTGGGCGGAATGACTTCGGCGATATGATTCATCTGCTCGATGATCGAGAAGTCTTTATACAGCCCGACGCCCACGCCACCGGCCACCGCCGCGCCCATCGAGGTGGCTTCTTCCAGGATGCTCAGGCGATGCACGGGCATCCCGAACAGATCGGCCATGATGTGATTCCAGAAGCGCCCGCGTGCCCCGCCACCGATCACGCGCATCGCGTTGATCTGCGCGCCCTGCTTGGTGAACGACTCCAGGATGACGCGCAGGTTCATCGTGATGCCTTCCAGCACCGCCCGCACCATGTCGGCGCGTGTGTGGCGAATCGTCAGGCCGATGAACGCGCCGCGCGCACGCGGATTCCAGCGCGGGCTGCGTTCGCCCATCAGGTAGGGCAGGTAGATCAGGCCATTCGCGCCCACCGGAGACTTCTCCGCGCCCAGGTTGATCAGCTCGTAGCTGCTGATGCCCAGGGCTTGCGCGGCCTGCACTTCGACCGGGCAGAGCTGGTCGCGCGTCCACTGGTACGACGCGCCCGCCGCCTGCATCGTGCCCGTCGGCATGAACATGCCCGGCACCATGTGCGCGAAAGTGAAGGTGCGCTGGTCGGGGTCGAAGATCGGGCGATTTGTGGCGAGCGCAATCCATGAGGACGAGCCGATATAGTTGTAGGCCGAGCCTTCAGTCACCACGCCGGAACCAATCCCCGCGCAGCAGCCGTCGCCGCCGCCAATCACGACGGGTGTCCCGGCCAGCAGTCCCACCTCGTCGGCCACATCGGGCAGCAGTTCGCCTACTACGTCAATCGAGCGCTTCAGGTCGGGGAACTGCGCCGGGTTCAACTGCGCCGCCTGGATGATCTCGTCCGACCACGTGCCGCGCTCCAGGTCGTACAGGTTCATGCTCGACCCGTCCGATGGCTCAGTGACGAAGCGCCCGGTCATGCGCGCGACCATCGCGTCCTTGGCCTGGACGAACTTGTGCGTGGCCTTGAAGATGTCCGGTTGGTGGTCGCGCAGCCAGAGCATCTTGGTCAGCGTGTACGACGCGCTCAGGCGGTGGCCGGTGATGCGGTAAACGCGCTCCGGGGCGATGCGCTCACTCACCCAGCGTTCCTGTTCAACCGAGCGCTGATCCGCCCAGATGATGGCGTTGCGCAGCGGGCGAGCGCTGGTGTCCAGCGGCACGCAGCCCATCATCTGCCCGCTGAAGGTGACACAGGCGATGTCCTCGGCGCGCACGCCTGGCACTTGTTTGAGCAGCTTCTTTGTAGAGGCACACACGGCCTGCCACCAGTCCTCCGGGTTTTGTTCCGCCCAGCCTGTATGGGCGTACTGCGTGTTGTAGCCAAAGAAGGCGCTGCCGACCAGCCGACCTTCCGCGTCGTACAGTGTGGCTTTGTTGCCTGTCGTGCCCAGGTCATGTGCCAGAACGAAACTTTTCATGATGGTGTGTTCCTAGGTATCAAGTATCAATATACGATCTACTATCTATGATAGCTCGTCTGAGTGGGTCTGCTTGCGCGGTCTGATCCAATACGGTTGGATGCCCAGGCGGAGCAGTGCCGCGCTCAGCAGCCCGGTGAGCGCCAGCCCCGAACACAGCAGCCCGCAGACCATCGACAGCACCTGCATCGTGTCCGCCAGATAGGGCACGTCGGCCTCGTCGTAGGCCACCGCGACCGGGAAGCCCGTGTCACGAGCGCGGAAATTGCACACATGCCCACGAAACTGGTTGGTCGCAATCGTCACGCCTTCAAATTCCAGGTTGTCCACATCACTGTGTGAGCGGGCTGCATAGGCGTAACAGGCCGGACGCTGTACGAGTGCGATATACCCCTGTGCCACCAGCGTGCTAACGGCCAGCGCCGCGCCAATTGTCAGCGTGAGCAGCACGACCTGGCAGGGCATCCCGCAACCGCGCGAGGGGCTTGTGTTGACTGCTGAGGCATTGCCCATCGTTTTCACCTCTTGTAGACCCGCCTCAAATTTAACACCACAATCCGTATCAACAAAACAGGTTGGCGTACTTTCAATTGTTTCCTGTTGGCCGCGCGGGATTTACGACTGCTTACACTGGCTTACGTTTAATGGTTGTTGTCATTTTGAAAATTGCTGCAAATGCGTTATAGTTGTTATTCTATGGTGGCATTGTGCTGCCGAAAATATCGCTCAACAAACTACACGAGGTTAAAGCGATGAAGAAAGTTGTGTTTTTTGTACTCCTGGCAGTCCTGGCGCTGGCGCTTATGCCCGTCACCGCACAGGATCAGCCCTTCGCTGGTCAGAAGGTCGTCGTTGTGACGCAGGAAGGCTCGGCCATCGGTGGTCCGGCTGAAAAGTACGGTGCGGAATGGGCCGCGCTGACGGGTGCTGAGGTTGAAGTGCAGCGCTTTGCGTTCGGCGATCTGTTCCCCAAGATCATCACCGCTCTGCAGACGGGCACGGGCGAATTCGACGTCATGATCTATGCGTCGGACTGGATGGGCGACATCGCGGGCGGCGGTTATGTGCTGCCGATTCCGGATTCGGTCAAGGAAGCGGTTGAGTGGGACGACATCCTGCCGCTGTACCGTGAACGTATCGCCAACTGGGGCGGCGTCACCTATGCCGTTCCGTTCGATGGCGACAGCCACATGATGTACTACCGCAAAGACCTGGTGAACCCGGAAAGCGCCTATGCGGCGGACTTCCAGGCCCAGTACGGCTATCCGCTGGATGAGCCGCAGACCTGGAGCCAGTACGCGGACATCGCTGAATTCTTCCAGGGCAAGGAAGTCGATACCGCTGGTGTCGTCGCCCCGATTTACGGCGTGGCCGAAGCGCTGCGTAAGAACGCTCAGAGCTTCTGGTTCCTGATGAGCCGCGCGGGTGGCTATGCCAAGGTTCCGGGCGACCCCTATTTCTTCTTTGACGAAAACATGACCCCGCTGGTCAACACCCCCGGTTGGGTGCAGGGTCTGCAGGACTGGATTGACATTTACGGCTGCTGCGCCGCTCCGGACATGATCAACTTCGACGTTGTCAACGTTCGCGCGGTCTTCCCGGCAGGTCAGACGGTCTTCGGTCTGGACTGGGGCGATGTCGGCCCGATCACGGTCGATCCGAACTCCTCGGTTGTTCAGGGTCTGGCGGGCTTCGGCACGCTGCCCGGTGCGGAACGCTACTGGGATCGCGCGAGCGGCGCGTGGGTTGACGCCGAAGGTGGCGTGAACAAGGCTCCGTTCATCGCGTTCGGCGGCTGGGTCATCTCGGTCGCGGCAGACAGCGATGTTGCCGATGCGGCCTTCGACTATGTGACCTACCTGTCCAATAAGGAACTGGCGGGCGTCCTGGCGACCACCGGCGGCACGGGCGTGAACCCGCTGCGCCAGAGCCAGTTCGACAGCCTCGACCTGTGGACCGGCGCGGGCTTCGATGAAGCCTCGGCGCAGGACTATCTGGATGCGGTACTGAGCACGATCAACGACCCGAACAACATCGTTGACCTGCGTATCCCCGGCGCGTTCGAGTACTTCTCGGCGCTCGACCAGGGCATCGCCAAGGCCATCACGGGTGAACTGGACGCACAGGCCGCGCTGGACGAAGTGGCGGCTGCCTGGGACGCGATCACTGAACGTCTGGGGCGCGAGAACCAGCTCAAGCTGTACAAGGAATCACTGGGCATCCAGTAATTACTTGTTGGCACGGTGAACGCCGTGCCCTCTGAATGAATCAAACAGTAGGGGCGCAGCGGTTGCGCCCCTATTGCAATCCCGACTGCAATAGTGACTGAATGAACTGTTCTTTTATTGAGGACGATCATTTTGGCAAGTTTATCTGACATCAAGCCGCTGCCCCCCGCCAGTGAAACCGGACAGGAATCGCGTGAGGACAGCATTTTCAAGCGGGTATTCCTTTCGCCTGCCGTCGCGGTGCTGTTGGTTTTCTCGATTTTCCCGCTGCTGTGGTCGTTGGGCGTCAGCGTGACGACCTGCCAGCGTTCAGCCTCGGCGGCTGGGGCAGAAGCGCCCGCGCCCACCGTGGGCAGCGTGATGTGCCTGGGCAATCCGGCGGATTTTTCGCTGCGCAACTATGAACGCCTGCCCACCGACAGCCGCTTGTTGACGGCTATCCGCAATACGCTGTTCTATGTGATCGTCGGTGTTACGGTGCAGTACTGCATTGGGCTGCTGCTGGCGATGCTGCTGCAGCAGGAATTCGTCGGGCGACGTTTCTTCCGGTTGGTCTTCCTCTTACCGATGATGCTCACGCCCGTCGCGGCAGGTTATGTCGGGCGTATGATGTTCGACTCTGGTATCTCACCTTTGGCGCAGTTCCAGCGTACCATCGGCACCTTCCTGAGCAACTTGACCGGGCTGGAAGTGAAAATCTCGGTGCCGTTCATCACTGATCCCGGCGTTGCGCCTTTCACGATGGTGCTGATCGACTCGTGGCAGTGGATTCCCTTCATGACGCTGCTGCTGCTGGCGGGGTTGCAGGCTATCCCCGACGAGGTATATGAAGCAGCGCGCGTTGACGGCGCGAACGCCCGGCAGTTATTCATGCGCATTACCTTCCCAATTCTGCTGCCTATTTCGCTCACCGCTATCCTGATCCGCAGCCTGGAGATGTTCAAGCTGGTGGACATCATCAACGTTGTGACGGGCGGTGGCCCCGGCACCTCTACAGAGTCGCTGGTGATGTACGTCTACGATACCGCGTTGAGCTTTGGTAACTATGGCTATGCGGCGGCGATGGGCTTTGTGCTGTTGGTGATGGTCATCATCTTCGCCACCGTTTTCCTGGCGATCTCGCGCCGCCTGACGCGCCAGCAACTGGGGGTGGGCTGATGAGAAAGCGCAGTATTCCGGCCACGATTGGCCTGTATGTCATCCTGCTGTTGTGGGCGTTCATCTGTCTGTTCCCGTTCTACTGGATGATCACCACATCGTTCAAGCGCCCGCTGGACGTGAATCGTGTGCCGCGCTATATCCCGTTCGTGGATTATCAGCCCGTCACAGATCACTGGGAATTCCTGCTGGTCGATGAACAGGCCAAGACCTGGCGCTACTTCCGCAACAGCCTCATCGCCGCGTCCGCCTCGTGCGTGCTCTCGGTGATCATCGGCTCGATGGCGGGGTATGGCCTCTCGCGCTTCAAATATTACTGGGCGCGGTTGGGCTGGCGCAACGACAACATCGCCTTCTGGATTATCTCGCAGCGCTTCCTGCCGCCCGCAGCGGTGGTGATTCCGTTTATCTTGTTTTTCAACTTCCTGCGCTTGATCGACACGCATATCGGGCTGATCATGGCCTACACCGTGTTCAATATCCCGTTCGCGGTGTGGATCATGCGCGACTTCTTCAACAGCCTGCCGATTGACCTGGAAGAGAGCGCCCGCGTGGATGGCGCGTCACGCTGGCAGGCGTTCCTGCGCATCGTGCTGCCGCTGAGCGCGCCGGGGCTGGTGACGGTGGCGCTGTTCTCGTTCATCTTCGCCTGGAACGAGTTCCTCTTCGCGCTGATGCTGACGAACTTCGATGCGATCACCATGCCGGTTTACCTGGCGGGCATGAAGAGCACGAAGGGTATTGACTGGTGGTACATCTCGGCGCTGACGCTGATCATGGTCGCGCCCGTGATGCTGATTGGTCTGTTCTTGCAGCGTTACATTGTGCGCGGTCTGGCGGCGGGCGCGTTAAAAGGGTAGGTGCTGTAAGCTGCGGTCTGCCTGCTTATTGAAGTCCGCGTTATGTTGCTTTTGACACAACTAATGCTGGTGAGGAGCTAATCCGCGAAGGGTTTTCCCACCAGCATTTTGTTTCTGTGGTGACCAACATCTTCGTCAGCATTGAGGCCACAGGTCACCGCGCGCCGACTATCAGTCCATAATGGCCGCGCAGAGACTGCGAAATATCGCCCAGGTTGGCCCTTTGGTATTGCTGATGACTGTCACCAGGCTGTTGTGCTGTGGTATCCATGCGGATGCGAAATCAACACCCTGGTCACCACCAATTGCGGCGTAACGGGTGATGTGTCCCGCCCGATCCGTCGTAATCCATACGCCGTAACCGTAGTTCTCGGTCGGGTTGTCTGCACTGGTGGCCTGGACGCTCAGCATCCGCTCTCGCATCGGCTTGCTCATCAGTTGGTTGCCCAGCAGCGTATCCCAGAATTTGCTCATATCCGGCGCGGTCACATACGCCCCGCCGTCACCACCGCCTCGGATTGGCAGAAGAAACACATTTGTCCGCCAGATACCGTCGCCGTTGTCCGGCAGATAACCCAATGCTGTTCGGGCAGGCAGATGGTCAGACTCGAAAAAGCCGGAGTCGCTCATACCCGCCCTGGCGAAGACATTTTCTTCTACGTACTTCGCATAGGGCATCCCACTTTGTGTTTCCACCAGCAACGCCAGCAGGATGAACGCGCCATTGTTGTAGACGAAGCGTTCGCCGGGTTTGAATGCCATCCCATCGGGGAACATCGGCAGGTAATCTGCTGGCCCGCGCAGCGTATACACGGGATAGCGTGCGAATAACGCAGCATAGTCCTCGTCGCTCAGGTCATCGTCCAGGTAATCGGCGATACCCGACGTGTGTGACAGCAGTTGGTGAACCGTCACGCCTGGGTCATACTTGGGCAGTTTCTCGCGAAGGTATTCGCTGATTGGTGCATCCAGGTCAATCCTGCCCGCTTCCGCCAATTGGCAAACAGCCGCTGCTGTGAAGGTTTTTGTGCCCGAGGCTGTCCCAAAACGGGTGTCAATCCTGTTGGGGATTTCCTCTGCGCGATGCGCCAGCCCATACGCCTTCGCATGGATGACCTCGCCGCCGCGCCGCACCATCACCACCCCCGAAAACGGCAGCTCCTGTTCCACAACTATTTTTTCAACGTCCACCGTCAGAATCCCTTCTTGTTGTTATCAGCCCACATGTTCAAGCTGAGGAGATGAAAGATCTCGTTTAAGATCGATTGTAACATCTCATGGTCTGCTCGCAGTGAACAGCCTGACCGCCTGTTTGTGGTTTTCGCTGCGCATTCACCAGTGGCGTCGTTACGGGTAACTCTCCGCGTTCAAGACCTGCTGCTCACTCGGCGTCACTTCACGCGTCAGCAGATGCAGGTGACACTAGAAATCCACTTGTGTTATTCCATAAATGGAATACAATAAGTGTCATATGCCATCAGTGCCGGATTTCCGAACATGCTCAAATATGTGCTTCTTGGCGCGCTGAGTTATCAGCCTGCCACTGGTTATCAGCTCAAACTGTTTGTCGATAAGTCTGCCAGGCATTTCTGGTACGCCCAGACCAGCCAGATTTACCGCACCCTCGAGGCGCTCCAAAAAGAAGGCTTGATTGAGTCCAGCAGGGAGGCGCAGGACGATCAGGCGGAGCGCCGCATCTATCATCTGACACCCGCTGGGCGCGCTGACCTCCTCGCGTGGCTGAAGCAGCCCATGACTGAACTGGAACCCGCGAAAGACTCACTGCTCATCCGCCTGTTCTTTTCGGCGCTGCTCGACAAGGAGACCGTGCTCACACAACTTCGGTTGCAGCGCGCGCTGCATGAGCAGCAGCTCCTCGTTTTTCAGCAGGATATTCCTGCACAGATCAGGGCGGGGCTGGAACAGCGGCCCCAGCAGAAACGCGACGCCTTGTTCTGGGACGCTGCTCGCCGCCTGGGTGAACTGGGCGAAGAAACCTACATCCG
>JAEUQX010000040.1 GCA_016788625.1 Anaerolineae bacterium
TGGGCGACCAATGGCTGTGCCAGTGTGGGTGCCAGCGTCGGCAGGGCGGCTGGTACTTGCGATGCTTGGCAGGCGCTGGTGAATGCGAGTATGATCAAGATACAGGTGATTCTTATGTGGGTCATGAGTTGGGGCATGTCATCATGATGAAAATGCATGTAGGGCCAGCGATCATCAGCTTGATTGTGCTTCTAATTCTCGCAGCTTGCCAGCCACAGCCGACGGAGATTGTCGAACTGCCTACCCTGGCTGTTCTGCCCACCGTTACGCCGAGCGATACGCCTACACTGACCCTGACGCCAAGCCCGACGCTGACGCCGACCGCGACGAACACGCTGACGTCAACACCTTCGCCCACGCTGACCCTGACGCCGACGGTCACGGCTTCGGTCACATCGTCGATTACGCCGACTAATACGCTGACACCCACGCCGACGACCAGCGCAACCTCGACCGCGACGAATACGCCTATCGCCACGAACACCCCTAACGCGCCGCAGATTCTCAGCTTTGGCGCGAGCGCTACGACGGTGCAGGCCAACAGCAGCATCACGCTGAGCTGGAACACCAATGCCGACGCGGCGCGTATTGATCAATTGAACGCGCAGGGTGTGGTGACGCAGACCTTCTCTATTGTGCCGTCTGGGACTCTGCCAGTTCTTGTGCCGGGCAGCGGCCAGTTGGTCGTCTATCGACTGGTCGCGCAGCGCGGCGGGCTGGAAGTCACGCAGTCACTGCCGATTACCGTGCTGTGTGCGACGGCCTGGTTTTTCGGTAACGAGTTTGCGCCGCCAGGTGCAGGCTGCCCGACAGCCGTTGGCGCGATTGGGACGGGGGCGTTCCAGCCGTATGAGCGCGGCTACATGCTGTACATCAATGCCAATAATCTGAACACGGTCTATGGTATCCAGCTACAGGACTCGCGATTCATCAGCTATCCAAACGGTTGGGATGGCACAACGGCGTATTCCTGCTGGGGTACGGTAGGCAGTGGCTTCTTCGCGCCGCAGAGCATGTTCGCCTGGGTCTACTGCACTACCAATCCGCCAGTGGCCGTGCCGGGCGGCTGGGGCATGGTGATCGGGCTGGCGACGGCTAACATTGATACCAGCAACCGCACGATCCAGTACGAAGAGGGGACGGGTGCATTCTATATCGATGCGCCGATTGGCGTTTTCCGTTTCGTACCCAGCACGGGCGTTTGGTCGAAGATCAAGTAGCGTCGTCACATCATAGCAGCGACAAGGAAGCATCCTGTGAACCACACGCTGATTCTCTTCGCCGGGATGCCCGGCAGCGGCAAGACCACACTCGCCCGTATGGTATCCCGGCGCCTGGGGGTGCCTGCCTTCGCCAAAGATCGTGTTCAGCGTGTGCTGCGTGATCATCACCTCGCCGATGCTTCCAGTGGCGATGGCTACTACATCATCCTCGATCTGGCCGACGAACAACTCAGCCTGGGTTTGAGTGTCATTCTCGACGCGACCTTTCCGCTTGACCACTTTCGCACCGTGGCGAGCGAGATCGCCGCGCGGCATCAGGCGCGCTTCTGTGCAATATACTGCTACTGTTCTGATGATGCGGTCTGGCGCGACCGGATGACGAACCGCGTGCAGTATGTGCCGGGCTGGAAACCAGTTGGCTGGGATGATGTGCAGCGGATGCGCGATTATTACCAGCCATGGGATGATAACGCGCTGTTCGTGGACTCGCTGCGTTCCCCGGAAGAGAACCTGCCTATGGTGCTGGAACACATTCGCGATGCCCCGCACCGCCCCTATAAGCCGCATCAGCCTGCGGAGAAGTTTGACTGAGATCAAATTGTTGCCTTTCATCAAACTTATGCGCATGATTTTTGGCAAAATCGTGCAGGTCGGCGTTATAGTCGTGGGCTAAAATTTCGCACTATTCTTATGAACCAGATTGTATGACATGACAACCAACGACCCCCAGCCGACTGTTCGCACGATAGAACCGTTTGACAAATACATTCTGGATGACGCTTACGACGAGATGTTCGAGCGCAGCGGCCGTGCACGGCCACACTACGAAGCGCTCTACCAGCGCATCCTCGACATGACGGGCGAAGAACTGGAACAGCGCCAGCAGGCCGCCGATCTCTCGTTTCTGCACCAGGGTATCACCTTCACAGTGTACGGGCGCACAGAAGGCACAGAGCGCATCTTTCCCTACGACTTGCTGCCTCGCATCATTACGAACAGCGAGTGGTCAACGATTGAGAGCGGGCTTGCGCAGCGTATCACTGCGCTGAACCTGTTCCTGCAAGACATCTACCACGATCAGCGCATCCTGAAGGACAAACGAGTTCCGCCCGAACTCATCTTCACGAGCCACCACTTCCGCCGTGAGATGCGTGGCGTGCGGGTGCCACGCGATTTGTATGTCTCGGTGTGCGGCACTGATTTGATACGCCTGCCATCGGGCGAGTTCGTTGTGCTGGAAGATAATCTGCGCGTGCCGAGCGGTGTTTCGTACATGCTCGCCAATCGGCAGGTGACCAAGCACGTCTTCCCTCGTCTGTTCGGCCATCATGGTGTGCGCCCGGTGGAAAATTACGGTCGCGCCCTGCTGTCCACCCTTCAGCACCTTGCTCCGCCACACAGCCCTGACCCGACTATCGTTGTGTTGACGCCGGGCGTGTTCAACTCGGCCTATTTTGAGCACGCTTTCCTGGCACGCCAAATGGGTATCGAACTGGTCGAAGGTCGCGATTTGTTGGTGCATCAGAATGTGGTCTACATGCGGACGACAGCGGGGCTGCGGCGCGTGGACGTGATCTACCGCCGCCTTGATGATGACTTCATCGACCCGCTGGTCTTCCGCCCGGACTCGATGCTCGGTGTGCCCGGCCTGTTTAATGCCTACCGCGCAGGTAATGTGGCGCTGGTGAATGCAATTGGCACAGGTGTGGCGGATGACAAGGCGTTTTACTATTACGTGCCGCAGATTATCCGCTACTATCTGGGTGAAGAGCCGATCATCAACAATGTTGAAACCTATATCCTGACGGATGAGAAGCAGCGCAAACACGTCCTGGCGAACCTCGATCAATTGGTGGTGAAAGCGGTTGGCGAGTCCGGCGGCTATGGCATGTTGATCGGCCCGCACAGTACACTCGACCAGCGCGACGAGTTCCGCCGGCGTATCATCGCCAATCCACGCAATTACATCGCGCAGCCGACGCTCGCGCTCTCGCGTGCCCCATGTTTTGTCAACGGCGATGTCGAGGCACGCCATGTTGACCTGCGTCCCTACATCCTCTACGGCGACTCGGTGCAGATCATACCCGGCGGCCTGACGCGCGTGGCATTGCAGCGTGGTTCGCTGGTAGTCAATTCATCGCAGGGCGGCGGCAGTAAGGATACGTGGGTGTTGTATGAGTGAGGACAGGCCAAGATGCTCTCGCGCGTAGCCGACAACCTGTACTGGATGAGCCGCTACCTGGAACGTGCCGAGCACACCGCGCGCCTGGTGGATGTGCATCTCAACCTCAGCCTCGATCAGTCGCGGAAGATGCCCGCCGCGCTGCGCTGGCAGCGGTTGCTGGAAACGCTGCACCTGCCCGTGCCAGAAACGGGCATCCGTGATGACTATCACGGCACGCAGATCGTGGCGTTCGATGCCAAGCATCCAAACTCCATCGTCAACGCTGTAACTGCCGCGCGCGAAAACGCCCGCCAGGTGCGCGAGAAAATCAGTTCGGAGATGTGGTTGCAGCTCAACACGCTGTATCTAGATGTGCGCCGCACCACGTTCGATTCGATCTGGAATCAACAACCGCATGAGTTTTTCCAGGCGATCAAGACGGGCGCGCACCTCTTCCAGGGCATCACTGATTCGACGATGGCACACGATGAGGGCTGGTATTTCATCCAGTTCGGGCGTTCGCTGGAACGGGCATTGGCGATTGCCAATATGCTCGATGACCAGTTGCGCGTTTTGGAGCTGAGCGAGCGTGAGCAGACGCCGGAGACGGATGATTACTTTGAGTGGCTCGGTCTGCTCAAGTTTTTTACGGCATTCGAGGCTTACTGCAAAGTCTACACGGCAGATCTGCGTCCGCGCCGCGTGGCCGAGTTCCTGCTGTTCAATCCGACGTTCCCGCACAGCCTGCGCTTCTGCGTCGAGATGATGACCAGCGCGCTGCAATCAATCTCCGAAGCTACCAACATGAGCAGAAACAGCCGTGTACACCGCCAGGCAGGGCGACTGCGTTCGGCCTTGAGCTTCGATAGCATCGATGATGTAATCACACGCGGCACGCATCCCTATCTGCAAGACATCCAGCGTCAGTGTATGCAGATTCACGACGCAGCTTACGAGAACTTCATCACTTATCCAGTTGAATCTGCTTTGCCCTGAGTGCGAGTGCTTATGCTTTATACCATCCGTCACCTGACCCGTTTCCGTTACAGCGTGCCCATCAGCCAGAGTGTGATGGAACTACGTATGGAACCGCGCAGCGAAGGGCAACAACGCTGTCTGAACTTCAAGCTGACGCTGAACCCGAATGCCCAACCGATGATCTACCGCGATTATCTGGGCAACATCGTTCATCACTTCGATGTGCCAGGGCATCACAAAACACTATCGATCACGGCGGATGCGCAGGTTGAAATCCGCCCGCTACAGCCGCTTCCAGACCGTCTGCCAGCCACTGCCTGGGACGAACTGGCAGCAGATGACTACGACATGCTGCTGCCCAGTCGCTACACGCACCCCAGCCCGCTGCTGGATGATCTTGCCAATGAATTGGGTGCTGTACGGCGTGATGACCCGCTCACACTGCTGTGCGACCTGAACAGGAGCATCGCAGAAGCCTTCGAGTATGCGCCCGCCAGCACCCAGGTTGACTCTCCGATTGATGATGCCCTGCGAACGCGGCGTGGTGTCTGCCAGGACTTCACGCATATCATGATCGCACTGGCACGACCGCTCCGTATCCCTTGTCGCTACGTCAGCGGCTATCTGTATCACCGTCACAGCGGCAAGGCTGACCGCTCTGCTCAGGATGCCACGCACGCCTGGGTCGAGGCGCTGCTGCCGGGGTTAGGCTGGGTGGGCTTTGACCCGACGAATAATCTGATTGCCACCGACCGTCATATCCGTGTCGCTGTTGGGCGCGATTACGCCGATGTTCCGCCGACGCGTGGAGTGTTCAAGGGCAATGCGGATACCGAATTGTACGTTGGTGTGCGCGTCATGCGGGATGATGACTCTGCATCTGGCGATCTGACTCCTGTGCTGGCGGGATGGTCTGCCGCGCTGGAGTCACAGGCTGAGGGCGAGGACGAGCAGTCTCAGCAGCAGTAGCGCTTGTGGTCATCGGTCATTTCTACTGGAAAGTCCTATGTGTTGCATGATCGGCATGTAAGACATGAGATGCGTGTTCCTTCAGATATAGCAGGTGAACAGCGGGAAGTGATTTCCGGGTGTTTTCTGTTTTCATATTGTTTCACTGCTGAGAAGGGAATATGCGTATGCCGTATTTGCACACACCACAGGAATTACGTGATGTCCTGAAAAGTGCCCGTGTCGTGGCCATCATGGGACTCTCGGCCAAGCCCGATCAGGCCAGCTACAGCGTGGGTCGTTATCTGCATAGCGCTGGCTACACCATTTACCCAGTCAATCCTACGATCAGCGAGTGGGAAGGGCTGAAAAGCTACAGCACTCTGGCTGATATCCCCGAAAAGGTGGATATTGTGGATGTCTTCCGAGGCGCGCAGCATTTGCCCAGGATCATTGAGGAAGCCATTGCGGTAGGTGCGAAAACCGTCTGGGCGCAGCTCGGTATCGAGAACCCGGACGCCAAAACGTTGGCTGAGACCAACGATATTAATCTCGTCATGAATCGCTGCATGAAGATCGAGCATATGAAGATGCAAGCGCTGGGATAGGTGAGAGATGTCAAAGATTCACAATTACGCCGGTCAGCAGATTGACGTCAGCTACGATGCCAAGCGCTGCATCCATGCCGCCGAGTGTGTCAAACGCCTTTCTGCCGTTTTTGACAACCAGAAACGTCCCTGGGTGCAGCCAGACCAGGCCAGCGCCGAGGCGATTGTCGAGACGGTTCATCTCTGCCCGTCGGGTGCGCTGCACTATGAGCGTAAGGATGGCGGCGAGGCAGAACCTGCCCCCGCGGCCAACACGGTGCAGCCTGTTGCCGATGGGCCGGTCTACGTGCGCGGTACTTTGACGTTGGCCAATGGCAGTGACGAGGTGACGATGAGGGAAACCCGCCTGGCACTTTGTCGCTGTGGTCTCTCTCAGAACAAGCCGTTCTGCGATAACAGCCACCAGAAAGCGGAATTCCGTGCGCCAGCCGGAATCGTTAACCCGGAACGGCAGACCAGTGAAACACTGGAGAATCCAGGCGGTGAACTGACGATCAAGGTAAATCCCAATGGATCGCTGCGGTTGACAGGTAACTTTGCCGTGCTGGACGCCGATGGCGAGTCTGTCTTCACCAGTCAACGCCAGTGGTTATGCCGCTGCGGAGGGTCGCAGAACAAGCCATTTTGTGACGGCACGCACAAGACCAACGGATTTCAGGCCACTTAACTGAATGGTATAGCGCAAAAGGGATGGTGTTGTCGCCATCCCTTTTGTGTTGGGGCTATCTGGACGTGGATGTTTCGTCGCCGTTCAGCAAATCATCAAGGTTCGAGCGCGCGATACGGTAGCTGTAGTTGATGCGCGCGGCGGCCAGCTTACCATCATCAATCAGTTTGAGGATGTCGGCTTCGTTCAGGCGCATATAGGTAGCAGCTTCTTGGACTGTCAGCACGGCGCCAAAACTTTCCTGGCGAGGAGCGACAGGCCCTGGCTTGACGGGGCGCGAAGTCGTTTGAATGTTGGAGTTCGGTGCAGGAGAACTGGTTGCACCGCGATTGTCTTGTGCACGGCGCTCAGCCTGGATTTCGCCCAGGATACCAGGCAGTCGCGGCGCGTTCTGCGGGTCAGCAACCAGGATATAGGCGATGATTACCGCGGCGATCAGCGAGAAGAATTCGACCATCGCCATGATATTGATCATTGTGACCAGCATTGTCTCGCTGCTCAGGAACACAAGCCCCAGGACGAAACTCAGCACAAAGGTGCCACCTGCGGGCAGCATCAGTATGACTCCTGCCGCCTTGATGTGCCGCCCCTGTGTATTGACGCTGCCGAAGCTGAAACGCCCTGTGTACCACAGGTAAGCCCCCAGCACGAATAGTATTAACGACATTAGGCGCACTCCTTTTCATGAATTCTAACGATCATAACAAGTTGAAATGAGACAAGCGTGAAAAACCGTTCTGCTGCAACCCCTAATAAACGGGGGTTCGTTCGTTTGCGCGTAGAAATGCTGTCAATCGGCCGTTGACCCATTCCGCGCGGTCGCGATGCATATCGTGCCCGGCGGCGCTCACCTGTTCTGCTGTCACAGCGCGCAGATGCCGTTGTGCCCGCTGAATGATCGCGCGCGGATGGTGGAAGACCTCATGTTCACCTACCAGCAGCAGTGTTGGAGACTGGATGCGCCGTAATTCATCGGCACGCAGCACGCCAGGCGGGCCATGACGGCGATAATGTCGCAGAATCAGGTACGAAAACTCAACCCAATCCGCATCCAGCGTTAGTCCCGGCGCGACGCCTTTCCGCACCAGTATTCTGGCCAGCGTCGCTGAAGCCAGTATGCGATGGTTCAACCAGTTGAGCAGACTGGGTATGCCGTGTATGCGCGTGAGGCCATAGGGAAAGCGGTAGTTCGCCAGCCCGCACGGATTGAGCAGCGCCAGCCGCAGCACACGCTCCGGCGACCAGGCAGCCAGCTTGAGTGCAAAGTGTCCACCCGCCGAGCCGCCGACCACGTGCGCGGCAGGTACATCCAGCGCATCCAGTACATCCACCGCCCAGCGTGCATACGAGTCATCCCGGTAGACCAGACGTGTGCTGCCGCTGCGACCTGTGAACCCTACGATGTCCGGCGCGATCACCCGAAAACGTGCTGCCAGCCCCTCAATCTGTGGTCGCCAGGACATGGCGCTGGTATTGATGCCGTGCAGCAGCAGCACAGGAGGTGCGTCTGGTGGGCCACTTTGGATGACATGTGTTATGCCATAGCGCGTAGGTACACGGCAGGTTTCGACCGGGACACGAATACCGGCAAGCGCGCGAGCATACCAGTCCATGAGCGCCGCATAGCCCGCAGCGGAAATGTAGTAGTTGGGGAAGTCGGTCATGATGGAGGGCTGTGAATAGTTGGATGGTAGCTCGTTGATGACGTGATGCAGGTGTTCGCGAAAGTTGGCAGTCATATCGAATGCTTCATGTCTGATCTAGTCGCCATTGTAGCACATGCCGCTTGACGCCAGCGGATTACATCCACTGGATGTTGCAGTGTTTGAGTTCGCCCGTGTCGATGAGCTACAATGATGCAAAAGGAACGGCTGCCGCGCAGCATTGAGGCAGCTTTATTGCTCAGGAGCGTTGAGTATGGTTACGACGGCCGACATCATCCGTCAAAACAAGGATTTCACGCTGACCAGTTGGACAGCACAAGCGACCTGGAACCCTATCGTCATGGAGCGCGGCGAGGGTGTGTATTTCTGGGATACCGAAGGCAAGCGCTATATCGACTGGTCATCGCAGTTGGTCAATGTCAATATTGGGCATGGTCATCCGCACGTCATCAAGGCTATTCAGGATCATGTTGCCCGGATCACCTATGCATTCCCCAGCATAGCGACCGAGGCGCGCGGGCGTTTGGGCGAACTGCTGGAGGAAGTCACACCGGGCAAGATCAGCAAGGCCTTCTTCACCAACGGCGGCACGGATGCGATTGAGAATGCCATCAAGATGGCGCGCATGTTCACGGGCAAACAGAAGATCCTGACGCGCTACCGCTCGTATCATGGCGCGACGTTTGGCGCCGCGACGGCGGGCGGTGACCCACGTCGGCATGGTCATGGCCCTGGCATCCCGGACATCGTGCGCCTGCCCGATCCCTATGCCTATCGCAGTCCGGTTTACCGGGGGCGCACGCAGGAAGAGGGCGACGCGATCATGGCCGAC
>JAEUQX010000041.1 GCA_016788625.1 Anaerolineae bacterium
CAGAGCGTCCAACTCAATATCACCCTGCCGCATCTGCGCGATGTCTCGTCATTCGGCGGCATCATCGACAGCCGGCGCGAACAGAGTGGCATTGTCGAGCTGATCAAAGCGCTCGACATCCGTGTGAGTTCACCCGCTACGCGCATTCGCAACCTTTCCGGGGGCAACCAGCAAAAAGCGTTGTTCGGCAAATGGCTGTTCAAACGCCCCAAGGTGCTGATCATCGATGAGCCAACACGTGGGATCGATGTGGGCGCAAAGCAGGCGATTTACGAGCTGATCGCCCGGCTGGCGAGCGAAGGCATGGCAATTCTGATGGTTTCGTCGGAAATCGAAGAAATCCTGGGCCTCTGTCATCGTGTGCTGGTCATGCGACGTGGACAAATCGTGACCGAACTGGATGAAACCCAGAAGACGCTCACTGAAGACAACATCATGCGCGCAGCCTTCGGCACAACAACCGAGCAAATAGATGGATAGACGATCAATGACCGCTGGCAGAACGACACCCCGATCACCGCGCAAACTCACCAAACTGCTGCTCGATTACGGCGTGCTTTTCGCCTTTGTCGCGCTGTTCCTTTTCCTGGCATTCCGGGCAGAGGCATTCCTGACCGTTCGCAACCAGCTCAACATCCTCGACCAGGCGCACCAGATCGGCCTGATGGCGCTGGCGGTGACAGTTGTCATTATCGCGGGCGGTTTTGACCTGTCGATGGGCGCGATCTTCGCTATGTCGGCGGTTGTCGCGGCGTTCGTCGCTCGCGATCTGGAGTCGGTCGAATCGTTCGCGGCCATCGCACCCTATGCGGGTTGGGTCGCGGGGATAATCACCGGTACGCTGTTCGGGCTGCTCAACGGGGTACTGGTCACGGTGCTGCGCATCAACACCTTCGTTGCTACGCTGGCATCCGGCATCGTCATTCGCGGCCTGGCGCTGATCATCACGCAGGCGGAACAGGTGCGTGTGCAGGATGACCGCTTCCGGGATCTCGCACGCGGGGGCATTGGCGATATCAACAATACCGTTTTCATCTGGCTCGGTTTCGCCGTCATCCTGACGCTTGTGCTCATGCGAACGCGCTTCGGGCGGCACGTGTTCGCGGCAGGCGATAATCCCGAAGCAGCGCGCCTATCCGGCATCAACGTCAATCTCATTCGCACCATCACGTTTGGCATCAGCGGTTTTGCTGCGGGACTCGCAGGCGTCATCTCGGCATCGAAGTTCATGAAGGCGCAGAACGATATGGGGCAAGGGCTGGAACTGATCGCCATCGCCTCGGTCGTCATCGGCGGTACCAGCATCATGGGTGGCGAAGGCGCTATCTGGCGGACGGTGCTGGGCGTGCTGCTGCTGCGCCTGATCGAGAATGGTTTCAATCTAATCAACGTAGACACCTTCTATCAGGATGTTTTTCAGGGCTTGATTATCTTGTTTGCCGTCGCGCTCGATGCGATGCGCCATCGCAGACAATAAGGACGTCATACATGATTCGACTCACCGTACTTTACAACCTGCCACCGGGCGTCGATGAAGCTGAATTTCTGCGTTGGCGGACAGGCCCGCATCAGAAAAGCAATGAAGGTATGCCCGGCGTCACTACGACCGACTTTGGGCGTATCGACCAGCAGTGGACGCCAGCAGGGATGCAGGATGGCGCGCCCTACCGCTTCATGACGATCATGGATTTTCCAGATCGTGAGACATTTGAACGCGCATTTCTGGCGCAGAACACGCAGGATAAGTTAAGGGAAGACCTGAAGAGAATACATAATCCACTTTTTTTGATCAGCGAGATCCTCATCTCTAATCAGACGGAGACTTAATCATATGGGCTATCGCGTTGCTGTCGATATCGGCGGCACATTTACCGACTTCGTATTGGCGGACGTCACCAACAAAACGACCACGACTGGCAAAGTCCTCACAACCCCTGGCAATGCCGCCCAAGGGGTGATGGAGGGAATGCGCCAGATGATTGCCGACGCAAACTCGGTCGATTTCTTTGTACATGGGACGACTGTTGGTCTGAATGCATTCCTGGAACGCAAGGGCGCACGCGTCCTGCTGGTTATGACACAGGGCGTCAGCGACTCCTATACCATCGCACGTGGCGACCGGAAGACACTCTACCGCGTCCAGTATCGCAAACCGGAACGGCTTGTCCCGCGTCGCGATGTCCTGGAGGTTCGTGAGCGCCTGCGCTGGGATGGTTCCGTACTCACCCCACTCCACGAAGAGGATTTTACGCCCATCATCGAGAAAATTCGCGCAGAGGGCATCCAGTCTGTCGCCGTGTGTTTTATCCACGCATACGTCAATCCGGTGCATGAACTGCGGGCGCGCGAAATTCTGAAGGCTGCGCTGGGCGACAGTATCTCGGTCACGCTCTCGCACGAGATCTCGCGCGAGTGGCGCGAATATGAGCGTGCGTCGTCGGCGATCATGAACGCCTACATTGCTCCAATCGTCGAGCGCTACCTGCAGAGCCTCGAAAAAGAGCTTGCTGGCTTCGGCACGCAGACGCCTGTGCATGTGATGCAATCGAGCGGCGGCGTCATCCGCGCCAAGACTGCGCGCGAGCAGCCCGTGCATACCCTGCTCTCCGGCCCTGTCGGCGGCGCGATTGGCTGTGCAGCCCTTTCAAAGGCCACCGGGCGAAAGGATATGATTGGCGTCGACATGGGCGGAACCTCATTCGACATGTGCCTGATCATTGATGGCAAACCCGGTGTCTCCAACGAGACCGAACAGCAGGGTCTGCCGCTGCTGCTGCCCCTGGTTGAAATCCACACAATAGGTGCGGGCGGCGGTTCGCTGGCCTGGTTGGAAGCAGGCGCGCTGCGCGTCGGCCCGCAATCGGCCGGTGCAGTACCGGGCCCTGCCTGCTATGGACGCGGCGGCACGCAGCCGACAGTCACTGACGCCAACCTCTTCCTGGGACGTATCGGCACTGATGCGCGCCTGGGTGGTTGGATGCAGCTCGACTACGACGCGGCAGGGCGTGCTATCCACTCGGTCGCTACACAGCTCAATTTGAGCGATATTGAGTTTGCCGAGGGCATGTTGTCGGTCATCAACGCCAAAATGGCAGATGCCATTCGCACCATCACTATTCAGGTCGGGATTGATCCACGTGACATTTCGATGGTCGCCTATGGCGGCGCAGGTTCGATGCACGCTGTGTGGCTGGCCCGCGAACTGGGAATCAAGGAAATCATCGTCCCTTGGAGTCCCGGCACATTCTCCGCCTGGGGTATGCTCCAGACAGACATCCGCCGCGACCTGACGAGCAACTTCTTCCATCGTGCCGTTGATACAACCTCGGAGATGATCCAATCCGTCTTTAACCGGTTGGTTGAAGAGGGAAGCGCGCTTATTCGTGAGGAAGATGTTGCCGACGAGGACATCTACTTCGCCATGTCGGCAGATATTCGCTACATCGGCCAGGAATACGTCGTCACCATCCCCATCCACGCTCCTTACGACATCGCCGAGATCGACCGGAACTTCCACGTTGCCTACAAGATTCGTTATGGGCACTCGACCCCCGGCGCACCGCTGGAATTCGTCAACCTGCGCCTGACTGCGTTTGGACGGCTCGACAGCGAAATCATGGGCTTCCAGCCGAATGCCGACGCGGGCGACCCGGTTAAGGGTGTCCGTGAGGTCTATTTCGACGGCGTGAAAATGCAGACGACCATTCTAAACCGCGACGCGATGCCAATTGACACCCATTACGAAGGGCCGCTGATCATTGACGAGCAGAGCGCGACTACCGTTGTGCCGCCGGGATACGTCGTACATGTAGACCCGCTGGGTAATGTGATCATCACGAGGAATCAGTCATGACCACCCAAATCGACCCTGTCACCACAGAGATCATTCGCAACGCGTTCATCTCTATCGCCCAGGATATGAACGCAACACTCATCCGCAGCGCCTACTCGCCAATCATCTATGAAGGCAAAGACTGCTCGGTTGCCCTGTTGGATAATCATGGCAACGTGCTGGGACAGTCACTCGGCCTGCCGCTGTTCCTGGGCAATCTGCAAGTCTGCGTGCAGTTAACCGCCGAACTGTACGGTTGGGATCACTTCCGTCCCGGTGATGTCTTCCTGATGAACGACTCGTATATGACGGGCACGCATCTCAACGACATTACTGTGTTCGCCCCGATCTACTGGCATGACAAACTGGTTGGCTTCTCCGCGTCGCGCGCGCACTGGCTGGATGTCGGCGCAAAGGATGCTGGCGGGCCGATGGACTCGTCGGAAATTTACCAGGAGGGTATGCGCTGGCCGCCTACTCGTATCTACGAAAATGACAAACCGCGCGAGGACATCATCGAACTGCTGCGGCGCAACGGCCGCTTCGCCTTCCTGGCGATTGGCGACATGAATGCCCAGGTTGCCGCGGGGCGCACGGGCGAAGCGCGTTATCGCGGCATCCTTGACCGCTTTGGCTACGATACCGTGATGGCCGCACGAGATGAAATCTTCCGCCAGTCTGAACAGCTTGAGCGCGAAGCGGTGCGAGCAATACCCGATGGTGTCTATCATGCCGAGGGATACATTGACAATGATGGCTTGGGCAACCAGCCCGTTCCTGTCAAGATGACCGTCACCGTCTCCGGTGAGACTATGGAAATCGACCTCGACGGTTCATCAAAGCAGACGCGCGGGCCGGTGAACTGCGGGTTTGCACAAACCATTTCGGCTGCGCGCGTCGCTTTCAAGCTGCTGGTCAATCCGTCGCGTTCGGTTGATGGCGGCACATTCAAAACGCTGACGATCAAAGCACCGGAAGGCTCGATCTTTCGGGCACAGGAACCTGCGGCTTGCCAGTGGTACTTCACGCCGCTCGGCCTGCTGATCGACTTGTTCGTGACGGCGATGACGCCCGCGATGCCCGAAAAGGTTGCAGCGGCGCACTATGGCGACTCGATGGTGATCTTCCTGGCCGGGGTTGACCCGCGCAGTTCGCTGCCGTATCTGGCGGTTGAGCCAACACCAGGCGGCTGGGGCGCGTACCACAATGGCGATGGGCAGGACGCACTGATCAACAATGTGAACGGCGCATTCAAAGACTTACCCATCGAAGTCTATGAGAGCAAATTCCCGGTCATGATCCATAACTACCACATTCGCACGGACTCCGGCGGCGCAGGCGAGTTTCGCGGTGGATGCGGTTTGGTGCGCGAATATACGGTCGGGCCAGACAGTTACCTCTCGCTTTGGTTTGACCGTTCGGTTACGCCCGCGTGGGGCTTGTACGGCGGCGGCAGCGGACAAGGGCCTGATGTACAGGTGCTGGTTCCCGAAAAAGATGAACAGCATCTCCTGAAGGTGAACGTTAAGCCGATTCCCGCGGGGACGGTCGTGCGCACGCACACAGGCGGCGGCGGCGGCTATGGCAATCCATTCATGCGCGATCCCGAACGGGTACGCATGGATGTGCTCGACGGCTATGTCAGTCGTGAAGCTGCGCGCAGCCACTATGGTGTCGTGCTGACGGACGAACTGAGAGTAGACGCCGCCGCGACGAAACAATTGCGCGCTCAATAGGGAATTTTACACACAAGAACGCCGCTCCATCACCAGCGGCGTTTTTGTTGAACCTTGCTGACCGGGTTTCATCCAGCAACACTACCCGGCTAGAAGTCATTTCAGGATGTCTGCTGACGCTAAAATAGAGGCATGAGCAGACACGACCGAAGCGATGAGCAATGGGTGGCGATTGAACCGCTCATTCCGAGGTCAATTAGATGCCGATAGCAAATTGGAGTGGACACAAGCTTGTCTGGATCGGAGAATTGTTCCCGCTAAAAAGGGGGATGACGTAGGCAAGACGAAAGTCGGCAAAGATTCTTTGGTACATTGACCGTATTTTGAAATGAGTTCTATTTTGAAGGAGACTGTTCGGGGTTTTTCAAGAGGTTTTTCCACTGCGAGACCAGATTTTGTAAGTGATCCTGGTCCCCTTGTATAGCGCAGCGAACAACCATCGTAAAGTGACGCTGTAGATAAAAAAATCGCCTGTGATGGCGATTGTTTTGTGGTGTGGACCTGAGGGTCTCAGGTACGTTAACTAGGCATATACTCCGCTTCGATATTCCCCTGCCAGCCTCAACTGAAAGTGATCTGCGTAACCCCAATAAAGAGCAGCTTCGAGCTGATATTCTTGCGATGCGTACTAACGGTATGAGCTATCGCCAGATTGCGCGTGAGATTGGTCTGCACTGGACACGGGTAGGGCAGATTGTGAAAAGCGCGGAGTAGGTTCAGGGCTTTCCGTGCTAAAATGACTGCACTGGAATACAGTGTCCCTGAGATGAATGAGGT
>JAEUQX010000093.1 GCA_016788625.1 Anaerolineae bacterium
TGTTCCGGGGTGCCGACGAAACCGAAATCGTCGGGGTTATCCGCGCTCCAGCGTCCTTCGGTCAGCGCTTCGGCCTGCTGCTGTGTCGCGGCGCAGGCACAACCGCCTACCCACGAACGCCGCACACTGGCCGGGTCACGGCCCACCTCGTTACAGGCGCGCTCGAATTCGCTGACCAGTTGGCGGTACTCGTCAATGCCTGTTGAAGACACGTTCCAGGCGTCGGCATAGCGGGCGGTCAGGCGCAGCATCTTCGGCTTGAACGCGCCGATCATGATGTTGGGCAGCGGGTCGGGTTTTGGCCGCAGTTGGGCGTCAACGATGCGGTAGTGTTTTCCGGTGAAGGTGGCGCGTTCCTGCGTCCACAACGCTTTGATGATGTGCAGCGTCTCTTCAAGCTGCTCCACCCGGTCGGCGCTGGATGGGAAGTCGTAGCCATAAGCACGGTATTCCGCCTCGTGCCAGCCCGTGCCCAGGCCGAGCGTGAAACGCCCACCGCTCATCAGTTGCAGCGTCGCCGCCATCTTAGCGAGCAGCGCCGGGTTACGGAACGACTGGCACAACACAGTATGGCCGAAGTGTAAATCGGGATGCAGCGCCGCCATGTAGGTCAGCGCCGTGAAGCCTTCCAGCACATCGGTATCGTCGAACATCAGGTGATCGACCATCCAGGCCGAGTCGAAATGCCCGCTGATCAGATGCAGCGCGGCCTGAAGATCGGTAACACAGGTCGTCCACGCACCCTTATCGCGCTTCTCATCGGGCATGACGAAGCCGAACTGCACCGCAGCGGCGCTAGCGGTCATCTTTCTTGTTGCCTGTCAGCTTTTTGGAGAGGAAGCCGCCCATCAGCCCGCCCATGACCATGCCGCCAAGCGTGACGCCCCCGGTAGTGTCGCCCATCTTGTCCTCTTCCCACTTGGCGTTATGGCGGCGGTTAACCCAGGCGCTGTAGACATCGCTGGACTCGACAAGCGCCGCTTCCAGCGCGTCACGGTCACCGCGCCCCAGCGCCTCGCGGAAGGAACGCAGAGTCGCGATCAGGTCGTCCACGCCGCGCAGCAGGCTCTCGCGGTTGTTCAGCCAACCGTCGCGCAGATCGTCGGGGTGCGTATCAAATAATGAGCGGGTAGCACGGCCAAAGCCGGGGTTGGTGATGCGCTGAGCATCGTTCCAGCCTTCTTTTTTCATCATCATGTGGAACAGCGCTACGCCGACCAGCGCGGGAAGCTGCTCGGTCAGCGCCATCAGGCTGTCGTGTTCGGCGGGGTCAAAGAAATGTGGCGTAGCGCCGAGCAGGGACGAAAAGTCCGCCGCCAGTTCAACCGCATCCCTGGCTGCGCTGGGCGCAGGCATCATCAGCATATTGCCGCTGTCGAACAGGTCGGCTTTGGCGTGCAGCGTATCGTCCAGCCCGTCGAAGAGATAGGTTGGATTGAGGATCGGCGTGATGCCAACCATGTGGGCTTCTTTCGGCAGATGCTTCTGCGCCCATTCCAACGACGGCAGCTTGAGCGGCGACGCATCCAGCACAACCACACCCGGTCGCAGATCAGAGGCGATGCTCTTATAGGCCACCTGCATATCCGCATACGGCAGCGCCATAACAACAATATCCTTGCCCTGCGCCGCACGGAACAGGTCGCGCTCGATCTTGTCGCCCAACCCGATTTTTTGCGCGTCTTCGCGGATGCCAGGGCGCATCTCGCCACAGGTCAGATCGAACTGATGCTGTGCGTCCTTGCGCGCGTTGTAGCGCTTGAGCGCCAGCGCCGCCGACGCGCCAATACGTCCCAGGCCAAGAATCGCAACGGATACGGTTGCCATAAGCTAGTTCTCCAAAAAAGTAACGAGTAATGAGTGATAGGTAATGCGTAGAGGCGCAGTTCATTGCGCCCCTACGTGTTTTTCCGCTATAGATACCGCTTTCGCGTCAACGGCGTTCAACCATCTGCGGGGCGGTCGCCGTTCTCCTGCTGTGCGCCCTTCGCGCCGTTCATCGTACCGACAAACTGTTGTGCCAGCCCGGTCAGTTCCATTGGGAAGACGAACTTGGTCGACGGGCTGTCGCCCAAGGCTTTCAGCGCATCCAGATATTGCAGCGCCATCGTCTTCTGGTCAATGTCCTTGGCCTGGCTGTAAATGGCTTGCAGCGCCATGCCGAAGCCCTGCGCGCGCAGCACCTGTGCCTGGCGCTCACCTTCCGCCCGCAGCACAGAAGACTGCTTCTCACCCTCGGCCTTGAGGATGGCAGCCTGCTTCTCACCTTCCGCGACGGCGATGGCGGCTTCGCGCTCACCGCTCGCGCGCGTGACGGTGGCGCGGCGTTCACGCTCGGCGCTCATCTGGCGGTTCATGGCCTCCTGCACCTCGCGCGGCGGCTTGATCTCACGGATTTCGACGGTGGTGATCTTCATACCCCAGCGTTCAGTGATCTCATCCAGCTTGATTCGCAGCGTGTCGTTGATCTGTTCACGCTTCGCCAGCACATCATCCAGCGAGATATCGCCGATGACCGCGCGCAGCGTCGTCGTGGCGATGTTGACCGCCGCGCTGACGACATTATCGACTTGCAGCGTGGCCAGCTTGGGATCGACCACCCGGTAGTAGACCAGGAAATCAATGTCGATGGGCGCGTTATCCTTCGTGATGCCGGTCTGCGACGGAATATCGAGGAAGCGCTCGCGCACATCGACACGGCGCACCTGCTCGATCACGGGGATAATCAGCACGATGCCGGGGCCGCGCGTGCCCGCATAGCGACCGAGCGACAGCACAACGAGTCGTTCGGTTTCCGGCACGATCTTGATCAGGCGCGAAAGCACCCAGAAGACGAAGAGCACCAGGAAGATGATCAGCAGCAGCGATCCCTGGCCGCTCAGGAGTTCATTGAGAGTCATGGCTGTTCCTCCAGTTGCGGTTGGGTAATATGTTTGTGTTTCAATCCCTCGACCGTTAATTGTAACCCATCACGGGCAATCACGAGAATCTCGTCGCCCGTTTCTAACGGATGTTCGCTGAAGGCCGTCCACTGCTCGCCTTTGACGCTGACACTGCACTGATACGAACTGCCGAAACGCTCGGTCGGGCGCACGACGCGGCCATACGCGCCGACGAGCTGACCGTCATCGTCGATCACGAGAGCGGTCTGGCGGCTGCGCGCGAGGATCGGCAACAGTGCGAAACGGTGATAGGCCAGCGAGAGCGCGATGGTGACGGCGATCAGCAACCAGGAGACATGCAGACCGTTGAACAAGGTCAGCGCGCCGATGACCTGCAAGATCAGGCCACCTTCCGCCAGCCGCGCCCAGCGCTCGTTGAGGAAGGGTATCAGCAGGAAGCTGAGGACGCCAATCATCAGCAGCAGCGCACCCGCCCAGTTGGTGGGCATGTTGAACAATACCACCAGCGAGACGCCCAGGACGAGCAGCGCCAATCCTTCGACAACGCCAGTGCCAGGAATGTAGGCGGCGGTCACCGCGACCCACAGACCGAAGACCAGCGCGAAATAG
>JAEUQX010000096.1 GCA_016788625.1 Anaerolineae bacterium
GCGCTGGCGAGCGTCTCGAAGATCGCGTCGAGCTTGGTCAGCTTGTTGTGTTCGTGGTAGCTGGTCAGCGGCGTATTGATCTGGTAGTGCTGCAAGAGGATGCGCGTAGTGCGCGTGTCTTCGGCGGCGATCAGCGCCACTTCGCGCAGGATACGCAGCGCGCGCAGGGTGATGTCTTCCAGGTTGCCGATGGGCGTAGGGACGAGGTACAGGGTGGGCATGGGTCTGATCTTACTGAGTATCGAAAATCTGCCTCAAATCCTAACATGCGCGCCGCCCATCCGGGTAGTCCTACCCTCACCCGACCATTGAGCAGTCCGCACGTCAGGCGTGTACAACGCAGTGAGGACTTCAGCACACCACAGGGAAATGCGATGATCTCCTGGATGCTCTGGCGCGGGCTGCACCACCCGCCAATCAATCACCCCATCTACCAACGCACGCTGACCGCCCGTCCGCCGCACAAACGACGTGAACGCACTGTCATCTTCTTTGGCACACTGCTGATCCTGGGAACAGGATGCGCCTGCGCCATGCTGATGCGCCTGAGCGTGTACATGATAATCGGCTTGCTCAACACACCCTCGTTTCTGATCATCAGCGTTTGTGTGGCGGGCGTGCTGCTCTACGGGGCGACGCTGGCGATGGCCGCCTGCCGCACGGTGATGCAGACGCGCGTCAGCCGCACTTACGAACTGCTGTGTCTGCTGCCAATTGGCGCGTGGGGGGCGACCTGGGCGCTGTGCACGGGCAGCCTGATGCGGCGCAATACCCTGATCTGGTTCGGTTTCACGCTCAAGCTGGTCATCATCACGCTGCTGATCGGCCTGCTGTTCGATGTGCTGCTCACAGGACTGCTGGTACGCGAGCATGTGCAGGCGGCGGAAGCGTTCATCCTAGCCGGGAGTGCGCGCGTGCTGGCTTTCGGCGGCGCGGCCTATCTCGGCGGCGTGCAGGCCATGGTCAGCGCGGTGCTGTTCGGGCTGCTGCTGCCGACCTGGATCACCGACAGCGCGCCCGTACACATCCTGGCCGCCGGGCTGTATCTCTGCGTGGAAATCGCCATCTGTCTGACCACCGCCTTGTGCGCCATCATCGTCGTGCCCGCCCTGTTCGACGGGCGGACACCGCTCAGCTATGCGGCGCAAGTGCTGCTGCCCGCTGCCCTGTTCGTGGGGCTGCACGAGGGGTTGAACACGCTGTTGTGGCGGGCGCTGCGCGGCATCGACGCCAGCACGCGGCACGAGTTCATGACTCAGCGCGCAGTCGGTGGTTATTCGTTGAGATGAATACCAACCGGACGCCTGTATAGTGATGAGTAACGCGTGACGAGAAAATGCAGCACACGGGCACGGTATGAACCGCGCGAATTCCCCCCGGAATGCGGGTGGCACAGGCAGCCTGGAACTGATTAGATGAGAAGGGCGTTATTGCAGTGATGAGTGATGAGTAACGCGTGATGAGAAAATACAGCAGACAGACACAACATATCATATCTCCACCCATCATGCCTCTGTCTTCTCTGTGCCTCAATCTTCTCTTCCCTCATAACTCATGACTCGTTACTCATCATTTAAACTCATTTATCAAGGAGTTATCGCATGGATAGACGAACCTTCGCAGTGATCGCACTGCTGGCCGGGCTGGGGCTGGGGCTGGTCGGCAACCTGCTGTTCTACAACCAGCCGTTAGGGTTCTCGTTCCCGGTTTTCATCGGCGCATCGGTCGCGCTGGTGCTGCTGTTGGCGAAACCTGCCGGGGTGCAGGTCCGACGGCGTAACCTGTGGCCGCTCGTGCCAATGATGGGCTTCGCGCTGATGGTCGCCGTGCGCGCCGACCCGTTGATCACGAGTCTGAATATCGCGGCGACGCTGACTTTGGGTGGCTTGGCGCTGTACTACATCACCGCTCCCCAGGCGCTGGACGAAGACCCTTTCGTCGATTACATCGGGCACACGCTGGAGACCAGCTTCATGGTGCTGCCGTATGGCTTCGCTGAAACCGCACAGGGTTGGGAATGGCTGCGCGAACGACGGCAGCGCGGCGCGCAGTTCGCCGCTGTGACGCGCGGGTTAGTCTTCGCCCTGCCTATCGTGGCGGTGTTCACCGTCCTGCTCGGCTCGGCGGACGCGGTGTTCGCCCGTTACGTCACCGACGCCTGGAACGGTGTGATGCGCGCACTGGGTATCGAGATGCTTGGCGATACTTTCGGACGCGGCCTGTTCACGCTGGCGCTGGCGCTGATCGTGACAGGCGGCATCACCTGGGGACTAAAGCGCAAGCCGCTGCCTGCGCCGACGCCGACACTGAAAGACGCCGAGGTGGTTGAACCGGATGAGTCCGAAGGCGGCACGGCAGAAACAGCCGCCGATGAGAAGCGCAAGCCCGCCTTCAAGCTCTCGATGGTCGAAAGCGGCATCATCATGGGCAGCGTCGTCGCGCTGTTCGCGGTGTTCGTCGTCATCCAGTTCGCCTATTTCTTCGGCGGGCAGGAGACCATCGCGCAGCAGGGCTTGAGCTACGCCCAATACGCGCGGCGCGGCTTCTTCGAGCTGGCCGCGGTGGCCGGGCTGACGCTTGGTCTGGCGTTGTGGCTCGACCGTGTGACGCTGCGTCAGGGACGCGAGAACGTGACCTTTCGCGGGTTAGCGCTGGCCATCGTCGCGCTGACCTCGGTGATGCTGGTCTCGGCCTTTCAGCGCATGTGGCTGTACGAAGAAGCGTTCGGCTTCACGCAGTTACGGGTATACGTGCATGTGTTCATGGTCTGGCTGGGCGTGCTGTTCGGCGTGTTTGTGCTGGCGTTGTTCCGCGTCCGCAAGAACGTGTTCTCATTAGGCTCGCTGCTGGTGATCATCGGCTACCTGGGCACGCTCAACCTGATGAACATCGACGGCTACATCGCCGAGCGCAACATCGCCCGCTACCGTGCCGGGGAGACCGAGGAACTGGACATCGCCTTCCTGAACATCCTCTCGTCGGACGCCATCGCGCCTATTGCGGAACTGTACCAGAGCGCCGAAGCGGGCAGCACAGTCGAGCAGTGGTCGGGGCAGTGGCTGGCGCGCCATCGGGATGAGCTGGTGCGCGAACAGGCAGGCTGGACGCTGTTCAATGCCAACATGGCGAAGCGCACGGCCTGGGATCAGGTGTTGAGGATGGCGCTGCCAGAGTATGACCCGTCGCTGTGGTGGGGGTCGTACTGGTCGGCCTATGACGCGAACGGCAACCTGTATGGTTCGGGTTGGGACGACGCGGCGACGCTGACGCCCGGCACGCGCTGAGCGGGGGTGTTCAGTACATCGACCAGACGAGAATCGTAGGCGGACACGGCATTGCCGTGCCCCTACGAATGACTGTCAGATCAACCTTGTCAGATCATTACAACCGGGAGCGGCGGAAGGGCTTCGGCGCTGTTGGCGGCGTGGGTGGAATAGGTGGGACGGGTGGCGGGGGCGGCGGTACGCGGCGCAGGATGTCATACGTCGGCGTGAACATCGACGCGGGCAGATGTGTGTCTGCGCGATCAAGCTGCTGCATGAAAATCGGTACACGTCCGGTGGGCGCGAAGACGCCCTCCAGCTTGCCATCCTCGCCCTGCCCGGTCACAACGTACTCGAACAGGTCATTCAGCACGATCAGATCGCCACGCAGCCCGGCTACTTCGCTAATGCGAACGGCACGGCGCCTGCCATCATGCAGACGGTCGATCTGCACGATCACATCGAAGGCGCTCGCCATCAGTTGGCGCAGCGAGAGCAGCGGCAGCGAGGGGTTGGCCTCCAGCGCCATGATCTCCAGCCGCGTCAGCGCATCCACCGGACTAATGGCGTGCAGTGAGAGCAGCGAACCGTCGTAGCCGTTGTTGAACGCCTGAATCAGGTCGCCCACTTCCGGGCCGCGCAGTTCGGCCACCACCAGGCGATCCGGGCGCATCTTGACGGCGCTCTCCACCAACTGCTGCATGGTGATCTCGCCCCGGCCTTCCAGGTTCGCCGGGCGCGTCTCCAACACGACGACGTGCTCCTGCTTCAGCGCCAGTTCAGCGTCGTTTTGCAGCACAATGATGCGCTCGTCGTTGGGGATCGACTGGCAGATCACATTCATCAGCGTGGTCTTGCCCGACCCCGTGCCGCCGGAGATGATCATGTTCAGCCGTGCGGCGACGCAGGCCTGCAAGAATGTCGCGATCTCCTGGCTGAGCGACCCCCAGCCCAGCAGGTCATCCATCGAGACGGGGCGCTGTATCATTTTGCGAATCGTCAGGCTCGGCCCGGTCAGCGCGATGGGTGGGATAACCACATGCACGCGCGAGGCGTCCGGCAGGCGCACATCAACAATCGGGTTGGACTCGCTGACGTGCTGACCCATCGGTTCAAGAATCAGTTGAATGATCTGCATCAGGTGGTCGTCGTCACGGAACTGGTCGTTGACGCGCTCGATCTTGCCGTGACGCTCGACAAATATCTGGTCGTAACCGTTGACCATGATCTCCATGATGTCCGGCTGTTCCAGCAGCGCCTCCAGCGGCCCTAACTGTTGAAAGAAGTTCTCCGCGCTCATGCTCTTGCTCCTCATCCTGTGTCGGGAATGCGTTCGTTATGCTCATTCTCGCGCGTTTGCCCGTTCGTCAGAACGGTCGTCCGGCGGGGCGCAACCTGTTCATTTGGGCGGCTGCCGCACCCAGCCCTGGCGCAGCGCATAGACCGCCGCCTCGGTGCGCGTGCTGACGCCCAGCTTGGAATAAATGTTGTCCAGGTGGAAATTGACCGTGCGTGCGCTCACGTCCAGCGCCAGGGCGATCTCCTTGTTGGTCAGCCCGGAAGCCAGCCGCTGGATGACCTCCATCTCGCGCGCGGTCAGGTCGGCGGGAGCGGCCAGGTTGAAGGCGGCGCTCAGTTCCAGGCTGCCCTGTTCGCCCTGCCGCAGCGTCACTGCTGCGCCGAGCTGTTCCAGGCGGCTCAGCCCCGCTTCGAGGTTCTGCGTCTGCTCCGCGCCGATGCCGTTATCGGCCAGCGAGAAGCGCAGCACATCATCGCGGCGTTCCAGCCGGATCGAGACCCACGACGCGCGGGCAAACTGCGTCGCGCGCGTCAGCATATCCTGCGTAATGCGGTAAAGCGCCAGTTCGATCTGCGGCGGCAGCCGTTCGCGCTGGCGTTCGATCAGCAGCGCCACCTGCAAACCGTGCGCGCGCATGACCTGATTCGCCAGCGCTTCCAGGGCGGGTTCAAGCCCCAGCGTTTCCAGCGTGGGCGGGTGCAGGTTGCCCTTGAGGTCGCGTGCCTGCTGCATGACCTGCCGCGCCAGGTTGGTCAGCACGGAGACTGCCAGCCGCGCCTGGGGATTGGCGGCGAAGGTTTGTTCGTAGGCGTTGGCCTGTGCCAGCAGCAGGTTGAGCGGGCTGATGATCTCGCTCTCGACCAGCGCGGCCAGGCGGCGGCGTTCGGTCTCGCTGGCCTGCGCGGCGGCGTCGTGGGCGGCGTATCCCTGTATATCCGGGCGCGAGTCGTCCTGCACATCCGCGTTCATGGAATGACCTGTCTCATAGCATCAGATACTATCCTGAATGATGCCATAAAACGCGGCGCACCCAAAACGGGCTGCTGAACAGGGCATACCTGTTTAAATGGGCAGGGTCAGTCCAAATGCTCACTGGCGTTACGCACTCAGCCCGCATCCTATGCTCGCATGGTCGCTGGCAGCCTTCCCCCTCATGAAGAAAGGCTTTCAAACCCACGAACGGTATCAGATTAGACCGTAGTGCCAAACAATGAGCCGACGAGAGCGGTTAACGCCATGGCTAAGGCGCCCCAGAACGTGACGCGAATAGTCGACTTAAGAATGGGGGCACCACCGACCCATGCTGACAGAACACCCAGTAACGCCAGAAAGATCAGTGACGCTCCAGATACGGCGACAGTCAGAATAGTTTCAGGAACCAGGAGGACGATGATCAGCGGCAGAACCGCGCCAACCGCAAAGGAAGCTGCTGACGCGAATGCTGCCTGAACCGGGCGGGCACTCATCACGTCTGAGATACCCAGCTCATCACGGGCGTGGGCAGCCAAAGCATTGTGATTCATCAACTGCTGGGCGACCTGTTTTGCCAGCGCAGGTTCAACCCCTCGCTCCACATAGAGAGTCGCTAGTTCGCCTAATTCAAACGCCCCATTATCCGCAAGCTCTTTCCGTTCGCGGGCGAGTTCAGCCTGCTCTGTATCAGCCTGTGAACTCACGGATACGTATTCACCAGCAGCCATGGACATCGCCCCTGCGACCAATCCAGCGACCCCGGCAATCAATACATCACCTCGAACCGCGTTTGCGGCAGCGACACCAACGATGAGGCTTGCCGTAGACACGATACCGTCATTTGCGCCTAAAACTGAGGCGCGCAGCCAACCGATTCGTTCTGTACGATGGTTCTCTTTATGCTTTGTACTCATTCTTGCTCCAAATAAGTTTCTCGGAATGAACAATCACGGTGACAGTGACCTGCCCCGATAACCTGGTCTAAGTTGAGTAAGAGTGGAATCTATTCCGCAAAGGCCGGCGTTGGCAGGTAGCTGAGGCGGCTGTGTGGATGCCGATGATTGTACTCCTGCCGCCAATCCTCTGTCACGATCCGCGCGATAGACCCATTAACAGGCGGCATCACAATCGCTCGTGGCTCAAGCACGCTTGGACGGGCTGTGTGTGGGCAGCAGTGGGCCTGTGAGAAGGTACATTCGATCATGAAATGGCTTCTTGTGATGTCCTCCGCCGCTCAAGGCACTGGTCAAGAACCTGTATCGCGTGTTTGGCTAGAAGCGGCAGGCGTTGATGCTCTCACGCAGCAGGCGCGCCGCTTCATCTGGCTGCGGCGACCGCAGAATCCCGCGCGAGGCGTTGATAATCAGCCCCTTGCCCGTTGCATTGATCCCGCCGCGCACGACAGCCTCTACATCCCCACCCTGTGCGCCCACCCCCGGCACCAGCAGAGTCATGTCGCCCACAATACGGCGTGCCTGCTCAATCTCGGCAGGATAGGTCGCGCCCATAACCAGCATACAGTTACCGTTCTGGTTCCATTCGCCCGCAACCTTCTCGGCCACCACCTGCCAAAGCGCTTTGTCGCCAACCAACAGCGTTTGCAGCTCGCTCGCGCCAGGGTTCGAGGTGCGGCAAAGGATGATGCAGGCCCGGTCGGCTCGGTCGAGAAACGGCTGAAGCCCCTCGCGCCCCACGTAGGGATGCAAGGTCACGGCGTCAAATCCCAGCTCGTCAAAAATCGCCCCGGCGTATGCGCTGTTGGTGCTGCTGATGTCACCCCGCTTGGCATCACAGATGGTCAGTATGTCTGGGTGATGCTCGCGCAGGTAGTCGATTGTCTGGCGCAGTTCCCGCCAGCCAACCTCAGCGCGATACTCATAAAAGGCGGTGTTGAGCTTGTACGCCGCTACATAGGGATGTGTCTGCTCGATGATCCAGCGGTTGAAGCTGAACTGCGGCGTGTCGCTGCCCTGGAATTCCGCCGGAATCTGGCTGACTTCGGTATCCAGCCCAACACAGACCAGTGAATTGACCGCATCGGCACGGGTATTGTATTTGAGCAGTGCATTCATGTTGGCGTCCAATCGTGTGGGTTCTGATACCAGTGCGCGACGATGGCTGCATCGGACTCGCTCAGTTTGCCCAGCGCCCGCGCCTGGGTGATGAGGGCATCAAGATGAGTCAGCGCATACAACCGCACCCCGGCAGCCGTGAACGCCTGTTCCGCCTCCGCAAACCCGTAGCTCACAATCGTCACAACTGCATCCACGCGGGCATCTTCCGCCCGCAGCGCTGCCACCGCCGCCAGACTGCTGCCCCCGGTCGTCACGAGATCTTCGACCAGCAACGTGCGTTGGCCGCTCAGGCTGCCGCCTTCGACCTGTTTGCCGCGTCCATGTTCTTTGGCCTCCTTGCGCACAAACACCGACGGGCAGCCCAGCGTATAAGCCAGCGCCGCGCTGTGCGGCACTCCGCCGACCGCCACCCCGGCCACGACATCAAATGTCAGACCCTGTTCGGCGATCAGTGCGCGAAACCCCTCGATGACGATACGCCACTGCGGCGGATGAAACGGCAGGCAGCGGTTATCCACGTAAATCGGGGACAGAATGCCGGACTTGAAGCGAATCGGTGAATGCGGCGAGAAGCCCACCGCGTCAATTTCGAGCAGCGCCTGGGCGACGCGCTCCGTCAGATTCAGCATGGCGAAACTCGCTTTCAACCACAGCCGCAGCCAGCGGCCCCCGATACACTAGCGCTGACCAATATTGTACCGCTGCCACGCCCAGCGCGCGGAATTCGTGGTAGCTGGCCGCGTCGATCACACCGCCGCAGCCGATGACATCCACCGCATAACCCCGGCGCTGACGTTCAGTGAGCAGATGACCTGCTGCCGCCAAAGCGCGAGCGTGCAGCCGCCCGCCGCCAACTCCGGCCATCAGTGCTGGGTCATCGGGCGTGGGTTCGGGATGGGTATTGGTGGCGATCACGGCCCGAACGCCCTCATCGGCGAACACGCGCATGAGCGCCGCATACTGCTCAGCGGCCAGTCCAGGCCCAACTTTCACCCACAAAGGCGTCGGCTGCACATCGCCGTTGAGCAGCTCAACGACAGCCCGACACAAACGGCGTGTATGCTGCTCGGTCTGCCGCGCGCCAGGATCGTCCTCGGTGTTCGGGCAGCTCACATTGAGGGTGAACCACGACGGTCGAATCCCCTGCCGCACGAACGCCGCGATACTCTCGCGCGCTTCCTGAAGCTCCTGATCGAGGTCAGTCACGCCGGGGCTGATGGCAATGTTGATGCCGAACACAGGAGGCAGCGAATCACGGTGTCGAGCGAGAAAAGCCGCCGCCGCCAGCACACCGGGATTACGCAGCCCAACCCGGTTCTGTGTTGAGCGTGTAGCCGGGTCGCGCCACAGGGTGACACCGGCATTACCCTGACGCGGCCAGCGGGTAAACGAGCCGAACTCGACCGGCCCGACCAGCCGAGGCACAGATCGCCAGCCAGGCATGATACAACGCCCCGACTCGACCGCCGCCAGCGCTGCCGCTTCGCTGTCGAAACCTTCGCCCTTGACCAGACCAGCGGCCAGGATCAACGACTGCGGCAGAAGCACGCCGCCCACCGTGACATCGCAGCGCGCCCGAACCAACCTTCGCAGCAGGCCGAGCGCGCCGGACGGAAGCGGCTCATCCGCCCAGGCCAACAGCGTGAGCAACCGCTGGTGCGCCTCCATCGCCGAGCGGCGGAAAAGCAGCGGACGCAGCACCTGCTCATAGACCAGATGATTAAGGGCGGGAATCCAGCGGTTCAACATACGCTGTCTCTGAACAGATCCTGGCCGAAACCGGGCAGCGCCAGCACCTGGTCATCGGCGAAGACGCGCCGCCCGCGAATCCAGGTTTCGCGCACCCGACCGCGCACCCGTAATCCTTCAAAGGGCGTCCAACCGCAGGCGGTATGCAGCCTGGCGCGCTCCAGCACGTAATCAGCCTCGAGATCAACCAGAGCATAAGTATCCGGCGGCGCTTCAATTCCCCAGATCCGGCGCGGATTAAGCGCTACCAGTTCGATCACCCGCTCCAACGTCAGACGCCCTGCCTGCACGGCCGTCAGCAGCAGCGGCAGCGTGGTCTCCAGGCCGGGCACACCATAGGGCGGCTGGGATGACTGTTTCTCGGCCAGTGTGTGCGGTGCATGGTCAGATTCCACCACATCCACCAACCCGGACTGAAGCCCAGCCCACAATGCATCCCGGTCCGCAGGCGCCTTCAGACCCGGTTTCATCAGCCCGAACGACCCCAGGGCTGGCAGGTCTGCTTCGGTCAGATACAGATGATGTGGGCAGACGCCAATCGTGACCGGAAGCCCTTCTTCCTTCGCGGCGCGCAGATAGTCCAGCTCGGCCGCCGTGCTGATGTGCACAAAATGGGTGCGTTTGCGGTACTGCCGCACCAACTGAAGGATGTCCAAAACCGTCTCGTCTTCGGCGTGTACCGCGATAACGCGTCCGGTTGGCCAGGCGGCATAATGGTGCGCGCGCTGCCCCTGCTCAGCGATCAGCAGATTGCCAGTGGTTGCATTGTTGTAGATTTTCAGGCCGCACACCTGTCCAGCCACATCATCATATGATTCCATATTGCCAGACTGCGCCGCGCCGTAATAGATGCCCCAGTCGCACACCGCGGCAGCGCGCAGGGCAGCCTGTTTGCGCGCCAGAGCAACCGGGTCGGTGGTGGTCGGCGGTGTATTGGGCATGTCGAACACAGCCCAGTACCCCCCGGCCAGCGCCGCTGCTGTCTCGCTGGCGAAGGTGGCCTTGTGCGACCAATCCAGATCGCGCAGATGAGTATGCGGGTCGAGCATGGCGGGGATAATCACCAGTCGCGCCATCAGACGTACACGCCTCGCAGCACTTTGGCGAGCAGCGCCATACGGATGAACATGCCGTTTTCCATCTGTTCGAAATACACCGCGCGCGGGTCTTCGTCCAGAATGTCGTGATCGCTGCGCGTGCCCATCTCGTGCTTGCGCGGCAGCGGATGCATCAGGATCGCGTCCGGCTTGGCGTGGCGCATGACCGCTGGCGTGATGATGAAATCATCCTTGACCGCCTCGTATTCCTGCGGATCGGCTGCGAAACGCTCTTCTTGCACTCGTGTCCAGTAGATCACGTCACTCTGACCGAGCACCGCCTGTAACTCGCTGGTCTCAAACACCGAAATGCCGCTGGCCTGCAGCCGGGCGACAATCTCGCGCGGGGTGGTCAACGATCGCGGTGAAACAAGGCACACCGTGACCTGCTCCGGCGCATAGTGGGTCAGCAGTTTAGCCAGCGAATGCACTGTACGTCCGTGCCGCAGATCCCCGACCATCGTCACGGTCAGATGATTAAACTGCTTCTTCTTGTCATAGATGGTGAACATGTCCAACAGCGCCTGGGTTGGGTGTTCGCCGATGCCGTCACCACCGCTGATGATGACAGTCGGGTTCTGGATGCGCTGGTTGAGCTTATCCAGGTAATAAGCCGCTTCGTAGGACGAGCCGAGCTGTGGATGGCGCAGCACCAACACATCCGCATAACAGCCAGCCGCTCGCACAGTATCGGCCAGGTTCTCACCCTTATAGACCGATGAAAACTGGACCCCGTTGCTGGCCGAAATCACCTTGCCCCCCAACCGGCGCATGGCGGCCTGGAACGACAGATCCGTGCGGGTGCTGGCCTCAAAGAACAACGAAGCCATCACCTTGCTGTTGCACAACTCCACCAACCCACGATCCGATTCGTGGACACGCTTGCGCAGCGAGGCGGCCGCATCAAACAGGATTTGCAGGTCTTTGCGAGCGAACTGATCGACGGTGATGATGTGTTTGCCGGTGAAACTGCCGTCAATACGGGGCGGGACATATTGAGTGAGAAATGGATTGGGCTGGCTGACTTGTGAGTCGTGTTCCCCGGTGGTCATGGGCAATTGTCCTCATTCAGGCCGGTTTGGCTTCACAGATCGGCAGCCCAAAAGATGCTCACGCACCACAGATGAGTTGTGAGCCGGACGACTTGGCCGACCAATCCACACAGGCAGCGGCCTCTACGCCTGTCAAACGAGGGAATCACCGCTATTGTAACGCATGTAAATATTCAATCCAAGTTGGATATCAGAGCGGGG
>JAEUQX010000105.1 GCA_016788625.1 Anaerolineae bacterium
GCTGGTGTTGTAGTGATGGACGGTATGCGCCGGTCGCTGCGGGCTGAGCAGGGCGATGTCGCACTTGGTGACGATCTCGATACGGTCGCGCAGGCCAGGGCTGGCTGCCAGGGCCTCGCCGAAGGCTGCCTCAACCTGATAGCTGCCGTAGATGTCGGCATGGTCAAAACTGGTCATGCCCAGGTCGATGCAGGTGTTGATCCAGTCAATGAGCTGTTCGCGGCTCAGCTTCCATTCGAGCAGACGCATCAGGCCGGGGATGATACGTGAGAGATGCAGATCGCCGTAGGCCATCGGGATACGCGGTACGGTCATTGGGGATAGTCCTTCGCTAGGGTTGATCAGGTCGATAGTCTTTAGTCGCTAGTCGTTGGTCATAAGTCTTTAGGACATTCATGCCTGTTGTGATACCGCCGTCCAGAGGCTGATTCCCCGCTCCAATGCGGAACGGGGATGTCAAACCGCGTCTATGGGGATTTGAAGCCAGAGGCTATAACCTAACGGCTAAAAACTATCGACTTCAAATTACCGGCGCGTGGGTCTGGCGCGCGACGAACTGGCCGCTGCCGTTCGTGCCGTGCCAGGCGTCACCGTCCACCAGCTTCTTGCCGCGCTGGAAGACCATCACAGGCACGCCCTTGACCTTCATGCCCTCGTACAGGTTGTAGTCGCAGCGCATGTGGTGCGTCTTGGCGCTCAGCGTGTGCGTCTTCTTGGGATCCCACACCACGATGTCGGCATCCGCGCCAACGGCAATCGTGCCCTTGCGTGGGTAGCAGCCGAAAATCTTGGCCGGGTTGGTGCAGTTCAGTTCGACGAAGCGCGTCGGACTGATCTTGCCGCTGTTCACGCCCAGATGCCACATGACCATCAGGCGGTCTTCGATGCCCGGTAGCCCGTTGGGAATCTTGGCGAAGTTACCCTTGCCCAGTTCCTTGCCGGGGCGGCGGTAGCTGGGATCCTGCGCTTCGTATTCGACCCAATCCCCCCCGTTGTGTTTCTTCGACCACTTCTCCCAGGGGCCGACGCCGCCTTCGTACCAGAAGTCGCAGTGATCGGTGCTGACCACTTGCAGCGTGCCATCGCGGACAGCTTGCCACAGGATGGCGTGGTGTTCCGGGTTGCGGACGGGTGGCGAACAGACGTACTTGGCGCCCTCGAAGCCCGGCGCGCCCAGGTGCTTGTCGCGCGTGATGTGGAAATACTGCACGCAGGTTTCGCCCATCACCGGGTAGCCCGCCGCGCGTCCACGTCGCAGCGCTGCCACCGCTGGCTCGCAGGTCATATGCACAACGTAGAGCGCGCAGCCCGTCATGCCGGACATGACGACGGCGCGGTTGGTGGCCTCGCCTTCGATCTCCGGCGGGCGCGACGAGTAATGCCAGATTGGGTCGGTCTTGCCCTCGGCCAGCAGTTGCAGGCGCAGTTGTTCTTCCACGTCGCCGTTTTCGGCGTGCACCATGACGATCATGCCATGATCGGCGGCGACACGCATCGCCTGATACAGGGTTTTGTCGTCCACCTGGAAGACGCCTTTGTAGGCCATGAATAGCTTGAGGCTGGTCACGCCCTCGGCGGCCATCGAGGGGATTTCGGCCAGCACATCGTCGCGCAGGTCAGTGACGGCCATATGGAAGCCGTAGTCGATCTGCGCGGGCTTGGCCTTCTCGCGCCAGGTCTTCAGGCCGTCGTGCAGGCTGCCCCCCTTCGGCTGAATCACGAAGTCGATGTGCATGGTCGTGCCGCCGAAGGCCGCCGCCTTGTGCCCGACATCGAAGTCGTCGTTGCTGTACGTACCGCCGAACGCCAGATCGAGGTGCGTGTGCACATCAATGCCGCCGGGCATCAAGTACTTGCCCTTGGCGTTGACGACCTCGTGCCCGCGCGCGGGGATATTCTTGCCGATCAGGGTCACGATCTCGCCCTCGACCAGGACATCAGCCTGAATCATGTCGCTGGCGGTGATGATCGTGCCATTCTTAAAAAGTGTGCCCATAAAAAACTCCTGCTGAAAGCCTGTGTTACGGTTGTGCGGTGTGCGTCTATTGGCCTGACCGCCACTTTTGTATGCGAGTATAGCGCATCCGTCCATTTTCGCACGCGGCCATGTGGCTTGGTTACAATTAGCTGTCGTCAGCATATGCGGAAGAAGATCAATATGAGCATGAGCGATGAACATAAGGATGTGCAGCCAGAAAGCTTGAACACGACAGATCGTTGGCAGGGAAGAATTCGATTCGGTTGGGGGAGCATATTGATATTACTGATAGGGGTCAGTGTTGTCATGATGTGCGGTTTCCCATTATGGGTCCTTTTCAGTCCTTCATCTTTCCTCTCACCGCTTTATAGTCCTGGCCCTTTCATTACTGGCACCGCTGAAATTCCCGGCACGCGGTTTGAACGGGTCACTGTTCGCGCTAATGCTGACGAAGTCCGGACCCAGCAGCGGTTCTCTGGCACGGTGATGCTGCGTATCCGTGACCCCGAACTGCGCGTGCCGCCTACACCCGAAGGCAACCGCTACCCGACACCTGTAACGGGCTTATCATTCAGTTATGAGGATTTTTGGCTAGATGATGTACG
>JAEUQX010000106.1 GCA_016788625.1 Anaerolineae bacterium
GCTGGTGTTGTAGTGATGGACGGTATGCGCCGGTCGCTGCGGGCTGAGCAGGGCGATGTCGCACTTGGTGACGATCTCGATACGGTCGCGCAGGCCAGGGCTGGCTGCCAGGGCCTCGCCGAAGGCTGCCTCAACCTGATAACTGCCGTAGATGTCGGCATGGTCAAAACTGGTCATGCCCAGGTCGATGCAGGTGTTGATCCAGCCAATGAGCTGTTCGCGGCTCAGCTTCCATTCGAGCAGACGCATCAGGCCGGGGATGATACGTGAGAGATGCAGATCGCCGTAGGCCATCGGGATACGCGGTACGGTCATGGGGGACGTCCTTCACTGTTATTGATCGGGTTGATAGTCTTTAGAACCTATCCGTAAACCGCTGCACTTGCCTCACAAAAACGGTATTTTGCTCCCCCTCTCCACAGGGAGAGGGGGCTGGGGGTGAGGTTTCTGGATAGATACTTAGTCGTTGATCTTGAGTCTTGACGGCAATACATGCCACTGTGATACCGCCATCCAGAGGTTGACTCCCCGCTCCGTGTTGGAACGGGGATGCCAAACCGCGTCAATCAGAGGTTTGTAGCCAGAAAACCGCTGCAGACTATCGACTTCAAATCACCGGCGCGTGCGTCTGGCGCGCGATGAACTGGCCGCTGCCGTTCGAGCCGTGCCAGGCGTCACCATCCACCAGCTTCTTGCCGCGCTGGAAGACCATCACGGGCATACCCTTGACCTTCATGCCCTCGTACAGGTTGTAGTCGCAGCGCATGTGGTGCGTCTTGGCGCTCAGCGTGTGCGTCTTCTTAGGGTCCCACACCACGATGTCGGCATCCGCGCCGACGGCAATCGTGCCCTTGCGCGGGTAGCAGCCGAAAATCCGCGCCGGGTTGGTGCAGTTCAGTTCGACGAAGCGCGTCGGGCTGATCTTGCCGCTGTTCACGCCCAGATGCCACATCACCATCATGCGGTCTTCGATGCCCGGCAGCCCGTTGGGAATCTTGGCGAAATTGCCCTTGCCCAGTTCCTTACCGGGGCGACGATAGCTGGGATCCTGCGCTTCGTATTCGACCCAATTCCCGCCGTTGTGCTTCTTCGACCACTTCTCCCAGGGGCCAACGCCGCCCTCGTACCAGAAGTCGCAGTGATCGGTGCTGACCACTTGCAGCGTACCATCGCGCACGGCCTGCCACAGGATAGCGTGGTGCTCGGCGTTGCGGACGGGCGGCGAACAGACATACTTGGCACCCTCGAAGCCCGGCGCGCCCAGGTGCTTATCGCGCGTGATGTGGAAGTACTGCACGCAGGTTTCGCCCATGACCGGGTATCCCGCAGCGCGTCCCCGCCGCAGCGCATCCACCGCTGGTTCGCAGGTCATATGCACGACATAGAGCGCGCAGCCCGTCATGCCGGACATGACAACGGCGCGGTTGGTGGCCTCGCCTTCGATCTCCGGCGGGCGCGACGAGTAATGCCAAACCGGGTCGGTCTTGCCCTCAGCCAGCAGTTGCAGGCGCAGTTGTTCTTCCACGTCGCCGTTCTCGGCGTGCACCATGACGATCATGCCGTGATCGGCGGCGACACGCATCGCCTGATACAGTGTCTTGTCGTCCACCTGGAAGACGCCTTTGTAGGCCATGAACAGCTTGAGGCTGGTCACGCCCTCGGCGGCCATCGAGGGGATTTCGGCCAGCACGTCGTCACGCAGGTCAGTGACGGCCATATGGAAGCCGTAGTCAATCTGCGCGGGCTTGGCTTTCTCGCGCCAGGTCTTCAGACCATCGTGCAGGCTGCCACCCTTCGGCTGAATCACGAAGTCGATGTGCATGGTCGTGCCGCCGAACGCCGCCGCCTTGTGCCCGACATCGAAGTCGTCATTGCTGTATGTGCCGCCGAAAGGCAGGTCAAGGTGCGTGTGTACGTCAATGCCGCCGGGCATCAGGTACTTACCCTTGGCGTTGACGACCTCGTGCCCGCGCGAGGGGATATTCTTGCCGATCAACGTCACGATTTCGCCCTCGACCAGCACATCGGCCTGAATCATGTCGCTGGCGGTGATGATCGTGCCATTCTTAAAAAGTGTACCCATCGTGTTTCTCCTGCTAAAAGACCATCTCACAGCCGGGCGGTGTGCATCCTACGGCCCGACCGCCTCTTTTGTATGCGAGTATAGCGCATCTGCCCGTTTTCGCACGCGGCCAGGGGCTTGGTTACAATTAGCTCTTATCAGCACATGCAGGAGATCGATACGAGCATGAGCGATGAGTATAAGGATGTGCAGCCAGAAGGCATAGACACGACAGATCGTCGGGATAGCGTGCCTGCCAGGTTTGGAAACACAAGACATATCTTCATATTGGGTATAGGGGTTCTGATTTGGTGGATAGTGGGGATCTTTGTTGTCCCGATGTTGCTCTGTTCCAATTCCTCGCCTCTCACCTACCTGTTCAACGCCTTTACGCCCTATAGACCGTCAATCATCGGCACCGCTGAAATTCCCGGTACGCAGTTTGAACTGGTCACCGTTCGCGCCAACGCTGGCGAAGCCCTGACGCGGCAGCGGTTCTCTGGCACGGTGATGCTGCGTATCCGTGACCCCGAACTGCGCGTGCCGCCTACACCCGAAGGCAACCGCTACCCGACACCTGTAACGGGCTTATCATTCAGTTATGAGGATTTTTGGCTAGATGATGTACG
>JAEUQX010000119.1 GCA_016788625.1 Anaerolineae bacterium
GTTTCATCAGGCCGAACCGCTGCGTCTGGGCATGTCGCGCGAAGAACTGCGGACGCGCGTCGGGCTGAAGAGCACCATCTTTGCGCAACTGTTGGCTACCCAGGATCAAATCCTCGAAGAACAGAACCGTGTCCGCCTGGCCGGGCATGTAGTCCTGTTCACCGACGAGCAACAGGCGCGTATCACGGAACTCGAAGCGCGTTTCGCTGCTGCGCCTTACACGCCGCCCTCATTTGCTGAAGCAGCGCAGATTGTAGGCGAACCCGTGCTGTATGCCTTGATTGATCTGGGGCACATCGTCCAGGTGCAGCCGGATGTGATTTTCGCCGCGTCCGTTTATCGCGAACTGGTTGATGCGGTTCTGCAAAGCATCGACAACGACGGGCAGATCGCCGCGAACACGCTGCGTGACCGCTTTGGCACGACGCGCAAGTATGCCATCGGTCTGCTTGAGTATCTCGACAACATCCACATCACTCGTCGTGTGGGGGATGCGCGCGTGCGCGGTTCGCGTCAGGCCTAGTCCTCAGCGCTCCACCAGTTCAGTTTCCTGTGTCTCGGCGCTGCCTGCCGGGCCGCTGGTTACGCGCTCTATGCTGGCGCCCAATGAGCGCAGCCGTTCATCTACCCGTTCGTAACCCCGGTCAATTTGCCGAATGTTGGAAATGCGTGTTTCACCCTTCGCGCCCAGTGCCGCCAGCAGCAGCGCCATGCCCGCGCGGATGTCCGGGCTGGTGATGTTGGACTGCCCGATCAGGCGCGTTGGCCCCTGCACCAGTACCCGGTGCGGGTCGCAGAGTGTGATGCGTGCGCCCATCCGCACCAGCTTATCGGTGAAGAAGAAGCGGCTCTCGTACATCCAGTCGTGCAGCAGCACCGAACCAGCGCTCTGCGTGGCAATGATCAGCGCGATGCTCATCAAATCCGGCGGGAAGGACGGCCAGGGCTGCGCCTTGATGATCGGGATACGGTTGCCCAGGTCGGGGATAATCGTCAGTTTCTGGCTGGCGGGCACAAAGATGTCCTGTCCGCGCGTCTCCCAGGTCACACCCAGACGCTCGAACGTCAGCGCCACCATATCGAGGTGCTGAGGGTCTGCTTCGCGGATGAGGATTTCTCCGCTGGAGAGTACTGCTGCGCCGATGTAGCTGCCCACCTCCATGTAATCCGCACCCACGCGCGCTTCCCCGCCGTGCAGCGCATTTACACCTGTGATGACGATACGGTTCGTGCCGATGCCCTCGATCTGTGCGCCCAGCGCATTCAGCATCACGCACAAGTCCTGTACATGCGGTTCGCCCGCCGCGTTGCGGATGATCGTGGTGCCTTTCGCCAATACCGCCGCCATGACTGCGTTCTCGGTCGCAGTGACGCTGGCCTCGTTGAGCAGGATGTCCGCGCCCGTGAGCTGTTTGGCGCGCATCGTCAAACCCTTGTTGTCATATTCAACTGTTGCGCCAAGCTTCGTCAACGCCAGTACATGCGTATCCAGCCGCCGCTCCCCGATGCTGTCCCCACCGGGCACGGGCAGCCGCACCTCGCCGCAGCGCGCCAGCATCGGCCCCGCGAAGACCACGCTCGCTCGCACTTTTTGCGCCAGGGCGTCATCGAGCGCCGTCGTCTTGATGGTGTGGGCGTGAATGCGCAGTGTGTTATGCCCCTGCCAGACCGCCTCCGCGCCGAGGTGCTGCATAATCTCCACGATCACACGCACATCGCCAATGTTCGGGACGTTATGCAGCGTAACCGGTTCGCTGGTCAGCAGGCAGGCCGGGATCATCTTCAGCGCCGCGTTCTTGTTGCCGGATGCTTTGATTTCGCCGGAGAGCCGCTGCCCACCCTTGATGATGAATTGTTCCATGCTGTTACTCCACCACTTCCAGGGTGACCGATGCGCCCGCCGCCAGTTTGAGCACCTCCGCCGCGCTGCCCTGGTTCGCTGCGATTTCCAAAAAGCCGCTGCTGCCCACCAGCGCCAGCAGATCGCCGCGCAAGACCGACGCATAGGTATCGCGGATGCCGCTGATTTGCGCGGTTCCGATGGCGATGCGTGACCGGGTTGTGTTGATCAGATATGTATGTTCCCGACTACCGAAGCGCGGCGTCAGTGCCAGCGTGTGGGGATCTTCCCAGGCTAATTCGCCAATGCTGGTGATCAGATTGCCGAAGTGATCGGCATACAGCACCGTGCCGCTGATCAGGCTGCCAGTGATCTTCATTTGCGGCATGAGCTGCTTGGCGTAGCGCTCGCATGGCGTGCCTAGCGCGGTTAATGCGGTGCCTGCGGCCAGGTGCGCTGCTGCCGGGGAGAAGATGTCGCGCCCATGAAAGGTCTTGCTCACGGGCTGTAGATGATAGGCAGGATTGTTCAGTTCAACAATATTGAGCGCCGCGAAATCCGCCAGCACATACGACAGCAGGCCGTTATCCGGTGCGACGAAGAAATAGTCGCCTGCTTGCACGGCAATTGGTTTGCGTGAGCTGCCTACGCCTGGATCAACGACTGTCAGGAAGACCGTTCCCGGCGGGCAAAAGCGGTAGCTGGAGAGCAGCGCCAGCGCCGCCTGCCTCACGTTCTGCGGCTGAATGTTATGGCTGAGGTCAATGAAGCGCGCCTCCGGGCAGATGCCCAGCATGACGGCCTTCATCACGCCAACATAGGTGTCTTGTGTTCCAAAATCGGTGAGCAGCGCAATAATTGGGGGCATACACCGCACTCATCTGTAGGATAGGTGGTTCATTCTAACCGCTTCAGCCGCATTGACAAGCCTGCCCACCGTCGCTATACTCGCGAAATTGGTTTGCTCAAAGGGGTCTTGTCGTGTTCTTCCGCCACCATCATCATTCTGATAACTTCCCCCTGGTGTTGGCCGGATTGTAGACCCTCACAGCAGTTTGCTTTTGTCGATCTCCCCGCACCGTGCGGGGTTTTTTATTTGTACGGGAGGTAGTGTTGCCATGCTGGCAGTCATTGATTATGGCGCAGGCAATCTCCGCAGCGTCTTGCACGCGCTCAAGCACCTGGGCGTTGAGAATATCCGCCTGGTGCAGGAGCCGCATGATCTGCTTGCGGCGGAGAAAATCATCCTGCCGGGCGTCGGCGCGTTTGGCGCGGGCATGAACAAGCTGCGCGAGCAGGGGCTGATTCAGCCCATCCGCGATGCTGTCTTCGCGGGCATTCCGTACCTGGGCATCTGCCTGGGGATGCAGTTTCTGTTTGAACGCAGCGACGAGATGGGCGATCACGAAGGGCTGGGCATCCTGCCGGGCTACGTGACGCGCTTCCCAGAAACACTTGGCCTGAAGATACCTCACATGGGTTGGAATCAGCTGCAGCCCCGCCGCGAGTCGCCGCTGCTGGCTGACCTACCCGGCGAGCGTTATGCCTACTTCGTCCACAGCTACTACTGTGTTCCGGCTGTCGCGGATGATGTGCTGGTGACGGTCGATTATGGCATTTCTTTCACAGCGGCCGTGCAGCGCCAGCATATTTACGGCGTGCAGTTCCATCCCGAAAAGAGCCAGCGCACAGGGTTGCAAATCCTGTCCAATTTCCTGAAGGTGGCGCCATGATCATTTATCCAGCAATTGATCTGCGCGGCGGGCGGGTTGTCCGGCTCAAAGAAGGCGATCCCCAGCGCCAGACCGTCTTCAGCGATGATCCACTGGCGACGGCGAAGGAATGGCTTGCCCAGGGCGCAGCCTGGATTCATATGGTGAATCTGGATGGCGCGTTTGCCAGTGCCAATGACAACGGTCGCATCCTCAGCGCGGTTGCGGCGTTGGGCGTGCCCGTACAGTTTGGCGGTGGGCTGCGTTCGCTCGACGATATGGCGCGCGCGATAGAGCAGGGCGCGTCGCGCATCGTTCTCGGCACGGTCGCCGTGCAGAATCCGGAGGTCGTCGTGCAGGCGTTGGAGCGCTGGGGGGCGGAACGCATCTGCGTTGGCCTGGACGCCCGCGATGGCCGGATTGCTACGCATGGTTGGCAGCAGACCGCCGATGTGACTCCGGCTGCGTTAGGCCGCCAGATGGCCGAACGCGGCGTGATTCATGCACTTTACACCGATGTCAGCCGTGATGGTGGGCTTCAGGGCGCGAACATTGCCGGGACGATTGCCTTGGCGCGTGAGACCGGGCTGCGCGTGATTGCGTCCGGTGGGGTGCATCATCTGTCTGAGATTGAGCAGTTAGCCGCCAGCGGGGTTGTTGGCGGTGTGGTTATCGGCATGGCGCTCTATGAGGGGCGTATTCGACTGGAAGAGGCAATCAGGGCGGCGGGAGGACGAGATGCTGGCTAAACGGATTATTCCCTGTCTGGATGTGATGAATGGGCGTGTCGTCAAAGGTGTCAACTTTGTCAACCTGCGCGATGCGGGCGACCCGGTGGAACAGGCTGTTGTCTATGATCGCGAAGGTGCGGACGAACTGGTATTCCTGGACATCACGGCCTCGCATGAGAATCGTAATACCACGCTCGACATGGTGCGCCACGTGGCCGACAGCATCTTCATCCCGTTTTGTGTGGGCGGTGGCATTCGCACGATCGAGGACATTCGTGCGACGTTGCTGGCGGGCGCGGACAAAATCTCGATCAATAGTTCTGCCGTCAAGACTCCCGACCTGATCAACCAGGGAGCCTGGGCATTTGGCAGCCAGTGTATTGTCGTCGCCATTGATCCCAAGTGGGTCGATGGTCAATGGATTGTGCACATCAATGGCGGGCGTATCCCCACCGACAAAGAAGCGATTGCCTGGGCACGCGAGGTTGAGAGTCGCGGCGCGGGTGAAATCCTGCTCACCTGCATGGATCGCGACGGCACGAAGCAGGGATACCAGATTGATCTAACGCAGGCTGTCGCGGATGCCGTCTCAATTCCCGTCATCGCCTCCGGAGGCGCGGGGAAGCCGCAGCATTTTGTCGACGCGCTCACGACGGGAAAAGCTGATGCGGCGCTGGCTGCCAGCTTGTTCCACTATAACGAAATACGCATTGGCGACCTGAAGCGTTATCTGGCGGAACAGGGCGTCATGGTTCGGCAGTCGGGGTGGGAAGTGGCAACATGATCGAACACGTCAAATGGGATGAACGCGGTCTTGTGCCTGCCATCGTTCAGGATGCCAATACCAGGCAGGTCTTGATGCTCGCCTACATGAACGCGGACTCGCTGCGCCAGACGCTCGAAATCGGCGAGACCGTCTTTTGGAGCCGCAGTCGCAATGAGTTGTGGCACAAGGGAGCGACTTCCGGCAACGTTCAGCGCGTCAAAAGCATCGCTCTGGACTGCGATGGTGATACACTCCTGCTGCTAGTCGAGCCGGCGGGACCTGCGTGCCACACCGGAGCGGTGTCCTGCTTTTTCACACAGCTTTACCCAGGAGGCAGCGATGAGTGACATGCTCAATGAACTGGAAGCCGTTATCCATGACCGTAAGCATAACCCGAGCGAGGCCAGCTACACGGCGCAGTTATTCGCCAAGGGCGTTAACAAGATTGCGCAGAAAGTTGGCGAAGAAGCGACCGAGGTCATCGTCGCGGCATTGGGGCAGGGGCGTGATCAGCAGATCGCGGAGCTTTCCGATCTCTTCTATCACACCCTCGTTTTGATGGCGCAGTTGAACATCACGCTCAACGATGTGCGGGCTGAACTGGAACGCCGCCACCGTTGAACGCGCCGAAAGTCATGTGTTAAACATGACAATGCTCCTTGCTGTCATTTTACCTGTGCGACTAGAGTGATTTAGTATGCTTGAGTCACTTACACAGGAGAATGCTTTCATGAAGCTGCGCCTATTGTGTCTGGTTGTTTGTTTGGTGCTTTCCCTCCCGTTTGCTGCTGCCTCCGCGCATGGTGACGGAGTTCATGTGCGCGTAGCGCATCTTTCGCCTACCGCGCCCGCTGTGGATATCTATGTCAATGGTGAGATGGCCATTGGTGCGCTGTCGTATAAGTCGGTGACCGATTACATGGCACTCGAGGGCTTCGAGTTTGCCGTGCAGATCGTGCCTGCGGGCGGTACGCTGGCTGATGCAGTCACCCCTGAACCCATTATGGTGACCTTTGAAGGTGCTGGCTACTACACGGTCGCCGCTGTTGGCCTCCTTGAAGATGGCACATTTGAATTGCTCGTCTTACCTCATGACGGCGAGATGGCGCACGACATGGAGGCGAAGGAAGAAGGCACTGGCAGCGCTGGTTCAATCATGGTGACAGGGGCATATGCCCGTGCGACGGCCCGTGAGATGGAGATGGGCGCAATGCCGGAAGCCACCGCCGAAGCAGGCGGTATGGGTGGCATGGAAGGCGGACATGGCATGAGCATGGGCGATGTCAGTGCCGCTTACATGCTGATCAGCAACACGGGCAGCGAACCAGAAGTCTTAGTCGGCGTTGCTTCGGATGTGAGTGACATGACCCAACTGCATCAGACCACCGTACAGGATGGTATGGCGCGCATGGGCGAGATCGAAGAACTGGAAATCCCAGCGGGCGGCAGCGTTGAACTCATGCCCGGCGGGTATCACGTCATGATGATGGAATTGAAGCACCCACTACTGCCGGGTGAATATGTAACGATCACGCTGACCTTCGCCTCTGGCCTGGAACTGACGATGACTGTTCCGGTCAAGGAAGTGGTGATGCCGTAATTTTCGGCTGATTTTCCAACAGGTTTGTGTGGACACGGCACTGCCGTGTCCGTCGTCAGTTCTACATGGTTAATTATGGCTCTTGCCTTGAGTGAAATGTAATGGAGATGGGTGTTGTGACTGCAAAATGGACGCTGGTGCTGATTCTGGGTCTTATTCTCGCCGGATGCGCTGGCGCAGAGGTAACGCCCACGCCCGTTGCCAAGCCCGGCGTGGAAGGTATCACGGTAATTGATCCGCCCGTTCCGGTAGGTGAATTCACGCTCGTCAATCAGTCCGATGCCGAAGTGCATGTGGCCGATCTCAAGGGTCAGGTGACGCTGTTGGCCTTTGGCTACACCCATTGTCCGGATATTTGCCCGGTGACGCTGGCGCGCTTTAAACAGGTCAAAGGGGCGCTCGGTGAACAAGGTGATGCCGTGCGTTTCTTGTTCACCAGTGTGGATGGCGAACGGGATACCCCTGAACGCCTGACCGAGTACCTGGGTTACTTCGACCCTGCTTTCGTCGGTTTTACGGGTGATGAACCTGCTGCTCGTGCCTTCATTGAGCAGTATGGCGGTGATTTCGTTATCAACGATGCTGAAGGGCTGCGGAAGAACTACTCGGTTGACCATACGGCATCCACGTTTCTGATGGATGCTGAGGGGCGCTGGATTCGTACCTACGAATTCAACACCGACCCGAACGTGATCGCGGAAGATATTCTCAAGGTTGTTGGGGCGTAAACAGCACGCCACTCCTCTAATACAAAGCAGCGCGAGGTTGGGTAGTAATCCACCTCGCGCTGCTCTTTTTATTGCTCAGTCTAGTGTTGAATCATGTTCAAATCAGCTTCAGATCGACAGCAGATACGCGATCAGGTCATCAAGCTGATCTGCGCTTAACTTCTCACCATAGGTGCTCGGCATGATTCCCTGCGGCATCCCTGATACGACAAACGCATCCGGCTCCATGATTGATGCGCGGATATAATCCACCGCATTCATGCCCGCGATTCGCGTTCCGGCGCGGCTGGCGATTGCCACCAGCGGCGGCCCGACGAACGCCGGATTCGCGCTGGCGATGTGACAGGCATCGCACGCCCCAACGCCGAAAAACACCTCTCGCCCGCGTTCGGCATTCGCCTCTGCGTTCAGCGTCGGCTGCGTTGTTGGCGTGGGTACATACGTTGCCAGGTCGGGATTAGGGGTGGGGGTTCCGAAGACATCATAGAGCAGTACATATTCTTTGCCTTCTGCCGTCTGTAAGCTGCACAGGGTTGCATAAGCATCTTCAGCAGATAATGAGGCTGTGGGCGAATTGGACGTGTTGCTGGACAATGCCCACGTTGCATACATGCCTACGAGCAGCAGCGGCAGCGCAATCGCGACTATAAAATAGACTGGTGCCTTCACACGCATGAGTTCTTCCTCACTGACTTACGATAGATAGTCGCTAAACCCTATAAGGTGAATATGGTCTTCTACATATTCCATAGAATGATGAGGGGAAACAATTCTCGCTAGACTCTAGCCTGTCCGCCAAATTGTATCCCAGTATCAATTGTCACTGCGTGGTGGTGAATTATGGCATATTAGGCATCGTTGAGAGGAAACGTGTACAATCATCACGAGTGATTTTCTCAGGAGCTTTTATGTACGTGACCCGCCAGCGGCTCGAACAGATCGAGGCTGAGACTCTCGCCCCTTATGCATTGTTGAGCCAGAACAGCCGTGGTCGTCATCATCATGACCCGGAACCGAAGTATCGCACCGCGTTTCAGCGCGACCGCGACCGCATCGTCCATGCAGCAGCCTTTCGCCGCTTGGAATACAAGACTCAGGTTTTCGTCAATGATGAGGGGGACTACTTCCGCACACGCCTGACGCACACCTTGGAGGTTGCACAGATTGGGCGGACGCTGGCGCGGGCGCTGGCCGTTAATGAGGATTTGGTCGAGACGATCTGTTTGGCGCACGACCTGGGACATCCACCCTTTGGACATGCGGGCGAGGGGGTACTGAACGCGCTCACACAGTCCTGCGGCGGCTTCAACCATAACCACCAAAGCTATCGTGTCGTCACGCAGCTTGAGCGCCGGTATCCCGGTTGGCCGGGTCTTAACCTGACATACGAAGCGCTCGAAGGCATTGCGCGCCACGAAACTGAATATGACATCAGCCAGATTGCGGGCTTTGAGCAGGAACGCCGTGCCAGTCTGGAAGGGCAGATCGCCAATATAGCCGACGAACTAGCCTATAACGCTCATGACCTGGATGATGGTTTACAATCAGGCCTGATTGAACTTGATGCGTTGAAGGAACTGGACATCTGGCGCTTGGTTTGCGAACGCGCTGGCTGGAATGGCGGCAAGCTCGATGAGATTACCCGTCATCTGCTCATTCGCGAACTGATTGGCGTCGAAGTGGATGATGTGCTGCACACCACCATGCAGCGTCTGCTCGCCCTGAATGCATCGTCGTCCGAAGACATCCAGCTATACCCGGAGCAGCTTGTCGCCCACAGTGAAGAGCTTAAACAGATGAACTGCGCGCTTAAGGATTTTCTTTTCCAGCACATGTACTTCCATTTCCGCGTGATGCGGATGACCAAACGTGCCGAGCAGTTCATCGCCCGCATTTTTGAGAGCTATATCGCCGAACCGCGTCAGCTTCCGGTGGAGTATCAGCAGCAGATGCCAGATCATTCACCCTGCCGCGTCGTAGCCGATTACATTGCAGCTATGACAGACCGCGGCGCTTTGTTAGAATATCGACGCTTGTTCGACCCATTGACCCGCCCCTGAATGATCGCGGCGTGAAGTACGGAAAGGGCGCACCATCATGGCGAATCATGTGACTGTCCTCAAGAACCGCTACCGTCTGGATGCCCAGCAAGGCTCTGGCGGCATGGCTGTTATCTACAAGGGTTTCGACCTGGAACTGAGCCGTACCGTCGCCGTCAAGATTCTGCGGCCAAGCCTGACGAAAGACCCCGCCTTCCTCACGCGTTTCCGCAACGAAGCCCGCAGCGTGGCGAACCTGGCGCATCCCAATATCGTCACCGTGCACGATGTCGGTAATGAGGGTGAAGCGTTTTTCATCGTCATGGAGTTCATCGAGGGGCAGGATCTCAAGAAGATCATCAAGACCGATGGCATCCTCAGCGTGGATCGTGCTATCAAGCTCGCCATTCAGATTTGTGCGGGCATTGGTTTCGCCCACCGCGCTGGCCTTGTCCATGCCGATGTGAAACCGCAAAATATCCTGGTCACGCGTGGCGATATTGTCAAAGTGACCGATTTCGGCATCGCCCAGGCGTTCAGTGACACGCAGCCCGGCGAGAAGGTCTCAGTCGTCTGGGGCAGTCCGCATTACTTCGCGCCGGAACAGGCGCGCGGCGAAAAGCCCACACCCGCCGCCGATGTGTACGCGATCGGTATCGTGCTGTTCGAAATGCTCACTGGGCGTCTGCCCTTCACGGGTGTTGACCAGCAGCAGTTAGCATTGGCGCACATCCGCGAGCGTGTCCCGCTGGTGAGCGAGTTCAACCCCAGCGTGCCGGAGACGCTCACGCAGATCGTTTATAAAGTGATGAGTAAGGAACCAGCCGCCCGCTATCGCACCGCCGACCAGTTGGGGCATGTCCTGGAAAGCTACCGCGATCGCGGCAGAGAAGTGACCTCACCGAGTAATCAGCAGTACCGCCCGCCGCAGCCGTCTCAGCAGTCCTATCCGCCTCCGCCGCAGGCACCGCTGCCATACTCACAACCGGGGCAACCTGCGCAGCCGCCGCTGCCGTACTCACAACCGGGGCAACCCGCGCAGCCGCCGCTGCCCTATTCGCAGCCGCTCCCGCCCGCGCAGCCCTACCAGCAGCCAGTACAGAATCCGCTGCAAAGCCCGGTTTCCTACCCGCAGCCCGGCGCGCCGCTGGGTGGCCCGACTCAGCCGTACAACCCTGCGCCGAATGCGCCGTCACAGCCGCCGTATAATCGTCCGGCTGGCGCGTCGCCGTTCGACTCGCAGCCCGTTCAGCAGCAGTCTGCGCCGCCTTCCACCTGGGGTGAGAGTAACAGCCAACGCTACTACAGCCGCCCGTTGGGGCGCGATGACCGCGAGGAAGATTTGCCGCCCACGCTCGACATCGTCACAATCGCGCTGGCGGTGTTAGCCTTCTTCGCCGTGCTGTGTCTGATCCCGTTGTGGATACAGGTATATCTGGCGCGCTTCGCGGGTGGCTAACCCGTCATCGAGGGAATGTCACCCGTCACACCATAGGTGTTGACGCTCACGGCGGCGTTGCCCGCGCTGCGCGGCGCTGCCAGGTAAATACCTACCGCGCCGCTCATCGGGCTGTCGGCGCTGGCCGTCACATCAACGACCTGCACGTCATTGACATATCCCATCAGCCGATTCCCGATGAACGTGATCGATAGGCGGTTGACCTCACCAATCGGGTTGATGGCTTCATTGAGCGTCCACTCCTCATTGGCGGGTTTCTCCAGTCGCAGTTCCGTCCACTGCGCGTCTCGCAGTTCCCAGATGCTGTAGCGCCCCATGCCGTCGACTGCGAAGACGTGATAATTGCGCTCATCCACGTAGCGGAACACGATGCCGTAGCCGCTGGACGATGGGCTGTCTGCTTCCAGTGTTGCGTCCAGCATCACGGTTGCGTCATCGTAGCTGTAAGCCACATTAAACAGGCTCGTCACCGCCGTTCCCGCACTGCGATTGAGGAAGCGGTAGCTGCCGCCTGGGGTGATCTCGCGCGTCGTGCTGCCTTCGGCGTTCTGCGGCCACTCGCGCGCCGTTGGGTCACCCGCATCGAAGCTGCTGATGAAGTACATCGGCTCACCCGCCGTCATGCTGCTGATCGTCGTCTCCGGCGCGGGTGATGTGCCTGTCAGGGCAATGACCGCGATCAGCAGTGCTGCCACGGCGAGCAGCGCTCCCGCTATGATCAGCGGCGGCGTCACTGTTCTTGGTGGTGCAGGGGGTGTAAGCGTCTGAGTCTCAGTGTCGTCTAGAATTGGTTGGCGTGCTGTTGTACTGCGCGCGGGGAATTCTCCGGTTACGTACTGTTGACCACTAATCGATGCATGGATCGCCTGCCCGCCTAGCGCCAGTCGCAGGTCTTCCGCGAAGGCTTGCGCGGTCTGGTAGCGGTCGTCGGGATGCTTGGCGAGCGCCTTGAAGATGAAGGCGGCCAACTCGTGCTCTTGTCTTCCCAACTTGGTTGAAATATCGGGTATCGGCTCATGGATATGTTTCAGCACAACCGAGATGGTGCTGTCGCCTGTGAATGGCGGTTCGCCCGTCAGCATTTCGTAGACGATGATTCCTAGCGCGTACAAGTCGCTTCGACTGTCTACTGGCAGCCCTGCCGCCTGCTCCGGCGAGAGATAGGCGGGCGTGCCCACTGTTGCGCCATCCTGTGTCAGGTTCGATGCCGCCGCCAGCTTGGCAATGCCAAAATCTGTCAGCACGGCCTGTCCTTGCTCCCCGAACATCACGTTGGCCGGCTTCACATCGCGATGCACCATTCCGCGTGCATGGGCATATCCCAGCGCGTCAGTCAGATTGTGCATGATCTTCAGGATGTTCTCGCGCGACATTCGTGCGCCTTGTTCGCAATGCAGATGCAGCACATCACGCAAGGTGCTGCCTGGGATGTAGGGCATCACCATGTACGACACGGTATGCCCGTTTTCGACGGTCACATCATAATCGTAGACTTGTACAATGTTCGGATGATTCAGGCTGGCGACCAGCTTGGCTTCACGCTCGAAGCGTTCCTTGAATCCCGCTTCTTCCGCCAAATGCTCATGGAGGATTTTGATCGCAACCAGGCGCTCCAGGTTCTTATCAACTCCTTTGAAAACGCGCGCCATCCCGCCGGAGCCGATGCGCTCGCGGATGTCGTAGCGCCCAATGCGACGATTGAGCAGAGTATCCGTTGAAACGACCATATCCCAGACTCCGAACAAGGCTTCTTTTCATCAATAGTCTTATCTGAACACACAAACATTACAGGATGTTTATCCGTTGATAGGTCACTGATGATTGTTTCGCCGTCACACTCAGGTTAAACTGTCCGCATGAACATTCGATACCGCCACCTGCTGATTTTCTACGTCGTCATTGTCCTGTTGGTTCTCTCGCAGCCCGCAGTTGGACAGGAGGCCACTCGGTCTCCTGAACCCTTCCCGACTCAGGGCGTTCAGTATGAGAAGGTGACATTCCAGGTTACGCTCAACGCTGATATCGCGTTTCGTAACCCGTTTGATGCCACCGAGATTCAACTGCTCGGCATCTTCACTGCGCCGTCCGGTGGGCAGGTAGTTGTACTTGGTTTCTGGATGCAGCCTTTTGAGGAACGCTGCGTCCAGCCATGTGAGGCAGAGGATTTGCGCCCGGTCGGTGATCCGGTCTGGCAGGTGCGTTTCACGCCGCAGGAAATTGGCGCATGGCGTTACACGCTGCAGCTCCGCGTCGGTACCGCGACACAGACTCTGAACGAAGGCAGCCTGGACATAGCGCCCGGTCAGCACCCCGGTTTTATTCGGCGGGCGGCCAACGATGCTTATTTTCAGCACAGCGGCGGGCGGCCGTACATCCCCATCGGCCTCAATCTTAAGTGGGCGTGGGAAGGCAATGGCGGCGTTCAGACTTACCTGACTTGGCTGCGCGACCTGGCCGCGTCTGGTGGCAACTATGCACGCTTGTTCATCGATGTGCCCTGGTTCATCGCCCTCGAACCCGCCGTGCCGGTTGGCGACTACCGCGCGGCGCAGCAGGCAGCGGCGCGCCTGGACATGATTCTCGACATGGCGCATGAACTTGGCATTGCCCTGCAACTCGTGCTGCTCTGGCATCAGGCGTTGACGATCTACAACGGCCCACCTGTTGTCATTCCCAGTGATGTCGCTCGCCCGGACATGAATGCAGATTGGGACAATAACCCCTACAACCTGATTTATGGAGGACCTGTCGGCGGTCCCGCGTTCTTCTTCAGCAATGAGCAGGCCGCCACGCTCTTTCGGCAGCGCCTGAATTACATCGTCGCGCGTTGGGGCTACAGCCCGGATATTTTCGCTTGGGAACTGATTGACGAGATCGACCGCACGGGCGAGTACGATCCCCAGGTTGCGGCGGATTGGCTGCAACAGATGAGTGCGTATCTTAAGCAAATCGATGTTCACGGGCATCTCGTCACAGCCGGTAGCGAAGCATTTGACGCGGCGGTCGCGACCAGTCCGCTGCTGGATTTCACCACCGCTCAGTATTACCAGCGTTTGCCTATCGAACCCGTCGGTGAACAGGTCACCGAAACGGTCAGCCGTGTGCGCCAGACCCGCGCCGCCAACCCACTGCCTACACTGCTGACGGCGTTCTCGCTCAATCCGTGGTACGAACCTGTTGAAGAAGATCCAACAGGTGTCCATGTGCAGGAAACACTCTGGTCAGCGTTTCTCTCCGGCGCGGCGGGCGGGGCGATGAGTGATTGGTGGGATACGTATATCCTGCCGCGAGACATCCAACATGCCTTTTCGCCTTTTGCGGCTTTCGTTAGTGGCGTGGATTGGGCTGCGCTGGATGTGCGCCCCGCGGAGGCCGCCCTGGTGACGGATTACACTCAGTACCGTCCCGTTCGCTTCGACGATTTCAACCGCGTGTTTACCGCGCCGCCTGTTGATGTGGTGCCGCGCAACATCACGGCGGATGGTGTTTTTCCGCCGCTTGATAATATGCCGAGTTACCTCTATGGTCAGGTCTACAACAACCAGCTCAGCCAGGCACAGATTTACCGCGTAACACTGCCTGTTGACAGCTACCTGGAGATTGGCATCGCTCGTGTTTCGACGCAGGCCGGCGCGCGCTTGGTTGCGCTTGCAGATAACCAGAATGTCCTTGATCTGACACTGCCAACGGGCAGCCGTGACACTGCCATCCGAGTGCCGCTTGCTGCTGGTACGCATGAGCTGCTGCTGGATAACCTGGGCGATGATTGGCTGGAGATCAATTACATCGAGTTCGGCCAATTACAGGCTCCTGCACGCGCTCTTACACTGCGGGACACAGGGGTAGGGGTGGCCTTTGCCTGGATACAGCACCGTGATTACACCTGGGAACAGGTTGCTGCAGGTGTTATCCCTCAACCCGTCGCCGCCGCTTATCTACTCGACCGGATGCCTCCGGGCCGCTACCGGGTTGAAATCTGGCAGCCGCTCACAGGTGCCATCCTCGGTGAGGTGGCAGTCAGCGTTGCTGAAGATACGCTGCTGCGTGTCGACCTCCCGCCGCTGGAGAATCAGTTGGCGCTGCGGGTTTTCCGTATTGGCGAACCACCTGCCCAACCCGTGCCGACCGCGCAGTCCAGCATTGTGCCCACAGCTACCACACAGCCCAGCGCGGTGCCTTCTGTATCGGAATCGCCGCTCGTGGTCACCAACACGCCGCGACCTTCTAACGAAGACTGAACTAAAAGTTAACTTCTTTACGATTCTGCCAGCGCGCAAAATGCAACACTGCTATACTGTCTCGAAGAGAGTAGACAGGTAGAGGGTTGAAGTTATGACCAGTCGGCTCATCAATCGAGGCGAACGGTTATCTGCGATTGAACGCATGTTGTTTCGCAACAGTGGTGGGCTGCGCGCGGTAGAAATCGCCGAAGCCTGCGGTGTTGACCGTCGTACCATCTACCGCGATGTGGATATGCTGGAACGGATGGGCGTGCCGATTGCCCAACAGGATGGTCGTTTCTACATCAATCGCGACTATTATTCTGCCACCATGCGGCTGAACTTCAACGAGGCGATAGCGCTCTTTCTTGCGGTACGTGTACTTGCCCGTACCGCCGAGCAGCAGAATCCGCATCTCGTTTCCGCCCTGAGTAAGCTCAGCCTGACCATGCCAGAACCACTCTCGTCGCATGTCAACTTCATGGCCGATTGGCTGCGGAGCAGTCCGGTTGATCGCAATTTTGTCACTACTCTGGAGATCGTTACGCGCGGTTGGGTCGAGCGTCGGAAGATCAAATTGTGGGCCAGCCTGACGCGGAATGGCGAAGTACAGGCGCGGGAATTCTCGCCGTACTTCATTGAGCCGACCACAACCGGAGGACTTTACGCTATCGGCTACGATGATCTCAGTCAGCGCGTCCGTACTGTCAAACTGGAGTGGGTCAAGCGCGCCAAGCTGCTTGACGAGACCTATGAAATTCCCGGTCAGTTCGACCGCCGCCCCTACCTCGAAAGTCTGTGGGTGGGTGGGCAGGACGAACGTAAAATCCGTGTTGTTCTGGCTTTTCCCGCCGATGTCACGCCGCTGATCCGCGAGCGCTTGCAGCATTCCTCACAGCGTATTGAAATTCTGGAGGACAAGCGCTGCACCCTGAGCGTTGACGTCAGCGACTGGCGCGAGATGCTGCCCTGGATACGCTCGTGGGGCGCGCAGGTTGAAGTGCTGGAACCGCTCTCCCTGCGCCAGGAACTGGCTGGTGAAGCCGCGCGCCTTTCCACCATGTACGCCGCCTCCGCTCGCGCCGGGTAAGTAGACTAGCTGCAAACCCGCCGAACACGAGTCACGAGATGTAAATGAGAAGGGCGAACCGTTTTCGATTCGCCCATGATCCTCGATCTTATTCGACCCGTTTTTGTTACATCCCCGGCGTTACTTCCGGCGTTGCTTCGGCCTCTGGCAGCGACTCTGCTGTCGGCGGCACGGGTGTCTCTTCTGCAGGCAGCGACGGCGCAGTCAGATCGGCGACTGCCTGGAACACCGGACGCGGGCTGCCATCTGGCCCGATCAGGCTGTAGTAACAGCTTTCCGCGCTGCCTGTCGAAGCCTGACAGCCGTTCAGGTTGTGCAGGAACATCGGCCCGACAAACCCCAGTTCTGCCCCCAGTTCAAAGCCGCGCGGGTCGTAAATCGCCTGCTCGCCCAGTGTCGTATAGGTCAGATAGACCAGCGACTCCGGCGGCGCGGCAGTGTCCTCGCTCGTGCCCCAACCGAACTTGGTCACCCAGATCGGCGTGCTGCCGTCGCCTGCTGCGCTCATGATCTGGCGATAATCCTGCAAGGTATTGCGGAAGAAGAAACTCGTGTCCTGGTAGTGCGTCTCCACGCCGACCGGAGCTGCGCAGCACTGCGCATCGGGTGGATTCGCCCAGCCGAGCGGGTGCGCGCCCACCGCGTCGCTGACATTCGCCAGCCCGCTCGCGTACATATCGCGTAAGAACTGACGGTCGCTCACGGCGTTTACGGCGTCGTTGAAACCAGTCGGCGAAAGACCCGCGCTGATCACGACGGCGTTGGCATCCGCGCTTTTGATCGCGGTGTAGCCGGCATTGAGCAGTTGTACATAGCTTGCGCCACTGATCTGATGAACGCTGCTGTTCCATTCGCGCCGCAGGTTCGGTTCATTCCAGACCTGGTAGGCCTGTACTTGCCCCGTGTAACGCGCCGCCACGGCACCGACGAATGTGGCATAGTCAGAGAAGTTGTCTGGCGGGCCGCTCTCGTCCACGTTGCTGCGCGCCCAGGCCGGGGAAGTCGTTATCGTCAGAAGAACGTTCAGTCCAGCGCCGTTCAGACTGCTGACAACTTCGTCCAGGGATGCAAATTCAATCGCGCCTTTTTCCGGCTCGAA
>JAEUQX010000166.1 GCA_016788625.1 Anaerolineae bacterium
GCCGGGTGGCTTCGGCACGCTGGATGAGCTGTGCGAAATCGTCACCTGGGCGCAGTTAGGTTTTCATCGCAAGGCGGTCGCCTTCCTGAATGTCGAGCGCTATTATGACCCCTTCCTCGCATTCATCAATCATAGCGTAGAAGAAGGCTTCGTCTCCCCTGCCAGCCGCGATGTGCTGCTCGTTGACAATTCGCCCGACGCACTGCTGGACAGGTTGGTCGCGTACACGCCGCCGGAAGTCAACCGCTGGCTGGAGCGCGAAGATCTGTGATAAAACAATCGAGGCATGGTCTCCCCTGCCTCGATTCATGTTGTCCAACAGGCTACGGCACTAGCGCAACAGCCTGGCGTCGTCAGCGGCAGCGCTCAAAACGCTGATCAGGCCTTTTTGAGCTACTGCCTAACCTCTACAGACAGTCGACTGCTGCCCTAGAAATCCTCTTCGTAGGGAATATCGTACCCCTGCACGATGTTGTGCTCAACCACATTGCCAATGCCGTAGTTGCCGATGCCCACATCGTAGAAACCGTCCGTACCGGACTCAATCACGATGTTCTGGCTGATTGTGCCGTACTCAGCAATGAAGTAGATGCCCACATCGGCATTGTTATAAATCTTGTTGTTGCGGACAACCACGCCGTCTTCAGCGTCGTATACCAGGATGCCCGTCGCGGCAGCAGTGTCATTGACCTGCCACGTATTGCCGCCAACGATGTTAAAACGCACGTTGGCGAGCGCGCCAAATCCCACCTGAATGCCATTGGCCGCGAGGTTAGCCTGGTTGGCTGAGCTGGTCAGGATGTTGAACTGGATGTTGGCATTGACATCACCGTTGGCGACGATGCCAGTCTTCATGTAATCGGAGATCGTATTCGCCCAGATCGTCACATAATGGGTGTTCGGGTGCGTGCCGTCAAATGGCTCATTCCGCACTTCAATCGAGTTGCCTTCCTGGCAACCGCTCGCGACCTGGCGCACGCCCAACACCTTGTTGTTGATGATCGTGCCCGATGCGCCTTCGAACATAATGCCGCGCAGACGGTCAGCACCGCCATCGCACACATTGAGGAGGCCGGATACGGTCACGCGCAGGTTGCGAACATGCGCGATGGTTCCTTCGTTGCGGACGACCGCGCCGACGAAGTGACCACCAGGCGGGTCAACCGCTGTAATCATGCGTCCCATCCCATCCAGCGTATAGCCTTGCGGGATAACGATGGTCTCGTCCGTCGTGCAATTATTGGTCAGCACCATGCGTGTTCCAACAAAGTTGAAGACACAGCTTGTGGCCGCCGAGACTGGGGTGATGAATACAGTTGATAGAATGAAAACCGCAATGGCAAACACAAACCACTTCAGTTGGCGTCTCATCTTTCCCTCTGATTAGTCTAAGTATTCGGGTGTTTGAGGACGAAAAGGTTTGAGTGCGATGCGAGCGGAGATGATCAATCAGTGCAAAATGCCAATACTCCCCCTTTCTGCTAACACTTCACTCCAGTAACCAAAAGCATATAGAGACATTATTTAGTGTATAGCAACACAAAAATCTGTCAAGAATGATAAATGTAACTTAACATTCATGACAGATAAAGTTAGTCTGTTCACTTATGGCAATCGAGTATCGTGCGCTCAGCCACCCTGCCGCGCAGCAAACTTGACTTCCGCGCTGCGGCGCTTGTACCCGGTTGGCCGGGGCGGCGGTGTCAACTGCCACTGCGCAACAATATTCCCCAGATACTCGCCCAACGGGGTATAGGTCATACCTAATTCTCGCTTGCTGCGGGTGTTATCCAGCTCAGACATCCAGCGTTCGCTGAATGGGGAGCAATCTGGCAGAAAACCGTTGGCTTCCAGCAGGCTGCGGCGCACACGCAGAATTTGCGGGGTAACACTCAGATGCGCGCCCAGAATATTGAGAAATCCCTCCAATGAGGTCGTTTCATCCTGAGAGATGTTATACGCCTGTCCCTTGCCCTTCCCGCTGCCGAGCAGCAGCAGCACCGCGCGCACCACATCGCCGCTGTAAATGTGCCGCAGCGGGAAATCGGGCGTCTCTGGCACGAGAATCGGGCTGCCATCTTTCAGGCGCAGCACATAGCCGAGCAGGCGATTGAAGTGGTCGCGCTCGCCGTTCACCATCGGCAAGCGCAGCGACGTGTACGGGAAACCTGTGCGGGCATGAGCAGCCGCGCAGACATCCTCCGCCTTGCGCTTATCGATACCGTAGAGCCACTCCTCGTAGCTGTAGGTGTTCGGCTTCGGTGCTGGCATCAGGCGACCTTCATAGTCTTCCTCTTTGAACGGACGCTCGATGCCTTCGCGCACCAGATAGACCTGACCAGTGCTGAGGAAGATGTAATGCCCCACACGCCCATTGAGGATATCGACGATAGCTTCGGCTTCGGGACCCTTGAACAGCGCGTTGTCGATCACGGCATCGAATGTGCGCCCGGCCAGCGCCTGCCGCATCTGTGCCGGGTCAGTGCGGTCGGCGCGCAGCCGCTCGACTGAAGGAGGCAAGCTGTCCGGCGTTTTACCTCGATTGAGGATAGTGACTGCATGGTCGGACTGAAGTAATGCCTGAACCAATAAGTGTCCCAGGTTACGGGTGCCACCAATAATCAGTATTTGCATGATAAGCGAACTATTCTCCTTAAACTGCTAATCACTCATGGCTTTACATCGCTGAGAACATAAACAAACGCCGAAGCAAACAACGACGGCCACAGACTCTTCAGCCAGGGAGTGCCCTGATATGGCACTTCTTGCACAATCTGAAAACGCATCTGTCCTGCCCACCAGTGAAAATCGGCCCGCGTCCAGAAGCGCAGGTGTTCGCCGGGCGTGACGACCCACTGTAAGGGAAAACGACCGAACAACAACCGTAATCGGTGTTGATGAAACCCTGTGTTGGGGATGGAAATGATGATGCCTTTGCGAACGTGCGCGCGCAGGCTGTTGAGCAGGCTTTCCGGGTCGGGCAGATGCTCAATGATTTCCGAGCAGATGATGTAATCGTAGGGGCCTTTGAGAAACTCAGCTATCGGGCGGTTGATGTCCGCCAGATCAACATCCAACCCCTGCGCTCTACAGAACAACACAGCCTTCTCCGAAACGTCCAGACCATGTGCGATGATCCGTTTACGTTCCTGCATATAGAGCAGCAGCGCGCCATCTCCCACACCCAGGTCGAGCACCCGGTCACCGTCCGCGACGATATCAGTGAAAACCTGCGCGCGACTGCGCCGCCACGCCGAAAGCTGACCTAACATCCCGGGCGCTTTATTGTCCCAATAGGTGTCGTAATCCACCACGCCAACGCGCGCAGTGGCCGGATAGCTGAACAAGCGGCGCGCCTGGCGGTAACGATTGGCTGACCACAAATAGAGGGGACGCAGCGGACTGCTGCGCAGGAAAGACTTCATTGAGCGCATCATGCTGTTTGTTTCTCGGCCTGTGCCCGCCGCCGCAGCGCAGGAAGCACAACGCCTATGGTGAGACCAACGGACATAACATACAGGGTATTGACTACCCACGCGCCGTTCACCGCCGTCCAGGTCTGTCGGTGCACCATTAGCCCGATCAGGAGCACCAGAATGAGCGTGACCACTTTGACGAGCAGCGCGGGCAGCATCAGCCCTAGTGCGCGATACAACGGCCCAAAGATACCACCAACCAATGTTACCGCGCCATAAACCGCCAGCACCTGAATGACCGTCATCGCCGGAATAAATTCGACACCATAGATCAACGGCACAAACAGTGGTGCAAACAGGGCAAACGCAGCATAGAAGATCACAGCAGCGGCGGTCATGACGACTACCAACCGCCGGAAGTCCTGCCACAAACGGGCGTACTCGCCGCGCCCAATCGCCTGTGGCACAACGGCCTGAAGATTGTCGAACACTGCCGACGTGAGCAGCGCCGGGATAGTCATGGCCTTGTACCCCAGTTCGAGGTAGGCGACCGCCGACTTACCTGCCAGAATGCCGACCAGTTGCAGCGGTAATTCGGTGAACAGGCTGGCAACATTCTTGTCGAGCGCGTTCATCACGCCAAAGCGCCAGTACGGGCCGACGGGCACGGCGCGAACCTGTGTGAGGATCAGCAAGGGCGTGGGGTAGCGTACTGTGAACGCGCCGCAAACGCGCTGATAGTAGGCCAACGCCATCAGCATCGTGATTACCGAATAGCTCAAACGAGAGACGAGTAAACCTTCCGGGGTCGGACTCAACAGCAGGGCCGCGAACGTGCAGGCCAGCAGCACAAACTGATTGGCATTTTGCAGCACTGAATAGGCACGCATCGAACGCTGTGACTGCAAGCCGATTAGCACCAGATTGTACAGCGCGTCCGGCAGTATCGTCAGCGCCAACCCCGTCGCCAACTGCCCAACCAACTGCTCGCCGCCGTACAGCCGTTCGGAGAGCGCCGGCCCCAGCAGAGACAGGCCGATGACGCTGAAAATCGCCCAGGCCAGCATCACCTTCACATAGAAGGCAAACAGATTGAGGATTTCACGTTCATCACCTGCGCCAACGGCCAGCGCCAGCCGTGTATTGGTGCTGAGCGCCACACCCGTCAGATTGAGCACTTGCCACACTGCCAGCACAGAATTCGCCAGCGCCCAGGTACCATAGGCCTCCGGTCGCAGCAGCCGCACCACCAGCACAGAAGCGACCAGCATCATAAACGTCGTGCCCAGCTTGCCTGCTTGCAGTGCCAGTGTGTCGCGCACGAACTTGCGCTTCAGGAATGTGCGCAGCCGTTCAATCATAGCGCCGCCTGATACGCGTCAAGCATCGCGGCTGCTACCGCATCCCAGGTCTGCTGCGACGCCTTCGCCCGCCCCGCCGCGCCCATCCGCGTTGCCAAAGCCGGGTCACGCAGCAACTGCACGATAGCCTCTGGCAGTTCATCGGCCACCCGATCCTGGCTCACCAACAGCCCAGTCACGCCATCATCCACCGCATCCTCTGCACCACAGTCGCGCGTGCCAATCACTGGCAAACCCGCCGCACTCGCTTCGAGATGCGCCAGGCCATAACCCTCGAACTGCCAACCGCTGTTGAGCGACGGCAGCGCGAAGACATGCGCCGCTGCGAACCACATCCGGAGTACATCATCCGGCACATGACCGAGCAAATGCACGCAGTCCGCCAACCCCATCTCGTCTACCGCCTGCTGCACCCGCGCGGCATACTCCGGTTCGAGCGTCAGGCTGCCGATGATGACACACTGCGCGTCCGCTATATGCGTCCGGACAGCAGGCATGGCGCGCACCAGTTCCAGCGTGCCCTTGCGCGCCTTGACGCCGCCGACGAACAGGATAGTCGGCTGCGCGGCTTTGGCGGCTAATGTCTGCACATCGGCAAAGCGATCAAAGTCAACACCATTATTGATCACGAGCGTGCGCGCGCCAGGAAGCGTCTCCCGCACGACCCGCTCGGTATAGCGGCTGACGCAGACCAAAGCCGCGCGACTCAGGGCGCGACGATACAGCCAACTGAATGGTGGACGCAGCATTTGTGGCAGGCGCACGTATGTGCCATGCGCGCTGACGAATGCTGGGCGGCGACCCGCAGCCCAAGCGGCCAGCGGCGCATATGGCTCGACCGTCGCATGAATCACATCACAATCATGCAGCAGGCGACTGGCAGCGGGCACAAGCGGCAGCAGCTTGAGCGGCAGCAGGCGTTCCAGCGGCGTCACGGTCGGCAGCAGCGGGTGCAGCATCACGCCATCGAGCGGCGGTGAGTTACGTGCGGCGATAACCGTCACCGTGGCACCAGCGCGGCGCAGCGCAGCAGCCAGGCTGGTGCTGTAA
>JAEUQX010000210.1 GCA_016788625.1 Anaerolineae bacterium
GAGGCGCTGCTCGGTCAACTGCGCGGGGGCGGCTTCACTCCCGATCCGATCACGGCGGAGCAGATCAGCGCCATCAGCGTCCCCGTGATGATCGCCTGGGGGCAGAACGATACCTGGGTGCCGTTGAGCGTGGGCGAGCGCCTGCACGAGCTGCTGCCGGACGCCACCTATGTGACCTACCCGAACGTCGGCCACCTGCCGCAGGAGGAGGCCGCCGAGCCGTTCAACGCTGACCTGCTGGCCTTCCTGGCGGGATGAACGGCGCGGATCGCCCCAGATGAGGCAAAGGCACACAGGTCTCCTATGCGGCGCACTCCGCGACGCCGAACGTATACGGTGCTCGTGACAGGCGCTCCGGCGTGGTAGCACAGAAAGTGGGCGGCAGTACGATGTATACCTCGAAGGCTGTCTCCGGGCAGCCCGCGACGAACACATCCAGCGTCACCCTGCCCGTCGCGTCGGTTATGGCGGATGTCACCCTGACGAGGTTATTGGCTACATCATCCGCATGAACGGCTACGTTGGGCAGCGGCTGCTCGTCAGCGTCGCGCTGCCCGTCGCGGTCGGCATCGAGCCAGACTTCGGCTGTCGCACCCCAGCGGCAGTCTGCCATGCGGATGTTGGCGAAGATGGTATCGACGGCACGACCGAGCAGCACCAGCCCCACGACCAGCAGCGCAACCACACCCACCCCGATGAGAATCGTCTGGCGTTAGCCTCCTGTTGGGGCGGATCTGCTGGGCAGGACGATCTGTACGAACGGCGACCCCGCGCGACCTTCGAGGATGTAGGTGACGCGCGACCACGGGTAGTTGGTCAGACTGCACTCGTAACGGGCGGGTGTTTCCAGCAGCGGGCATCGATGAACAGTCAATCAGGACTCAGATACCGCCGGAATTCTTGTAAGAATGCACGGATTTCGTTCTCAGGAGCGACAAAGGGCAGAATGGTACTGATGCTGAAGGTGCTTGTCAGTGCGTGCTGGACAGCTTCACGTAGTGCACCGCGCGGAAGAGATGAATTTTTGTTAAGCATGTCAATAACACGCTCAAGTGCATCCAGCGGTTTTGCCTCAAAGATTATCGGGTAGAGCAGCAAGCGCAGAAGAGATTGATCTTCCGAACTGAGGTGCGACGGACTAGCGGGAGAGACATTAAACAAGTCGCTGATATCGAGCGAGAATCCAGGGAACCGCTTCTCATCGGTGTAAGTGTCCCCCGGTTGATAGTGGCGCAGGCTGGTTGGCCCATCGTAAACCGAAAGACGAGGTATTACAGGGGTGACAATCCAAACGTATTGCTTATCGGAAGCGAAAAGGACATCTAACGCCACCGTAGTATCATTCTGAGTGGTGACAAAGAGCGATATAGGCAGAAGGCTGGGAGGTGTAGCAGGCAGTCCAATATCCGCAGTTGTCGGCGGAACGACATATGATGTGCCGCCGTTTGCACTATGCAGGAGATACAGTTCGTCTACCTGATAGACCTGTGGGTGTGACGCAGGATAATCATCTGCATACTGACCAAGAATACGAAAGACATATGCCCCATGCGATGAGATATTGTTGCTTCGTAACATGTCATCATCCCCATTGGTCGTAGGTTAAACCCACACTCTCCAGATGCGCCAATACACCCCCGCCGCACGCATGAGGCAGGGGTACAACGCATGTCCTACGTCGCGCACTCCGCGACGCCGAACGTATACGGTGCGTCTGACAGGCGCTCCGGCGTGGTAGCACAGAAAGTGGGCTGCAGTACGAAGTATACCTCGAAGGCTGTTTCCGGGCAGCCCGCGACGAACACATCCAGCGTCGCCCTGCCCGTCGCGTCGGTTATGGCGGATGTCACCCTGACGAGGTTATTGGCTACATCGTCCGCATGAACGGCCACATTGGGCAGCGGCTGCTCGTCAGCGTCACGCTGCCCGTCGCGGTCGGCATCGAGCCAGACTTCGGCTGTCGCACCCCAGCGGCAGTCTGCCATGCGGATGTTGGCGAAGATTTCTTCAGACGCCCGCAGCAGCAATACAATTCCTACAACCAGCAGCACGGCAGCTATACCCAATACAACAAGAATCGTCCGGCGGGAAACACGGCGTTTCATAGTGTTAGCCTCCTGCGGCGGGCTGGTTAGGCGGGACAGGCTGCACAAAGGGTGACCCCTCGCGGCCTTCGAGGATGTAGTTGAAGAGCGAATTCTGGTAGGTCGGCAGGCTGCACGCGTAGCGCACGGGCGTTTCCGGCAGCGGGGCAGATTGGCAGGTGCCGTTGGTGTAATTGAAGGTTGGCCCCAGGATAACCAGCCCCATGACCACAATCACCAGCCCCAGCACAACGAACACCAGAAGCGGTCGGCGGCTGCCGTGCGGACGAAAGAACAGGCCGATGACGAAGACGGGCAGCCACAGCAGCAGGTAGAAGGGGACAGTGTAGGGCAGCAGCGGCGGCGCGAAGAGGCCGAGGCGACCGATGATCAACAGACCAGCGATCACCCCAACGAGCATCACGGCGAGCGTGATGGCGACCAGGCGGCCCCAGGAGAGCCACCCGGTCGGCTGATTTGGGACAACTGATGAATGCATAATACCCTCAGCAGATTTCTCTGTGAACGATATTTCTCATTCTGCGTGGGATGCAGTGCAGGTGTGCAGCCCGTAAAATGGGGGTTTTATCCTGAGCAAATATCGACTCAATGCCCGGAGGCACAGACGGTCTGGCGCATCACAGCGGCTTGAAGCGACTGCACAGGCGGTCAAGATCGGGGTTATCCGTCTTGCGTCGCCCGTATGGGAATGCGAAGATGAAATCCAGCGGGTCAACGTGGATGACGTAATCCGCGTCCTGATCGGCGGCCGCGCGCGTCACCGTGAATGCGCCATCTGCGATTTTCAGCAGGGCGACAAACTCCTGCCCATGGAAATGAATGCGATAGCTCTCCGTCAGGTGCAGGGCATCTGGCGCCAACCACGCTGTGAGAATGTCCCATCCATTGGCAAGCATCATGATAACGTGATGGGGCTGGATAACCCACGCTTTGCCGACGGCCTGGGCGATGTCGTTGCCGTGAATCAACAACTCACCGAGCACCACGCTCATCGCGGAGAAGACGGTCATCTTCGAACCACCGTGAAATTCGAAGACCATCTCATCGGGAATAGCCGCAAAAACCTTATCGACAGCAACATTCATCGTGCGGCTGAACTTGTCCGCGAGGTACAGCGGGTCGTGGTTCTCGATTTCGCTGATGGACAGCGCGTTCAGCTCCGCCAGCCCTTCAGTGGTCGAACTGCGCCGGAAATCGTTCACCCCGCGACGCGCGATGACGACGAGATGCACGGCGGTCTCACCAACCGTCCAGTCCAGCCCTGCGACGGGACGTTCAAGGTCTTCCTGCGACAGTGCACTGATCAGCGCTGTAACGCGTTCTGTCGCCAGTCGCAGTTCCGTCATCATTTCTTCTCGGCGGGACGCTGAGTTAGCGGACATAAGGTGATGCTCCTTTGGATGCGATAGGTCTGCCCACGAATTATATGCTGGCTTTTATTACGTGCTGGAATGGTTGAACAGATTGCATATCATTCCGCCCGTGCCAGCAGGTGCTCCAGGTCGATCTCGGCTTCGGCCACCACGTTCGGCAGCGCCAGCCGCGCCTCAAGCTCCGGCAGCCACTCGCCCGTCAGGTCGTGATAGCGCGCGCGGAACTCAGCAGCGCCCATCTGCGTGTAAGCCTCGCGGTACAGGTCGGCGGCAGCAGTGCGGGAGTCCTCGCGTGCACGGTCGTCCTGCCACAGCGCGTAGTAGATCGCCGCCTGCTGCGGCACATCCGGCCATTCGTTGAGCAGTGCAGTCACAGCGTCCGCCGAACGGGCGCGCGCGCCCAACAGCGCCGCCTTGAAGCGCACCTCGCTCAGGTCGATGTCCTGCGCCAACCGCAGCGCCTCGTCTGCTGCTCCTGCCCCTGCTTCCAGTTCGCCCGCGTCGATGCTCAGTTCCGCCTGGGTACACAGCGCCTCGCCCAGCAGGTAGGCCACCTGGATGCCGCGCGCCAGCGTTACCGCGCGGTCGCTCAGCCGCCGGGCGCGCTGGCGATCACCCTGCTGGATGAACACGCCTGCGAGATTGAGCAGGTTGACCAATACCCCTTCGTCATCACCGATCTCCAGCGCGGTTTGCAGGCCGAGCGCGTAGCAGCGGCGCGCGTCGTCCAACTGCCCACTGTGGCGCAGCAGTTCACCGATGTTGCCCACCAGATGGCCGACCGCGCTCAGGTAGCCGATCTGCTCAGCGATATCCAGCGCGTCATCGCAGTGGCGCAGCGCGGAAGGGATGTCGCCTAGCGCCATATAGACGCCCGCCAGGTCGCTTTGCGCGGAAATGGCCGTGAAGCGCTCGTTGTTGTCCTGCGTGATCTGCACGGCCTTTTGCAGGAAGCCGACCGCCTCGTTCAGCCGTCCGCTGTTGCGGTGAATCCAGCCGGATACCATGTAACTTTCCGCCAGCCCGCGCGCGTCGCCGATCTGGTTGGCAAGCGGCACCTGGCGCGTGGCGTACTCCAGCGCGCGGTCATAGCCGCCCTGGCGCAGATGCAGCAGGGCGAGCCGCTGGAGGGTCTTCGCCAGTCCGGCGGGTTCGCCCAACCCTTCGTAGATCGCGCGCGCGTCTTCCAGCACGGTCAGTGCCGCATCCGGGTTAGCGCGATACATATTCAGTTCGCCCAGCACGCTCAGCGCCTGCGCCCGCAGCGAAGCACGCTCGCCCGCCCCGGCCAGCGCAGCGCTGTAGGCGCGCTCCGCCTCCGCCCACTGCCCGGTGATCTGCCAGATTTCACCCTGCGCCAGCAGCACCGCCGGACGCTCGGCCTCGTCGAGCAAGGGCAGCAGACGCTCAAAGTAGGTCAGCGCCGCTTCGTTGGCGAAATCCTGCTTGGCCGCGTCGCCCGCGCGCCGGAAGAACTCGCGCTGCTTATCGGTCAGCCGCCCGCGCCCGTAATGATAGGCCAGCACATCCAGGTAGCCGGGCAGTTCCTCGGTATAGCGCTCCTCGATGTATCCGGCGAAGCGGTCGTGCAGCGTCTGGCGCGTGGCGAAGGCCAGCGTGTCGTAGGCCACCTCCTGGGTGATGATGTGCTTGAACAGGTATTCCAGTTCCGGCTCTGGCTTGTGCACCGCCGTCAGTTCGGTGTGGCTGAGGTTTTGCAGGTGGAACATGACGTGTTCCGGCGCGCCCAGATCGGGGTACGCGCCCCACACCCAGCCCGCGCGGAACCAGCGCCCGATCACGCTGGCGATCTTCAGCGTGGTTTTCTCGTCTTCCGCCAATTGGTCGATGCGGCTGATGATCAGGTTATGCAGGCTGGCGGGCAGTTCAAATTCGCGCAGTGCCACCGTGTTGTGCAGGTCAATGTGGCGGTCGTGCAGGAAGTTGATGATCTCCTCGACGTAGAACGGGTTGCTCTCCGCGCGGGCGACGACGCGCTCGATGAACTCCACAGGCACCATCTCGCCGCTGCCAAACAACTGCAATACTTTCAGCCGCACCAGTTCGCGCACGGCCTCCGCGCCGAACTCGGTCAGTTCGATCTCGCTGAAATGCTCGTGTTCACGCAGTTCCATGATCTCTGGGAGCTGCGCCATTGCCGGACGGTAGACCAGCACCAGCAGCGCGGGCAGATCCGCGATGTTGCGCCCGATGTAGCGCAGCAGGTCGAGCGAGAGTGCATCCATCCACTGCCCATCTTCCAGAACCAGCAGCAGCGGCGACTGTCGACCGCGCCAGATCAGCGCATCGAGCAGCAGCGCGTGCAGCGAGTCCTGGCGCGTCTGCCCTTCCAGCGATTCAGTCACAGCGTTGTCGGGGATTTCCAAGCCCACCGCCGGGCCGACCAGCGGGGCACGCGCCGCCAGATCGGGGTCTATCGCGCGCAGACGTTCGACAAGCTGCTCAGCCTGTTCGGCGGGCGTGCGGCGCACATCCAGCCCGAAGAAACCGCGCCAGACCTTGTGCCACACCAGGTAGCTGGTCATCGTGCCGTAGGACTGGCACTCACCGCCGTAGCCGACCAGTCCTTCCCCCGCCGCCACCTTGATGATCTCAGCATTCAGGCGCGACTTGCCCATGCCTGCTTCACCCAGGATGCCCAGGATTTGCCCGTTCCCGGCGCGCGCGGCGGCGATCTTCTCGCGCGCCAGCGCCATCTCGCGCTCACGTCCGACCATCGGCAGGGCGTAGCTCGGCTCTTGCAGTTCCAGCGCGGGCGCTTCCACCGTGCCATGCAGCAGCGCGACGGGCACGGGTTCGACCTTGCCCTTGACCGTCAGCGGCTCCATCTCCTGCCAGCTAAAGAAGCCCTGCGCCGGGCGTTTGGTGCTCTCGCTGACGAGAATTTGCCCCGGCTGCGTGGCTTGCATGAGCCGCGCGGAGACGTTCACCGCGTCGCCCATCACCGTGTATTCCTGGCGCAGTGGCGAACCAACCTGCCCGCAGTAGACGAAGCCCGTGTTGACGCCGATACGCGCGGGCATCGGCAGGCGGGCGATTTCCAAGGCGCAGCGCAGCGCTCGCTCCGGGTCGTTTTCGTGGGCGACAGGCGCGCCGAACAGGATAATAGCCTTGCTGCCCTTGTCACCCATATCGACCTTGTTGACGTAACCATCGTAGCGCTGCACGATGCGGATGATCGCGCCCAGGTAGTCTTGCAGCGCCCTGCCGACATCGTCGTCATGATCGTAGTCGAAACCGGAAAAGCTGACGAACAGCACAGTCACGCGGCGGTGTTCGTTGATAAAACCCGACTGCCCGCTCTGCACACGCTGCGCGATGGTCGGGTGCAGATAGGCCGCCAGCAGCGCCGCCGCCGCATCCGGCACATCGGCGGGGTGTACGAGCGGGGCCTGGTCAACCGCGTCTGTGAGCCGGTGCAGCACGGCGAATTCTTCGCGCATTTCGCCCAGCTCGGCATCCGGCGCGAAGGGCAGCAGCGCCTGCTCGACGATGATCTCGCCTTTCTCGGCGTGGTGTTCGGCCTCGGCGCAGCGGTCGATGACCGACCCCGCGATGACGTACTCCAGGCGCACCGCCGGGTCGCCAACCGAGAGACACAGCACCGGCCCCTGCGCCACACCGATCTTGATCGCCAGCTTGAAATTGCCTACGCGCGTGTGGATGGTTTCGTTGGCCTGCATAAAGGCTTGCGTCTCGACGGCGCACTGCATCGCCCGCCGCGCCACCGCAGACTGCGTCTGTTCCGTATACGGCATGAGGATGGTCAGCGCGTCGCCGCCGAACTTGCCGATGATGCCGCCATAGGATTCGATCAGGTCAATCAGCGGGGTGAAGGTGCCGTTCAGGATGTCGGTCAGTTCTTCCGAGCCAACCTTGCCGGACTTCCCCAAAGCCTCGCTCATCGCGCTGAAGCCGGAGATGTCCATGAACATGCCCACCGCCGTGAAGCGTTCTTCCTGACCAACAATGCTGGCGTCCGGCTGCGCCAGGATGCCACGCACAACATGATGGGGGACGTATGACAGCCAACGGGTGTTCATTCGCACTGCGCTCCGTTTACGACTTTTCGATCAGGCGTAACAAGACTCATACAATATGACTGCCGTGTATTCAGAAATTCCATTGTATAACTGAACATATAACGGCGCTGGCATGGAATCAGTTCCCGGTATATTCGGGGTATGGGTAATACTGGGGGTGATGCACAATCTGCCTGACGCCGCAGAGATGTGTGAGGGAGGGAAATCATGAAACGAATCCATCTGTTACTGACAGCCATCGTGGCTCTGGCTGCCATTGCACTGGTGGTCGAGCGTCAGCCCGCAGAAGCAGTGTGGCGGCAGTTCGGCGGCGGGAACAGCGCCTGGTTCTACCAGATTACGCGCGCCTGCCGTGACGGGGCTTTCCTGGAGATCGCCAGCAACCAGGGTGCACTCAGCCGTCCTGTTGATCTGAAGCAGTTCAACGGGTTGAATGCGGCCGTGTTCAGTGAAAGCCTGGTGAGCAGCGCGATCGAGGCCAAGCCGCTGGAAGAACCGCTGTTGGTTTCGTACTACGAGTTGGGCGGTGGTTCCGGTCAGGAGATCGTTAATTTCTACGGCAGCGCCACGTTCATCTTTGAGGAACGGCTGGACATTAGCACCCTGCCCAAGCTGGTGCTGAACCAGTTCGGTGGTCTGCTCAACTTCATCGACATCATCGACATCGAAGACCGCGACTGCTTCGTCGGCGTGCCTCCGATTGCCGACGGGCGCGTGAACGGCTTCGACTCGTGGGCGACTGCCGCCATTTACTGCGAAGATGATATGGTGAAGGTCTACGCGATCACCGCTGACAGCACCGGACAGATCGCCTTCGCCGTGCCCAACAGCGAGATCATCGCGAAAGGCAAGCCCACCAGCAACACGCTGCTGGACTCCGCGCCGAGTCCGCTGGGCGGGACGATCAGCCTCTACCTGCTGACGAGCGGCGAGCTACAGCTTGTCGGTCCGTCACTGCCGCCGGAGACGGCCAAGGGCTACAGCTTCACCTTCGCGGGCTGCGTGGGTGTGACGTAGCGTCAGGGCAGGTTCAGAGAAACGCTTTTCAAGGGTGGGGCATTGGCCTCACCTTTTTGTTACTCAAGACTACATATAGATATATTACATCATCGTTATTATAATATTCGAGGTAGTTTCAGGTTTCAGACTGCTCAACCACAATACCAGCGTTACTCAGCAATACTTGCCTGTACTTCCTTAATTTGCAAACACCCTGTCTTAAGCTATGCTTCAATAAAACAGCCACCTAGGGAAAGCTTTGATGAAGACTTTGATCATCTCTGACGCTGTGGCTCAACGTATAGATCAGCATGTTCGGGCTACGGGTCAGACAGTTGAACAGACACTTGTCACTTGCCTGGGATTACTTGAATGCAGCACAATCGAGGATGATGAGAGTCGCCACTTCAGCCGCGCCTACTTACAGGGCATCCTCGACAGTCACATAGATCTTGTATGCCGCTATACACCCGATACCACCCTAACCTATGTCAACGACGCCTACTGCCAATTCTTCGGTCGGCAGCGCAGCGAACTGCTGGGCAAGAGTTTCCTGATATTTGCTCCCGAAGAAGATCAGCGCCAGTTGATCTTTGCTCGTATCGCAGAACTTCAAGCGCATTCTGGTCCCGCGGCGCGCATTGTACATGGACAGACACACGACGGAAATGATGTTTGGATTGAATGGGTCGATAACGGCATCGTCGATTCCAACAATAAACTCTTCGAGATTCAGGCAGTCGGGCGCGATATCACCAACCTCATCAGAATCCAGATGCGGCTCATCGAACGCGAGAACATTCTCTCGACCATCTTCCACAACATCCCTATCTTTATGGCGCAGTTTGACGAACAGGGGCGGTTCGAGTACGTCAACAAGCATTGGATCGACACCCTCGGTTGGACGGTCGAAGAGATGCGCGCGCATCCGGATATCATGGCCGAGTTTTATCCTGACCCGGAATACCGCCACGAAGTGCTAGAGTATATGCTTTCGTTGCAGCCAGGGTGGCGCGACTTCAAGACTCGCACGCGCGACGGCACGCTTCTCGATACTTCATGGGCAAATGTGCGGCTCTCCAAAGGGCACACTCTCGGCATCGGCCAGGTCATCACGCAGCGCAAGCAGCTTGAGGATGCACGCGTCCGCGCCCATCAGCTTGAACTCGACATCGAGAAAGAACGTGAACTGCGCGAAATCAAAGATCGATTTGTCTCTATGGTCTCACATGAGTTCCGTACCCCACTGGCGGCAATTCGCTCATCGATTGACATGATAATCCACTATTTCGACCGCCTAACGCGCGAGCGCATCATCGAAAAACTGAATATTGTCAACCAGCAGGTACAGCGCATGAACGATCTGATGGAGGATGTGCTGCGCTTTAGCAGGCTGAGATCTGGCAAGGCAACCATTCGGTTGGAGTTGGTTGACGTCCTGCCCCTCTGTTTAAGAGTTGTAGAGTCATTCAAGCTGGCGAGCGAAGATCATAGACCTATCGAGGTTACAGGGGAAGGTGGGAGGATTTTGACCGATGTTGGGCTGTTGGAGCACGTTCTGACAAACCTCATTTCCAATGCGATCAAGTATTCAGCCGCATCTGCGCCGGTCTATCTGACGATTGAACGACTGGTAGAACATATCCAGTTTCAGATACGCGATTCGGGAATCGGCATCCCTCAACAGGATATCAGCCACCTCTTTGAACCCTTCTACCGCGCCAGCAACGCGCGCGAAATACCCGGCACGGGACTAGGACTCTCGATTGTGCATGACTGTGTAACACAGTTAGGCGGCGTAATTACCGTTGAGAGCAGTGTTGGTGTGGGAACAACGTTCACTGTGACACTACCCGCTGGCGAAACGCCTGCCTCGTGATCATCCCACCCCCTTGACAGTCCCTGAAAATCCGCAACCGTTATACTGTGAGGTCCTCCTATGACCGATACCGTTATGAAACCCTCCGACATGCTGCCGCTGACGCCCGCTGTCTTCCACATCCTGTTGGTGTTGGCCGATGGCGACTTACATATTGTCGGCCCATCGCTGCCGCCGGAGACGGCGAAGGGCTGCACATTCACCTTCGCGAGTTGCGGGGGATGAGGTTCTTCAGGCGACGCGATAACCAACAGCCTGTCAGATCCAAAACTGAGGTTAAGTAGAAATATCATAAGAACGGATCGCAATATGCTAGAAGTGCAGTAAAGCGCTCCTACCATTTTGCTATTTTAGTTGGTAGTCTTGAACTGATAATCTCAGGTTCTAGGTATTATTCGCTCGATTTGCCTGATGATTTTGAGGCAGTGTGACCAATGTTTCCTTCAACAAACAAGGGTGTCGAATTTCTATCTAACGAAGAACTCATTCAAGTCCTTAGTTCTGTCTTGGAGGAAATCGACATCATTGTCGAGGCAGGTGCTCATAGGTCAGCTACATATCTAGCGGTTTCTACTATAGAGGGTGTGTGTCGTGAGATTATTCGACTCAAGAAACTCAATCACAAGAATGCACCGAAATCCTGGCCTATGGATAAAAACGGGCCCATAGATCTCAGTCAACTAAATCTTCAAAAGCTCATAGAAATCCTCAAAGAGACCCATAACCTTCCAACACACCTCGAAGACAAATATGATCTTTTGCGACAGTTTCGCAATTATATTCACCCTGACAACGAATTAAGGAATGTGAGCAAGCTGCAACGGATTAACCAGTCAGTTGCTCAATTATCTCTTTCATGTCTAAATGCACTATTGGAGCAATATGGAAATCTAAGGTTTGTTGGTTCTCACGAATGGGTGGTAGAGTACGGTATGGCTCAGGTGCCGAGTGACAATGTAATCCGTATGCCACAATACGCAGGCCAGTTTAAATCGCTCTTGATAAGTTCAGAAAAAGCTCAGCTGTTTCACGCGATTAGCTTCGTGGTAGACATTCCTCGTAGCGCAATTTTTAACTTCGTCTACAATTATACATCCAAAGATGATTTCATGGCAGCGCGCATCGAAGGGCGAGGCGATGACTTTGGCTTTCATGACGGCAAACTTCGTGCTGCGAGCTGGAATTCATGGCATATAGTAGCACCCTATACCCCTGAAACAGCCCCAAAACCGAGTAATCGACAACACACGGTAGACATTGTCTTTTCTCCGTTTTCTATTCAAGTAGATGGAATAGCACTGGTCTTGCAGGATAAATTAGATTGGGAATTTGATCCTAACAAACGAATTGGTTTCTTGTCTGAACACGGCCTCGTATCTATTCTCGACTTGCAAATCCAGTGAAGGTGATAATGCAGGGTGGGGCGTTGGCTTCACCTTTTTTGTTAGGTCGTATATCTTGATAAGCTGCTGCAGATGTACCTGATCGTTTTGCATGAGCGAGACATGGCTTGCCCCTAGTCTATGTTTGCTTCGGCGAGGGTTGAGCGGTATAAGGCTCGCGCCGACCACATCATGACATCCTTTGCTTCTTCGCGGGAAAGCCCGGCGATGTCGCACAACCAGACCAGTGCGTCAATCCCAGCAGTCGCTCGGATTGCGTAAACAAGGCGCTCTATCGCCTTCTCAGATAGCTGCCCATTGAGCGGTTCGAGCGCGTCCTTTAGCCAACCGATCGCTCGCCCCTGGCGCAAGAACAACTTCTCGTGATGACTTACCTGGGGATCCAGCGACAAGCGCAAGGCTGTGCGTAGCGCTGCTTCGTTGTCAATCGTGATGTCTAGTAAGGTTTCTACAATAGCTTCCAGACGCGCCTCGATGGTATCCGGTGGGTTATCGCTCCGTAGGAACTCCGGCTCAATCTGGGGATATGCGGCAACCAATAAATCACGCTGGTTGGTGAAGTAGCGGTATGCAGTCGTGCGCGAAATCGCTGCTGCGTCCGCGGCCTCCTCGACTGTCGGCGTTACGCCGCTCAGGATGAGGGCACGCGCGGCATCGACCAGGGCTTTGCGCGTCCTTAACTTCTGTGCCGTGCGCCCCTTCGATTCATATGGCTCGGATTTACTCATAATGCCTCGAATATGAAACGTGATTGACAACTCCAAAAAGCCATTATATCATGGGATTTAGGTGTCCATAATGGAACTTTGATGTCCACAAGGAGATGGCTCATGAACGGCGCAGTTCCGATCATTTCCACGCAGGAAGAAGGCGAGAATCTGTGGTTTGGAGGCGGGCTTGTCACCTTCAAGGTGACTACGGAGCAGTCGGGCGGCGTACTCTGCATATTTGAGCACACAGCCAGTCGGGGTAAGCGTACTCCGCTGCATCTCCACCCCGACAGCGACGAGACGTGCTATGTGCTGGAAGGTGAACTGCTGCTCCACATCAACGGTGTTGAACAGAAGGCCGGGCCAGGTGCAGTGGTGTGGATTCCGAGAGGAACTCCCCATGCGTTTCTTGTCACCTCCGAAGTCGAACGTTCCTTGTGGGTCGTCACGCCCGGCGCGACGATGGAAGCGTTCTATCGCCAGGCAGGTGAGGCAGCCTCAGGCCGGACGCTGCCCTCGGCAGAAATCGACATCCCGCGTCTGAGCGCGGCAGGGCAGCAGACTGGAGCCATGAAGATGCTCGGCGCACCGCCGTTTCCGATGCATGTACCGGCCTAGGGCGAAAACTGCCTTTTTTGACGCTCCTCTTTCTTCAGCGCCACCCCTTTTCCAACTGGGACAATGGGTTGATTTTGTCTGTATCCCCGTTGCCCGCACAAACTCTTCCCTAGGGGGAATGAGCAGGGACTGCGGAAGCTGTTTGGGTATCTGGTGGGCTCGACAGCATTCGTAGCTTTTGTCGCTTATAACTCATCGATAGGTCAATCCCGCCACGCCTGACCTTCGCCGTCGGGGCAGAACCATGCTGGTCTGTCTATCAGGCTGTCAGGCGGCGGCACTCTTGACAACCCTTCCAAAACTACCTATTATGACGGTGACAGATATATCCGTAACCGTCATATGGTGACATATGAAGGTGCGGTGTCTTCAAGCTGGACTCCCATCAAGGAGCAGATACATGTCCGCTGTAACGCGCTTCAAATCGCCGAAAGACGCCGAGCGTTTCTTCGCCGCTTATGATGCTGCTCTGGCGCTGTGGCCCATAGCGCACGAGTCCCTTAAAGTCGCAACGCGTTATGGCATGACGCACGTCAACATAGCAGGTTCAGCTGACCTGCCGCCGCTGTTCCTACTGCATGGGGCGCAGATTTGTTCGACGGTCTGGTACGCGAATGTCGGTGCACTGAGCCGCCACTTCCGCATCCATGCACCGGATGTCGTCGATCAGATGGGGCGCAGCCTGCCCACGCAAAAGCTCAAGACGCCGCAGGACTGTTCCAACTGGCTGTGTGATCTGATGGACGGATTGGGCGTGGAACGTAGCTCGATCGCGGGCAATTCGCAAGGTGGGTGGTTGGCGATCAATCTGGCGGTTAATGCCCCGCAGCGGGTGGAAAAACTGATCCTGCTCAGCCCGTCGGGGAGCATCGGCCGTGTGCATTGGCAGACATTCGTACACCTGCTGCCTGTGCTGCTGCGACCGACAAAAGCGATGTTCTATTGGAACTTTCAGTGGTTGACCACGATGCCGTTGGGCGAGGTTCACCCACTGGCTGAACAGTTCATGATTGGCGCTTTGTCATTCAAGCCGCAGGAACTGAGTTTTGGCACGGTTTCGGTGTTCAGCGATGACCAACTGCGCGGGCTGACCATGCCAACGCTGCTGCTGATTGGCGAGCAGGATGGGACCTGTCGCCCGCAGGCTGAACTGAATCGTGCCCGCCGCCTCATCCCCAATTTGCAGGCAGAACTCGTCGCCGGAGGAGGGCATCTATTCCCTGTTGATCAGGCCGACACCACGAATGCGCGCCTGCTCGCCTTCCTCAATGAGTCGACGGTGCATCAAAAGACTTGACATTCATAACAAAATCGCATACTATGTCGTCAACGGATATATCCGAAACCGTTATACTGTGAGGTCGTCTATGTCCAATACCACCATGCAACCCTCCGACATGCTGCCGCTGACGCCCGCTGTCTTCCACATCCTGCTGGCGCTGGCCGATGGCGAGAAGCACGGCTACAGCATCATGCAGGAGGTCACGCGCATCACCGACGGCGCTGTCCGCATGGGGCCAGGCACGCTCTATGGCACGATCAAACGCCTGCTGGAGATGCGTTTGATCGAGGAAACCGAGGAGCGCCCTGACCCCGCGCTGGATGACGAACGCCGCCGCTACTACCGCCTGACCAGCTTTGGCGAACGGGTGGCGCAGGCGGAGGCTGCGCGGCTGGCGGCGCTG
>JAEUQX010000253.1 GCA_016788625.1 Anaerolineae bacterium
GCGAGCGTTACGATCATCTGCGCCCGGTGTGCAGCGCCTGCGGGCACGTCATCTTCTTCGATCCCAAGGTTGCGGTGTGCGCGCTGATCATCCAGGATGAGCGTGTGCTGCTGGTCAAACGCGCGGGCGAGCCGATGCAGGGTTATTGGGCGCTGCCCGCCGGGTTCATGGAATGGGATGAAGACCCGCAGGCCACCGCGCGGCGCGAATGCCTGGAAGAGACCGGACTTGAGGTGCGCGTCGAACGGCTGCTGGATGTGTTCCACACGCCGGACGACGGCGGCGCGGCGGATGTGGTCATCGCCTACGCGGCCAGCATCGCGGGCGGCGTCCTGCGCGCGGCGGACGACGCCGAGGCGGTGGCCTGGTTCCGGCGCGATGAACTGCCCGCGCTGGCCTTTCTGCCCAGTCAGCGGCTGCTGGCGCGCTGGGCGGCTGGCGAACTCTGAGGCTGATCCAGGAACATAGGCTGCTCGTGGACTACGGGTAACGTGATGCAATTGTAGGGATACGATATGTCCGTCTCTCAGGCATCACTGTTTGGCGCATAGATGCGGGGATGCGGGCTGACGGAACGGCCTAAATCACGGGCGAGCCGCGTCCAGTTTATCACCAAAGACTCGCGACTGATCGCTTAGTCGTGCGGTCTCCAGTCCCAATTCCCCAATTTTCCCAAATCTTACGTAAATGGTACTGGCGTAATTGTTACATCGCGTGTATATTCATTACAACAGAGTTCACATTGTTTCGGGAGTGTTACGCGATGAACAAAACGAAGGTGCTGGTTGTAGAAGATGAAGCAGCGATTGGTAAGCTGCTGAGTGATTATCTGGGCACGCACGGCTATGATGTCACGGCTGTGCCCGACGGCACCGATGCGCTGGAATACATCAAACAGCGGGGCCTCCCGCATATCGCTCTGATCGACCTGGCACTGCCTACGATGCACGGCTTTGAACTGAGCAGTAAGATCAAGTCGATGGCGGATGTGCCCATCATCTTCGTCACCTCGACCAGCGACATCGATACTATTGTACAGGGCTTGCGCCGCTATGCGGAAGACTTTATCGTCAAGCCGTTTGAACTGCGTGAGCTGGAAGCACGGATGCAGGCCGTACTGGCGCGGATGCCCAGCCTGGATTACGCCAGCGAGCCGGTCGTCAAGATTGATGAGCATCTTGCAGTGGACTTCGCCCACAACCGCCTGATGGTGGGCAGCAAGACCTACAGCCTGACGCCGACCGAGTCGATTCTGCTGCATGTGCTGCTGCGCAATGCCGGGCGTGTGGTGGAAAATCGCATGTTGATTGCCCGCGTGTGGCCGTCGGAAGATGTCTACGAGGATACGCTGCGGGTGCATATGCACCGCCTGCGCCGCAAGCTTGAGGCGGATTCGCATCATCCGCACTACATTCGCACCGAGCGCGGAATTGGCTACATGTTCACCATTCGCCCGCCGCACGAAGATGCGAAAGACGACGACGACGACGACCAGGAGTAGCGCCGCGTCGGAGCGCGGCATAATTGGATGATAGGATCGTTATGCAGCACGCTCCACAGCAGCACATGGATTCGATCAAGCCGCTGATCGCGCAGATCCTGAACAGCATCACGGCGGAAACGCCTACTGAACTGGTGCAGGTGTATGAATACAACAGCGACCTGGAACGGGCAGATTTGCTGGACTCGTACCAGGTTCACCCCTTTGATGAGGCGCAGCAGGCGCTCCTGCGTGAGATCATCGTGCGCTGCGTGCGTGAGCGGCAGGTCAACCGTCTGCTGCACGCGCACGAACTGGCGGGCACAGGTTTCGACAGCGGCATTGTTTTCCTGATGATTGTGCGCGATGAGATCGTGGGGGCGCTGGCCGTCTTCCCGACCTCGCCGCAGATTTTCAGCACGGAACACGCGGCACGGCTGATGAACTGGGTCAACATGGCCGGCGCACTGCTGGAAAATCGCGCGCTGAGCAAGAGCCACGCCATCGCGACGACCATTCAGCGCACAGCGCAGATCCTGGGCGAAAATCCCTCGCCGCAAGACCTGGTGAGCGCGCTGCGTGACCATCTGCTGGAGCCGCATGTCTCGCTGTGCGTGATGCTGCTCTATGGCCCGCTGCACGAAAACCGCCCGAATGGGCCGTTCGAGCATCTGGAAGTGCGCGGCACCTGGTCACGGCGGTCGGGCAGCGCTATCGGGTTGGGCGTGCGCTTCTTCCTCGATCAGTATCCTGATCTGCTGGAAGAGCTGGAAACGCGCAAGATGCTCTCGTTCAACAGCTTCAGCGAGATTTCCGGGCGAGTGGATCCGCTGGTGAACGCCTTCATGAAGGGTGAACGGGTGCGTTCGCTGGTCATGCTGGCGCTGGGAGCAGCCGGGCGGCGCTTGGGCGTGCTGCTGGTCGCAACGGATACGCGTCACGAGTTCGGCGGCAGCGAACTGCGCGGCTACCGGGCGGTCAGCGAATTCCTGGCGGTCAGCACGATGGGGCATGTGCTTCAGCAGCAGCATGACTTTGTGCTGCGGGCGCGGGCGGCGCTGCTGGATGCGGTGACGGACGGTGTGCTGATGGTGCTGCCCAGCGGCACGGCGGCCACCCATTCGAACGTACTGACCGTCAACGAAACCTTCACGCAGATGTTCAATCTGACGGCCACACAGGCGCAGGAACTGACGCTGGAAGAACTGATCGAGCGGCTGCAAATTGCCGAGGATACGCGGCTGGAACTGGCGCAGAACTGGCTGAGCATCACAGTGCGCGACCCTTCGACCCAGACGGGCGAATTCCACATGATACACCCCCAGGGCTACCCGGCCAGCATCGAGTGGTACAGTGCGCCCGTGTATCAGGACAAGCGCGTGATCGGGCGCATCTTCACCTTCCACGACAACACCGCACAGCGCACCGCTGCCAGCCTGCGCGCCAACTTCGTCTCGCGCGTGTCGCACGAGCTGCGCACGCCGCTGACCTCGATCAAAGGCTTCGCGCAGTTCATTCTGGAAGAATCGAACGAGCCACTGCCGCCGATGGCGCGTGAATACACCCAGATCATCCTGAACAGCGCGCGTCACCTGAACGCCGTCTTCTCCGATATCATCGAGATCACCCGTGCGGATACGGGCGAGCTGAAACTGACGATAGAACCGCAGGATGTGCATGACCTGATCAGGAATGCCGCTTCTCTGATGGAGATTCAGTACCGGGCGCGCCAGCAGACGCTGGTGTTTGAACTGGATGACGACCTGCCGCAGGTATACGTGGATGCCAGCCGCTTCACGCAGGTGCTGACGAACCTGCTGAGCAATGCCAACAAGTATGCTCCGGCAAACACCCAGGTGCAGATCAGCGCTCGCCACATCCGCTCGCCGCGTCAGTTACCGGGCAGCGCGCCGAATGATGTGGTCATCCCTAGTGTGCTGATCACGGTGAGCGACGAGGGCAACGGCCTTTCGGTCGATGAGGCCGAACAGGTCTTCCTGCCATTCTACCGCAGCCGGGAAGCCAAAGGCGGCAAGATCGAGGGCACCGGGCTGGGGCTGACGATTTGCCGCAGCCTGATCGAACTGCACCGGGGCAAAATCTGGGCGGAGGCGCGCAAGCGTGGGCGTAAGGGCGCGCACTTCCTGTTCACGCTGCCGACGGTGACGGCCTAGACTGTACCCGCCGTGCGTTGAGCAGGCCGGTTTGAGGCTTGACGGGTTGTCCACACTGAATATAATCGTCTTTCAATGGCCCTGTAGCTCAACGGCAGAGCAGTTGACTCTTAATCAATTGGTTGTAGGTTCAAATCCTACCAGGGTCACCAGATTGGACGCAGTCCGAACATTGACCAGCCTTGCGGCGCGTAGACACTGCCGTAGCGCTGGTTTTTGTTTTCACTGCCACCGCTGTGTTGTACCCGCTCCATCACATGCCTCATCGCTGCGTGTTCGGATGGACGCCCCGCTCTGATATCCAACTTGGATTGAATATTTACATGCGTTACAATAGCGGTGATTCCCTCGTTTGACAGGCGTAGAGGCCGCTGCCTGTGTGGATTGGTCGGCCAAGTCGTCCGGCTCACAACTCATCTGTGGTGCGT
>JAEUQX010000284.1 GCA_016788625.1 Anaerolineae bacterium
CTATCTTCTCCTCGAATCACGCCCGCTCGAAGTGGAAAATGTGCGACTGATACGGGCGCAAATCCACGTACAGTCCATGATTTTCCATCAGCTCGCCATGCCGCAGGTAGCGGTCACCGCGCGGGACATCGTGCAGATGCCAGTCGTAATCGCCAATCTCCGGCCACGCCCCCAACTGCACATGCCCCTGCGACTGTGTGCCGCTCAGGTTGACGACGATCAGACGATAGTCGTCGGGGCTTTGCCAGCCGTAAGCGATCAGATTGTGGTGTGTGCCGTTCGGCTGCCCCGGCTCGACGCCGAACATGCGCCACGTACCTTGCTGGTAGATCGGGTCGCGCATCTCTAACATAAGGCGCGCGTAAAACGCCTTGAGCGTCTCATTCGGCGGTTCAAACGGCTGGCGGCCAATCTGCACCGGCAGCTTGACGCGCCGTCCGCTGAACTGGCCGTCATGCAGCAGCGTCGCGCCGGGCAATGTACAGATGAGCACGGCGGCAGCCTGTTGACGCTCAATGCCAAAAGTATCGGCGGCACGGTGTTCATCGTGATTTTCGATGAAACGGACGAGCTTGTTCTGAAAGCTGATGGGAGCGTGGAGATGCGTGCGCGTTTCGCCAATCTTGCCATCGCGCAGACGGTCATAGAGGCGTTTGTCATAACAATAGTCAAAGCCGACCGTGTGCATTCGCGCTTCCATATCCCAATACACTTCACCAATGAAGAGGAAGTTCGGGAAAGCCTCCTTTACGCGCGGGATGATGTCTTCCCAATATTCAGTCGCCGGGGTTGCGCCCGCGTAGCCGCCCCATGTACGGTTGAAGATTTCATTGAGCATCAGCATCGCCATATCGCAGCGCACACCGTCGCACTGCGCTGCGATATCCAGCAGCGTATGCAGCGCGGCACGGCGCGCGCCCGGATTGAAGGCGTTAACCTGCGCGGTATCAATCCAGCCGGGGAAGTTCGGGTCACGCCCGTGCGCCACCACCAGACTCTTTCCAGTAATGTCGTGCGCGGCGAAGAAATCGTCAGAGCGCTTCTCCAGGTCTTTAGGCGTGCCGAGCAGCATATAGTCTGGATGCACCTTGACCCAGGCGTGGTCGGTAGCGACATGGTTGGGCACAAAGTCGAGGATCAGGTGCATCCCGCGTTCACGCAGCCGTTCGCGGAATACCGCCAGGCCGTAACGCCCGCCCAGGTGTTCATCAACCTGATACGAGCCAACAGCATAGGGCGACCCTATGATGTCTTCATAGGTCAGATCGGGCAGGGCAGGTTTGTACTGGTTGGCGTATTTCAGCGCGCTCTGGCGGGCCGCGGGGCTGCGGTGCCACACGCCCATCAACCAGATGGCATCGACGTGATAGCTGGCGAGTTCGTCATAGATCTTGTTCGGCAGGTTCTCCAGCGTGACAGGCCAGTTGTAGGTTCTGCTGAGGCTGTCCAGCCAGACCCAGGTGTTGATTTGGTAGATGATGGGTTTCTTCGGCCAGGATAGATAGTGGTTCGTGCTGGCGTGGTGGTGCATTGTTTCTTGTTTTTGCATGGGGATATGTGTGTGTCCGATAAATGCAGCGAATTGGCCTTTATTGTAACGCGGTGGCATTTCAAGCCGCTAACACGAACAGTGGTTCGCAAAAATCCCCCACCTGACGGATGCAACTCTGTTCGTTATAATCAATGGCTGAGCAGATTTGACAAATTCCCGCAACCCATTGGGGGTTGCCTGCGTATAGCCTGACAGAGCCGGCGTGCGCCGGAGAAGCGTTGGATGTCCAGCATGTCTGATGCAGCGGCCACACAAGAATGGGTACAGGCCGCCCTCTTGGGCGACCAGGATGCTTTTGCACAACTTGTTTACGCCTATCAGGACGCGGTGTACAACCTGTGTTACCGCATGTTAGGTGAACGGAGCGAGGCCGAAGACGCCGCACAGGAAGCCTTTCTGCGCGCCTACCTCAATTTGACTCGTTACGACACCGCCCGTTCGTTCAAGACCTGGGTTCTCAGCATTGCCTCGAACTTTTGCATTGACCGCCTGCGCCGTCGCCGTTTGCAGTGGATGCCGCTGGATGACGAACCAGGCGAAGACTCGCTTTCGCTGCCCAGCGACGAACCTGAACCGGAGACGGTGGCGTTGGTGCGCGAACGCAGCGCAGCCGTGCAGGCGCTGCTCAATGAACTCAGCCCGGATTATCGCGCGGCGGTGGTGCTGCGCTATTGGTACGATTACTCATATGCGGAAATCGCCGACATCATGGAGACAACGGAAAGCGCCGTAAAGAGCCGCCTGTTCCGCGCGCGGCAGGCGCTGGCGGATAAACTCGGCGCAGACGCTGCCTCCGCACGCCTGAGCGACCCACTGTTGGGAGGGGCTTTTAATGGCTAATGAACAGCAAAAACGGCTGATGCAGGAGGCGCTGGACGCGCAGCTCACCGCCGAAGCGCTGCTGCAACTGAGTCGTGAAATCGAGCACGACCCGGACGTGAAGGCACAGTTCAACCGCTTGCAGCAGGTCGATAATATGCTCAAGACCGCGCCGCATGAACGCGCTCCGCAGCGTTTGGCGCTCAACATCATGGCGCAGATCACCAAGATGGCCGAGCAGATGAGCGGCGAACTGGCGAGCGACGCCGATATGGAGACGCGCCTGGCCTTGGCGCTCTCGCTGGCGCTGCTGCTGGTGACGACGCTGCCGCTGCTGGTGGCTGCCGTCAGCCTGTATATGAGCACCAATGGCGACCTGGACGCGCTCAACACGGTGCTGGCGCAGATCGTCATGCTGCTCAACGCCGTCCTCTCGATGCTGGAAACCTTTTTGCACGAGGCCATCTCCATCGTTGAACAGCACCCGGAACTGCCCGCCGTGCTGGTGGCGATTATCCCGATCATGGCCTACTGGGTGCTGCGGCTGATCGCGCAGCAGTCCGAGATTCACGAGAATCGCGAGTAGACCTCATCCCCCAGCTTCCTTTCCGAGGGGAGAGTGGGAGTCAAGACAAAGGTCGTCATACGAGTTCAGGAGATGGGGATGGCGCAGAAAAGCTGGCTGGATGCACTGACCGACGGACAGATTCTGCGCGATTGGTTCTCGCTTCTCGTTCATTTCGTCCTGGGCATGACCTACTTCATGTTCGTAATCGGCGGCTTCGCGACGGCGGGCGGCTTGTCGTTCATCCTCATCGGCATCCCGCTGCTCATGTTCATGCTGGCGACGACGCGCACCATTGCCGCGATGGATCGCCAGATCTTCGGCGCGATTCTGGATGAAGAGACGCCGCCGGTGATCGAAGACCTCGATATGCGCGGCGCGAACCTGGGCGAGCGTTTGGGAATGCTGCTGGGCAGCAGCACGACCTGGCGCAGTATCCTTTACATCCTGATCAAGCTGCCGCTGGGGGTAGGCGCGTTCTTCGCCTCAATGCTGATCCTCCCGCTGCTGGCACTGGAAGTCCTCATCCTCGGCCCGCTGACCATCGACATGCGCCTGATCAGCGTGCGGCTGCTGCACTGGCTGGCACTCGCGGCGCACCGTTTCCCTGGCCTGCTGCTGCCCACGACGAGCAAACGCAAGCGCGACATCAGCCGCCTAGAGAGCTACCGCGAGGAACAGGCCGAGCCGGAGTACTACATCGACGACGATGGCGAACTCGCGCTGCGCAAGCGTAGATAGAAATCGTGAGTCCGCCGAACTTCGCTTGACGCTGAGTGGTGGGAAGCAAGCAGACGGGTGAATAATGCCGACTCAAGACAGTATGTATCCTCGGCATTCTGGCGGATGGCATTGGGCTAACCGACGATGGGCGCTGCTGCTGCCTCCGCAATGCCCGCCTGTGCCATCTGGCTCAGCAAACCTTCGAGTTTATGTGTGTCTTCGTAGAGATACAGTTCTGTGATTCGCCCCCAGCGAATGCGGATGAATTGCGCCACTTCATTAGAGTAGTGGCCCCCGTAAGGTGGGGTTAGCTCCACCCGGAACTGAATCGCTGCCCGCGTGTCCCAGGGCTGCCCGGCGATAACGATGCTGTTCACCTTGAAGCGTAAGTCCGGGAACAGGCGAAACAAACGCTGATACCACTGGATTGAAGTTTCTGGTGAGCTGCGCACGCCGCCCAGGGCGCTTTCTCCCGCAAAGCTGTGAATCAGCGTTGGCGCAAACATCGCAACGACCTGTTCTGGATTGTGCTGATTGAGGTGGCGAAATGCTCCTTGAATGATGCGGCGAACCACTTGGTGATACATCATGTTCCTCCCTCAGATAGTGTTTCTAATCTAGCAATCGTTTCGTCAAGCCACTGGATATACATTTCTTCGTACAGGACTCCCGCGCGGCGCGTGGCATCCCAGAACAACGCATCATCGAGCGAAGCCCCAAGCCGCTGGATGTTTTTCTCAATGTCCGAGACAGTTTGTTCTGCATAGCGCTGAAGATTCCGTCTGTGCAATTCACGCTGGAGGCGGAGCTGCGTCAGTACGGAGATTCGTTCAGCTTGAGCAGAGAAGAAGATTTTTAATAACAGCACTTCCTTGATAGGGGTGATTTCTGTCAGCGGGGTGGCGAGCCACTCGGCGAATTCGCGTCTTCCGGCTTCCGTAATGGTATACACCCGGCGGTCAGGTCGGTCTTCCTTCATCTCAAGCGTGGAGGTGATCATGCCCTGTTCTTGCAGGGTCTTGAGATTCTTGTAAATCTGGCTCAGGTCGGCGTGCCAGAAGTTACGCGCCGAGTCTTCCATTACGTTCTTTAAATCGTAGCCGTTCAACGAGTGGTAATTGAGAAATCCGAGCAAGGCGTATCTGAGCATTCTGTATATGCACCTCCATATATGCATTTGCCTATACTACGCCTGATGACCATAAATTGTCAAGTCACCCGGAACTCATTCTTGCTGCGGACTACTAGACTTCTAACAAAAGCAGTGCTACACTGCACTTGTACTTCTACTGCCACATGAAGTGGCTCCAGTACCTCTGATGGTGATGTATGAGAACCCGCGACATCGTCCCCGCCCTACACGCGGAAGTCGTACACGGTAACTCGGCCCCGGCCTGACTGCTCGTCCGAGCGTTCGGACTTCGACCCCTTTACTGCTGCACAACTGATGTTTCGCATCGTCCGCTGCTAATGAGCCGCGCTGCGCCCTTTGCGCTGCCTGCTGCCCGCTTGCTGGACGCGGTTTCGCGCGCCTGATCGAGCCTGCTGGAGAAGTATTCGTCTCGCGGCTGCGAGGCACTTTCGATTATCGAGTTGAAATGAGGACAACATGGACGCTTACTTGTTCCCCAACCGCCTGAGACAGAGCCGGGATGCACGCTTAGTCGCCATCCCGTCACTGATCTCGTATGCCGGCCAGATGGAGCGCTGCCATCAGGTCACTTATGGCTACACGGCTACCGAGGCGAACAGCCCGGAAAGTCTGACGGCGGAGAAGTTCCGCCAGCACATGCGCATCTTCCCCGAAGGCCAGTTCATGGTACTTGACCGCGCGGGCAAGACCGTCGTGGGCACCAGCACCAACATGCGCCTGAACGCCTTCAACAACGACCTGCTCAAGCAGGACGTTCGCTCCTGGTCTGAAATCACCGGCGATGGCTGACTGACCACACACGACCCGGACGGCGAATGGCTGTACGGGGTCGATACGGTTGTCCACCCGGACTACCGCGGCTTTGGCGTTGGTAGTCTCCTGATCGAAGCGCGCTACGCACTGATCCGGCGCATGAATTTGCGTGGATTGGTGGCGGGCAGCCTGATCGTGGATTACGGGTTGGTCGCCGACTACGTGAGCGCCGAGCAGTATGTGCGCGACGTGGTGGCCGGGAAACGCTTTGACAGCAACCTGAGCAAACAACTGCATAAAGGTTTCACGGTACATGGGTTAATCCCGAATTACTCGGATGAACCCCGTTCGTTGGGCTGGGGCGTGGAAATCGTCTGGCACAACCGCGACTACCGTGCGAAGCGGCGTTTCTCGCTGCCGGGCAGGCTGGCGACCCAAACGGGCGTCTGGCAGCCGGTCGGCGCGTAGGCAGTCACATTTCGCCGGGGGGCACGCGCCCTCCGGCACTGACCATCGTTGTAATGGGGATTGAAGACAGAGGAGCGAAAGATCATGAGTGGAAAGAAAGACCCCGCATTACTGAAGCGTATCGCCATTCTGCCAGGCGCGCCGGAATACGCGCAGCCGATGGAGGAACTGACCGGGATTGTTTACGGCATTGACCCGCGCGACGACGACAAGTGTCTGAACGCCGATCATTATCGTCATCACCTGGCCGTCTTCCCGGAAGGGCAGTTCGTGGCGGTGGATACCGAGACGAATCAGGTGGTCGGGCTGACGCTGGGGATGCGGACGAATCGTGGGCCGCATAACCCGATGATCGCCCAATGGTGGGACGTGATCGGTCAGGGCTGGTTCACGACGCACGAGCCGCATGGGGAGTGGATGTACGGCGTTGAGTCGGCAGTCCACCCGGATTATCGCGGTGCGGGCGTGGGCAGCCGTCTGATGGACGCGCGTTTCGCCGTGCTCAAGCGCCTGAACCTGCGCGGCATGATCGCGGGCAGCGCCATCATCGACTACCCCAAGGTGGCCGACCAGATGTCGCCGGAAGCCTATTTGCGCGACGTGGTGGCGGGCAAGCGCTTCGACACCAACCTGAGCAAGCAGCTTCACAAGGGGTTCAA
>JAEUQX010000308.1 GCA_016788625.1 Anaerolineae bacterium
CAGTCGAATTGGCTTGATGAGGTATTCATCCGCCCCGGCATTCAGGCCATCAATCACACTTTCTTCAGTGATAGCCTGGGCAGACAACATCATAATGGGCGTATCGGCAATTTCGCGGATACGCTGACAGGTGGTAAGACCGTCCATGCCGCCGGGCATAACGATATCGAGGATCACAATATCGGGGCGCTCGGCATGAAACGCCCGCAGCGCTTCCAGTCCATCACCACAAAGTACAACATCAAAGCCTTCGCGGCGCAGTTTGCGTCCCAATGCGTCCCGGATGTCCATCTCATCATCGGCAATCAGGACCTTCATGCTTCAACCTCACAATCTTATGGCAAGCGTGATGATAATTGCCCAAAGAAACATATTGCAATTGCATTATAGCCCAACATCAGCAGGGAATAACCCACCACACGTCAGGTTGACCCCATGCAGAACTGTTATAATCACTTTACTTGGAGTTGTGAATCGATTGAAAAGAGGGTTCTAATGGCTGGAAGAGTAGGAATGAAGGTTCTGCCTCTGGTGCTGCTGCTCATAGCTACACTGTTGGCGGGTTGTAACTTATCCAGCGCGCCTGAACAGCAACTAGCGCTGACCGAGATCCCCACAAATACTCCCCCGCCGAGCCGAACGCCTGCGGGCGTCTCGGGTGTGCCGACGACGCTGCCACTGACACCACTGCCGACGACCATTGGTGGCGGGCAAGGTATAGTACCTACGTCGGCAGCGCTTCCACCTACGGGTGTCCCCTTCCCCACGCTTACCCCAACACCCATCAGTATTGTGATTCTATCTCCCATTCCTGGCAACGTTGTGGCGAGTAATGTGCAGATATTGGGAGCGGCCATTCATCCACAGTTCCTGCAGTATCAGGTTGAATATGGCCCCGACCCCAATCCGAGCAACCTGTGGTTTGCGGCGACCAGCATTGTACAGACACCTGTACTGAATGGCTTGTTAGGCATATGGAATACGACCACCACGCCCGATGGCATCTATCAGCTTCGGCTGCGCGTAACGCTTTCGGATGGCACTAGCCTGGCGACAGTGGTAAACAATATTCGCGTGCAAAACCAGCAACCGACCCCTATTCCGTCGGCAACACCGAGCATCCAGCGTCCTATCGCTGCCTTCACGCTGGACAGGTCATCTGGTCAGACACCGTTGGTAGTGCGGTTCACCAATCAATCGAGCGGCCAGATCTCAAGCTATACCTGGGACTTTGGCGATGGTGGCACCAGTACCGAAGCCAGCCCGACCTATACGTTCCGCCGTACTGGCGTGTTTAATGTCATACTCACAGTCGCGGGGCCAGGTGGTTCGTCCAATGTCTCGCGGCAGGTGAACGTACAAAGCCCTGCGGCCCCGCTTGCTGCCTTCACGCAGGATCGAACCAGCGGTCCAGCTCCGCTGACGGTACGTTTCACGAATCAATCGAGCGGCCAGATTACTGGCTACACCTGGGACTTTGGTGATGGCAGCACCAGCACCGAACAAAACCCAATCCATCAGTTCGCTCGTATTGGCACCTATAACGTCATTCTGACGGTCACCGGGCCGGGTGGAACAGCCTTTGCAACCGTGAAGGTTACAGCGGAAGACACCTCTATTCCCGCGCCAGATGCGGTCTTCACTGCGGCGCCAGCCAGTGGCAATGCCCCGCTGGATGTGCAGTTCACCAGTGCTTCAACAGGCCAGATTACCAGCTATAGTTGGGACTTTGGTGATGGCAGTACGAGTACGGAAACCAACCCTCGCCATCGTTTTGATCGCGCGGGCACATACACGGTCAGGCTGACGGTCGTTGGCCCCGGTGGTCAGGACAATGCGCAGCAAACAATTAGCGTAACTCAGCAGGCAAATGCACCTGTGGCATCCTTCAGGGCAACCCCACTGTCTGGAAACGTGCCACTGAATGTCCGCTTTGAGAACACGTCGAGCGGCAGCATCACCAGCTACAGTTGGGATTTCGGTGATGGGCAAACCAGCGCCGAGCAGTCACCGTCTCACAATTACACGGTGGCTGGCACCTACACAGTGAAGCTGACGGTGAGCGGGCCAGGTGGCACAAGCGAGGCTACAGGCACAATCACGGCGACACAACCTGTTACAGCGCCAACCGCAGCCTTTGCAGCCGACCCAACAACCGGTGAAGCGCCCTTGACCGTTGTGTTCCGCAATCAATCAACGGGACAGGGCTTGTCCAATGCGTGGGATTTCGGTGATGGGCAGACCAGCACGGAAACCAGTCCAACACATATTTTCAATGCCGTGGGACGATATGAAGTTAAACTGACTGTTACCAACAGCGCAGGTTCTTCAACGGCCACTGCAGTTATCCAGGTTAGTGATCGACCGGTCGCGCCAGTGGCGAGCTTCACGGCTAACCCGCCGAGCGGGGACGCGCCGCTGAATGTGCAGTTCGACTCGTCAGCCTCGAGCGGAATGATCACCAGCTACGCCTGGGACTTTGGTGACGGCGGCACGAGCGCGGATGCCAATCCGAGCCACCAATACACGACGCCGAACACGTACACCGTGACGCTGACGGTGAGCGGGCCAGCGGGCAGCAACAGCACAACAGGCACCGTCACGGTCAACGCGGCAGCTGTCGCGCCAGTGGCGAGCTTCACAGCTAACCCGCCGAGTGGGGCCGCGCCGCTGAATGTACAGTTCGACTCGTCAGCCTCGAGCGGAACGATCACCAGCTACGCCTGGGACTTTGGTGACGGGGGCACGAGCGCGGATGCCAACCCGAGCCACCAATACACGACCCCCAACACGTACACGGTGACGCTAACGGTGAGCGGGCCAGCGGGCAGCAACAGCACAACAGGCACCGTCACGGTCAATGCGGCAGCGTTTACTTCTCCGATCAGCGAGCCTGTTGCATTTGTCACCGACCGCGATGGCAACAACGAAATCTACCTCCTTGACACGGATGGTACGTTGACTAATCTGACGAACAACGGGGCGAATGATTTCGATCCGGCCTGGTCGTCGGATGGAAGCCAGATCACCTTTGTGTCGAATCGCGACGGCAACAACGAAATCTACGTCATGAATGCTGATGGCAGCGGTGTGCAGCGCGTCACTGATAATCCGGCGGATGATGTACTGCCTGTGTGGTCGTCGGACAATCGGCAGATCGCCTTTGTGTCGAATCGTGACGGCAACAATGAAATCTACGTCATGAATGCTGATGGCACAGACCCTGTCAACGTCACCAATAACCCTACCAATGACACAATGCCTGCACCTGCCCCCAATGGTACGCAGATTGCATTCGTCACCGATCGGGATGGCAACAACGAAATCTATGTGTTGAATGCCGATGGCAGTTCAATCAACATCAGCAATGACGTCAACAACGATTTCGCACCGGCCTGGACATCCGACAGCGGTCGTGTCGCGTTCGTATCGAACCGCGATGGTAACAACGAAATCTACGGCATGAATGCCGATGGCAGCGACGTGCGACGTCTGACCGATAATGGCGCTGATGACCTGTCGCCGAATTTCACTTCAGACGATAGCCAACTTGCGTTCATCACAAACCGGGATGGCAACAATGAGGTCTATCAGATGAATGTGGACGGTAGTAATCCGCTCAATGTAACGAACAACCCTGCGAGCGAATCCTCGCCGCGCTGGCGTCGCTAGTTCACACATACCGTAGTTGCAAGGACTCCTCATGACGAGGAGTCCTTGCCCCTCCTCGCGAATGATTGCTGATTGCTCCGAAGCTGTGGTACGATTGCCTCTCATGTGGACAAAAAGACTCATCCTACTCATCCTGCTCGTCGTGGCGTCCTGTCGTCAACCTGCTGAAACCCAGCAGGAAATTCGAGTTTCACTGGTTGCCGACGGGCGCGAACGCACCTTCATCCTACCTGCGCCAACAACAATTGATGAATTCCTTCGTACGCCCCGCGTCGATGTCCAGCTTGGAGAACTTGATCAGGTCAATCCTCCCGCGTTCACCCAAATCACGGATGGTATGCGAATAACCATTGCCCGTGTCCGCGAAGAAACACAGTGTGAACAGACCGAAGTGCCGTACAAACAGACAACACAATTGAACGAAGGTTTGGCGGCGGGCGAACAACGCGTAGTTCAGGCAGGACAAAACGGCATTCTGGAAATATGTTATCGGGTAACCATTGTCGATGGAACGCCGCTCAGTCGCGCGGAAACAAATCGCACGACAATCCGCGCGGCACAGGACGAGATCGTCTACGTTGGCCCAACCGGCGAAATTGAACCCATTCCAATCACGGGCACACTGGCGTACATCAACAATGGCAACGCCTGGATAATTCGCGGCAGCAGCACCAGCAAACGCCCACTCACAACCGAAGGCGATCTGGATGGTCGCGTATTCAGCCTCTCCGATGATGGTCGTCGCTTGTTGTTCACACGCAGCTCATCCGACCTTGACCCTGCCACAGTCTTTAACCAGCTTTGGCTCGTTCCAGATACTACGCTCTCTGCTGAACTTGTGGCATTGGTACCCAACAACATTTTGTATGCTGAATGGATTCCCAACCGCGAAAACACCATTAGTTATTCTTCCGGCACCCCGCGTGAAGCTGCCCCAAAGTGGCTGGCATATAACGACCTGTGGGAAATGCGAATCGACCCCCTCACGGGAGAGTCATTGGGTGTTCGTGAAATCGTTGAACGTTCAACACGCGGGCCGTATAGTTGGTGGGGAACCCGCTTTCACTGGTCACCCGATGGTCAGAAGTTGGTCTGGGTGCAGGCAGACAGCATTGGCCTTGTGAATTTGGAAACGGGCGAACTGGAGCCGCCTCTCTTAAATTATGCGGTATTGCGTCCTGTTGGTGATTGGTCCTGGCGAGCGACCGTGTCGTGGTCACAGGACAGCGCGCTCATCGCTACGACTGCGCATGGGGCACCTGTCGGCAGCGAACTGCCGGAAAGCAGCCCAGCATTTGATCTCACCGTCGTTAGCGCGGATGGCTCCTTCACTGCGCCGCTGCTTCCTGGCGTTGGCATTTGGTCTGCGCCACAGCTTTCACCCTTTATCGTGAACGCCAATTCCGAATTTCCACAGGGCTATCTGGCCTTCCTGCGCGCCCGCGACCCGTACAACAGCATCAATGGCGAATACGATCTGGTTGTCGCTGACCGTGACGGCAGTAATGCGCGCGTTGTCTTTGGGCGGTCTGGCATTCGGGCGCAGCAGTCGATTTACCAGAATCGGGAATTCGTGTGGAGTCCGGACGGACGTCAGATTGCATTTGTCTATCTGGGCAACATCTGGGTTGTTGATGTCGAATCTGAAGTCGCCACTCAGTTAACGCTGGATGGCGCGGCTTCCACCCCCATCTGGACACGATGAACCGCAGCCTCGTCATTGTTTTTCTCGCTGCCCTGATCTTCCTGGGTAGCCTTGTCACGCTGGGCGCGACCGTGCAGGAACGTGACTTCGAACTACGCGGTTATGTTGATGCGTCTCTTGACTCCAATCTTCCCTTTCGCGTCCCACGTTTCGGCGTCAATGTCGAGTTAGAACAATATGATGATGCCCGTTTGCGGCGGCATCTGGGCTGGATGCAGCAGGCACATGTCACCTGGCTGCGTCAAATTGTGCGTTGGGATGAACTGGAACCCCACCCAGACGAATACAATTGGGGTCCTTGGGACAAGATCACGGCTGCTGTGGCGGAATTTCCCCAGCTAAGGCTCGTCGCCGTGCTGGTCAACTCACCAGATTGGGCGCGGGAACAGGGCGACCTGACAGCACCACCGCAAGACCCTGCACGGTTTGCCGCGTTCGCATCGGCTTTTGCAGACCGATACAGCAATATTGTTGACCACTACCAGATCTGGGACGAGCCGAACTTGGCAAGTGCCTGGGGCGGTCTTGAACCACGCCCAGCCGATTACCTCGCGCTGCTCAGCGCGGCATACCAGGCCATTCACGATAGCGACCCCCATGCGACGGTCTTGAGCGCCGCGCTCGCGCCGACCACCGAGACGGGGGGGCAGAATATCAGTGACCTGCTTTATCTGCGAGACCTCTATGCGTTGGGCGCCAACGAATACATGGATGCTGCTGCGGGCAAACCCTTTGGCTTCAGTATCCATCCGCTCGACCGCCAGGTGCGGACAGACACGCTCAGTTTTTCGCGTGCCGTTGCTCTACGTGAAGTAATGCTCGACTTCAATCAGGGTAAACAGGCACTCTGGGCGGCGAATTGGGGATGGAACGCACTTCCTGGCGATTGGACAGGAGAAGCATCCATTTGGGGACAGGTTACGGCGGATGAGCGTGTACATTACACACTGACTGCTCTTGACCGCGCAGACCGCGAATGGCCCTGGTTAGGCGGGTTGATCTTGCAGCATTGGCAGCCAGATGCACCACCGGATGACCCACAATGGGGTTTTGCCGTCATTGCATCGGATGACACCCCTACTCCATTGTGGCACGCATTGGTCAATCGTCCGCAGCCGCTTGCCGCCGAGAATGGCCTTTTTCCCGCGGTCAATCCATATGCGACCTATTCGGGAGTCTGGACATTCGGCCCGTTGGGTGCCGATATTGGTTGGGTACAGGACAGTCAATTTGCCTTTCGCTTTCGTGGTCGTGATATTTCCCTGCTGCTTCGGCAGGACAATTACACAGCCTATCTCTATCCTAGTATCGATGGTGAGCCAGCAAATGCGATTCCGCGCGATTCATCGGGGAACGCTTACGTTGTCCTGACTAGCGGCGGCAATCTGCCAGAAATCAATCTGGTGCCAATCGCCCGTGACCTTGTGCAGACTGAACACACACTGCGCGCAGTTGCAGACCGCGGTTGGGATCGTTGGGCACTTGCCGGTTTTGGGGTGAGTTCCGGTTCCCTTGCTGCTGAGTATAGCCGTCTGATCGATGCTTTGGTGTTGTCCACTAGTGTCGCAGGCGCTGCCTTTTTCATTACGTTTGTGAACTTGTTGCGACTCCATTTCGCCCGAATAATTGCTGTCGCCGGAAGACTATTTGGCAGTATTGCCCGTTTTCCAATTGCTGCTGTTAGTTCAGTACTGCTGCTGGTCGGAATGCTGCTAACCTGGGGAGATGTTACGCCGACGATTTTTCGCCGCGATGCTGTACCCCTTAGTATCGCCATTGCAACGGCTGGTCTGATCAAGTTAGAGCCGGGCATTGTCATCACGATTGCTGCGGCACTGCTGCTGTTTATCATCTGCTTCCATCGGCCTGATATTGGCCTGACGCTGGTCGTTTTCTGGTCACCGTTCTTTCTCTTCCCGGTTGAACTGTACCGTTTTGCCTTTCCGCTGGCTGAACTGGTGATGCTGATTACCTTTGCAGCGTGGCTTCTGCGCCAGCTCGTTGAGTGGGCACGACAGCGAGGGGAAACCAGGCAACAGATACCATTAGGTGATCGGCTCCGGCAGCTTCAGATGTTGGACTGGGCTGTACTCGCCTGGGTAGTACTTGGCTGCGCAGCATTCCTCTGGTCAGAACGACGTGGCGAAGCACTCACAGAACTGCGTATGTTATTTATCGAACCCGCAATCTTTTATCTCATCTTTCGCAGCACGCGGCTTAGTCGCGGACAGGTTGTGCGAATTGTAGATGCACTGCTGCTTGCGGGATTGTTCGTCGCGGTCATCGGCCTTTGGCAGTTCATTCAGGGCCAGGCGATCATCACTGCTGAAGCTGGAGCGCGCCGCCTCGCCAGCGTCTATGGTTCTCCGAATAATGTCGCCTTACTACTGGGTCGCTCTATTCCATTCGCACTGGCCTATTTGCTCCTGCTTGTCGGTTCGTTTCGTCGCATCAGCGCTGCGCTCTGGTTCGTCCCAGTAACACTTGCACTGCTGTTAACCCAAAGCGTAGGAGCATTGTTCCTGGGCGTACCAGCGGCTATCGTCACTGTTTTCGCCCTTACCTATCGCCGGCGCGCATTTCTGCCAATTGCTGCGATGGTGGTCATTAGTGTACTTGCCTTCATCGGTGCGCTTCAAATTCCGAGATTTGCGCGCGTGCTGGATTTCACCGAAGGAACCAACTTCTATCGGCTGCGTGTCTGGGAGAGTGCTGTCAATATCATCCGCGACCATCCCTTGACAGGTCTTGGTCTGGATCAGTTCCTGTACGCATTTCGCGGACACTACATCCTGCCAGATGCGTGGCAGGAGCCGAATCTATCACATCCGCACAACATCGTGCTTGACTTCTGGGTACGACTAGGTGTCATCGGCGTCGCCGTGCTGTTCAGTATGATGGTACTCTTTTTGCGGCGGATGCTGCTTTCCTATAACCGTCACATAAAGGCAAGGTCGCTGTATCTGGCGCTGCTCATCGGCGCGATGGGCGCAATGATGAACCTGCTCGCGCACGGGCTGGTCGACAATAGCGTTTACGTTCAGGACTTGGCTTACATCTTTGTGTTGTTGCTGGGTTTAGCCGCTCATGCATCGAACACGCGATCTATTGACGAACCCTTGTGATAATGGTGTAATGTGTATCAATACGCAATGGGGATGTAGTTAGTTATGAAAGCAAAGGTGAACAAGGTCACCATCCAACTGGTGCAGGAAAATATCCTGTCGCTGGCGGTGCAGGCCGTGGTCACCGTGACTGACACAAACCTGACCGTTAATCCAGCCCTGGCCGCCAAGGCTGGACCTTCAGTGCAGGAAGCCTGTGATGTGCTGCAGTGGTGCGACGTTGGCTCAGCAGTGATGACGGATCCCGGCGACCTGCCGATACAAAAAATCATCCATGCTGTTGGGCCGCGCTGGGGCGAAGGCAGCGAACGTGGCAAACTCGCCAATGTGACCATTCAATCTCTCCGTCTGGCGGAACAAAGCCGCCTTAAGTCCATTGCTATTCCCGCGATTTCAACAGGTATTCTGGGTTACCCCGTCGAAAATTGTGCCAAAACAATGCTGACACAGATCCTTGATTTCACATTCGAAGCACGCTTTCTCAAGACGATTCTTATCTGCCTCGACTCACCTTCTGCCTATTCAATCTTCAAAGCCGAACTGACCTTGCAGCTCGATGAACTCAAAGAAGCGGGCGAAGGGGAAGTCAGCGTTTAGGCAGATTACTTTCTTGTTGTGGTATATTCAATTCAGTTAGCAATCTTCCATACCTGATAAAGGGGTATTCACTTGCGCGTACTCATTACTGGCGGGGCGGGTTTCCTCGGCTCGCACCTGTGTGATCGTTTCCTGGCTGAGGGCCATACGGTTGTTGCGATGGACAATCTGATCACAGGCAACACCCGCAATATCGCTCACCTGGCTGGCAACAAGAACTTCACCTTTATCCATCACGATATCACCAACTACATCTACCTCAATGGCGATGTAGATGCTGTCCTGCACTTCGCTTCTCCTGCAAGCCCCATCGACTATCTCAAGCTCCCGATTCAAACCCTGAAGGTTGGTTCGCTTGGCACACACAACGCACTGGGACTCGCACTTGCAAAGGGTGCCAGGTTCCTGCTCGCCTCCACCTCCGAAGTCTATGGTGACCCGCTGGAGCATCCGCAAAAGGAAACCTATCCTGGCAATGTCGATCCCATCGGCCCACGCGGTGTCTATGACGAAGCAAAGCGCTTTGCCGAAGCGTTGACAATGGCCTATCACAATGTTCATGGTGTTGAGACGCGCATTGTGCGTATTTTCAACACCTACGGCCCTCGGATGCGCTTGGCGGATGGCCGGGTTGTCCCGAACTTCATTGCCCAGGCCTTGCGTGGCGAACCGCTCACTGTTTATGGCGATGGCTCGCAAACCCGCAGCTTTCAGTATGTCAGTGATCTGATCGAAGGCATCTACCGCCTGCTGCTCTCGAACTACAATGATCCAGTTAACATTGGCAACCCTGAAGAGATGACCATCCTCGAATTCGCCAACGCGGTCAACGCAGCAACCAACAACGCGGCGGGTGTTATCTACAAAGATGAGCGTATCAAAGGTGATCCGCAGACCCGTCAGCCGGACATCACACGTGCACAGACTATTCTTGGGTGGCAGCCTAAAGTGAAGCTGCGCGAAGGCCTTGAACACACGATTGCTTACTTCCGCGAAGTCCTGTAAGCCTTCACGATGTTGACTATCAACGCGCGAGCGGTGCCAGATTCAGCAAGTCGCTGGATATGGCTACTGCTTGCTGTTGTCTTCGGGTTGTGCGCGGCAATTTTGCCGTCTGAGCTTGCCCTTGCTGCTTTGGTGCTGTCCGTGATCATCGTCCTCGGTGCACTGTCTCCTTTTGCGGCGCTCATCGTGATGTTGCTGGTAGCTCCACTGCGCACGCTTATTGCAACAGAGGCCGCTTTTCAACTGCCACTGGATATTGGTCAACTTGCTGTGAGCGGATTCCTGTTGGCTTACCTGCTCTGGTGTTCAGTACGTCATCAGCCGCTAATACAGGTGTGGCGTTCTCCCCTAGTCATCGCACTTCTTGTGTTTATCATGATTGTGGCGCTGAGCGGGTTTATGGCGTTTTCGCTCTCAGCGTGGTTGTCGGAAATGCTCAAGTGGGTGCAAATACTCATCTTGGTCATTGTACTGCTCAGCTTTGTCCGGCGCCGTGAGTGGGAATGGCTGGTTATGGCGTTGGTTGCAGCGGGCGTTGCCAATGCGGTGGTAGGCATCTATGAGTTCTTTGGCGGTAGTGGCGCATTACACCTGTTGATCAATGACCGTTTCTTTCGAGCATTTGGCACATTCGGACAGCCTAATCCATTTGGCGGATTCATGGGGCTGCTGATTCCCATAGCAGCAGCTGCTGCGCTAGGCTATGGGCGACGCGCATGGGTAACCTTCAGACATGCGTATAGCGGGTCTATGGTTTACTTGGGCATTGCAGTATTGTACGCGCTGGCTGCCGGCGTGATGGGAATTGCGCTAGGGATGTCCTGGAGTCGTGGCGCATGGCTGGGTGTGGCTGCTTCCTTTGTCGTGATGGCTTTTGCGTTGCCCCAGCGCACAAGACGTGGGGTGATACTGCTCACGATAATGTTGGGTGTGTTCGGTTTGCTCTGGTCACTTGGCTTGCTGCCGGAAGCAGTTGTAGCACGCATTACAAGCTCGACACAGGAGTTTTTCGCCTTTGAGGATGTGCGAGGTGTTGATATCTCGCCAGAGAACTACGCAGTCGTTGAACGCCTTGCTCACTGGCAGGCAGCGATAAACATGCTGCGTGCAAACCCATTGCTCGGCATTGGTTTTGGCAACTATGAAGTCGTTTATAACCAGTATCGCTTGATCAACTGGACAGAACCGCTTGGTCACGCACACAATTACTATCTCAATCTTCTCGCTGAAGTTGGCGTGCTTGGACTGTTAGGTTACGGCAAGGTCTGGGCAGTGATAATGCTAATGACTTGGCGAGCGCGACATCATCCTGATGGTCTGGCTCGCTTTGTTGTGATAGGGCTTCTGGGGACGTGGACGTACCTGGGCGTTCACAGTGTTTTTGACAATCTCTACGTCAATAACATTTTCCTCCATTTTGGAGTTCTAGCGGGCATTCTTGCCATTCTGTATAATCAGTTATTCCCTGGTATGAAAGCTATCCGATATGGCGAATACTTTGCAAGGCGTGCGTCGCATGATTCGTAATCCGCTAGATGCTCCTATTGTCGCGATTTCATCACGTTTTGGTGATAAGTCGAAGGAAGTAGAACGCTTCCTTAAGTTCGCGATTGTCGGAGCTATGGGCGCTGTTGTTGATCTGGGTACGGTTTTCCTACTCCAGGCAACACTCCTGCCTCCAACCGATGCAACTGGCAATCCGGTTATGCTTAATGTCGCATTGGCAACTACCGTAGCTTTCATCGCTGCGGTTGTCAGCAACTTTCTATGGAATCGCTATTGGACATATCCAGATTCGCGTTCGCGTTCGGTGCGCCGCCAGTTGGCTCTGTTCACGTTCATCAGTTTTGTTGGTTGGGCAGTTCGCACGCTTTGGATCAGCACGGCGTTTCACTTTGTTGGTGAAGTATTCATGCCTATTTTGCTGCCATTTATTCATATCGTGCGTCCAACCTATATCCCCTCCTATGCTGCTGAAGGTAAGCTGGGTACGCTGATCGCGCAGATTATTGGTATTGGAGTGGTGATGGTCTGGAATTTCCTTGCAAATCGCTATTGGACATACAACGACGTTTCGAAGAAATGAATGGCACATCTTCCACGTATTGGTATCGACTATACGCCAGCTTATGAGCAAGGCGGAGGTATTGGTCGTTACGTCCGTGAGTTAGTCGCAGCGCTTGTTGCTCAGCGTGATCTGTATGATTATCGTTTGTTCGTTGCTGGCGCTGCATTCCCCTTTACTGCTCCTTTCCAAGCATCTCGCGTCTCTTGGTCACCGATAACTGTTACTCCCTCCTGGCTTGCGCGTATATGGCATAGACTGCGTCTGCCGCTCGTTGTTGAGGCTTTTACTGGCAAGCTCGATCTGTTCCATGCGACTGACTTTGTCTTGCCACCTACCCTATTGCAGACGGTGACGCTGTTGACAGTGCATGATCTTTCATTTGTTCGGGTTCCGGATTCTGCTTTTCCTGCTTTGAAGCTTTACCTGGATCAGGTTGTTCCGCGTTCCGTGATGCGTGCTGATCATATTCTTGCGGATTCGATTGCGACAAAAGTTGACTTGGTTGATTTGTATGGAGTGGTACCAGAAAAAGTAACGGTTCTTTTGAGTGGTGTTAACCAGTCTTTTGCACGCGCTACTGACCCGGTTTTCCTAATGGCTATGCGAAATAAATACGGTCTGGGGTCATGGCCTTACCTGTTCTCGGTTGGGACAGTCCAGCCTCGGAAGAACTATGCTCGTGTCATCCAGGCATTGGCCCTTCTGCATAAGCGTGGTTTCGATCTGCATTTGGTCATCGCTGGTGGAAAAGGATGGCTGGATGATCCAATATATGCAACAGTACATGAACAAAAAATGCGGGACTTTGTACACTTTATTGGCTTTGCGGATGATGCGGATTTGCCAGCTCTGTATTCTGCTGCCAGTTGTTTTGTCTTCCCATCACTATATGAAGGCTTTGGACTTCCTGTATTAGAAGCGATGCGTTGCGGTACACCCGTTGTCACATCAAACGTCTCATCGCTTCCTGAAGTCGCCGGTGATGCCGCCCTCACTGTTGATCCGTATGATGTCGAGGCTATTGCTGATGCCCTTGAGAGAATAGTCTACTCGTCATCACTATGCGAAACTTTAGTGTCGCGTGGTTACGAGCGGGCGCGACAGTTCACCTGGGAAGCATCGGCACAGCACCTGCTCGATATCTACGCCCAATTGCTCGCTTAGTGCTACAATCAACATCATCTGCAACGATACACCGGTGGAGACGGCATGAGCGAAACAGGCAAGTCCATTGCTGATTCCCGCCTGACTATTAGTGCCCTGATGGGTCCGCAGGACGCCAACACACAAGGCAATGTTCACGGCGGGATAATCATGAAAATGGCCGACGAAGCCGGCGCACTCGTCGCGATGCGTCATGCTCGTACCCAGGTTGTCACGGTCGTTGTTGACTCGATGACATTTGTAGAGCCAATCTATGTCGGTGATCTGGTTCACTGCAATGCAGAACTAACCTATGTTGGAAGAACATCGATGGAGGTTCGTGTTGAAGTCGCTGCCGAGAATCCCTTAAACGGCACCTTACGAATCACCAATGTCGCTTACCTGGTTTATGTTGCCCTGGACTCGCATGGCAGTCCAACGTCCGTCCCGCACCTCATCTTCGGCACACCCGCCGAAGAAGCTCGCGCGCAGGAAGCGCGGGAACGCCAGCAGCTCCGTAAACGTCAACAGCGTCACTGAAGCAGAAACAGAACCATGAACCAATCGCTCCCCGAATTTAAGGGTATCTCCGACTCATCACTCCTTCGGTTGCTAAACCAATCGGGCGCACGCGCAATCCTGTCTGAAGAAGCAGTAGACTTCGGCCTGGCAGAAAACTTCCCATTCCCGTTCCTCGCCATCGTCGAGCAGCTTGAAATGCGCATAGCGCTCATGCTGGCAGTCATCAATCCGGCAGTAGGTGGCGTGCTTTTGATCGGCCCACGAGGCATCGGCAAAACCACCGCTGTTCGCAGCCTGACAGGTTTGCTGCCCGATATCGAAGTAAGCGATTGCGACGAAGGGGCGATTCCCCAGGATCTACAAGACAACCCCAATGCACGCCTGCTCTACCCGGACTGCTACGAAAAGTTCCAGGCCGGGCAGCCGATTTCGCACCATGAGCCTGTCAAACTGGTCGAACTACCGCTGAATGCGCGATTGGAGGATGTTGTCGGTGGTATCAACGAACGTGTCGCCATTCAGCAGCAGCGCGTCAAACTCGAACGCGGCATCCTGGCACGGGCGGATAACAATCTGCTCTATGTTGACGAGGTTAACCTACTGGACGACGAAATCGTCGATGCAATCCTTGACGCCGCTGCCCAGGGCAGTTACACCGTGCGGCGCGGCGCAATGTCCGGCACCTATCGCTCTCGATTCGTATTGATCGGTTCAATGAATCCAGAAGAAGGCCGCCTGCGTCCACAAATTCTCGACCGTTTTGGCCTGCGCGTTAACGTGCGTGGGCTGATGAACAAGAATGAGCGCCTAGAGGTCTACCGGCGTGTGCGCGAATATCGCCACAATCCTCGCCAATTCGGTCGTGAATGGGAGCAGGCGACAGCCGAGGCGCGGGAGGAGATCATCCTGGCACGTGAACTGCTTCAGGAAACCATTCTGACGGATGAAGCGCTCGACCTGGGACTTGCTCTCGTGCAAGCCCTGGATATTGATTCACACCGCGCCGAATACACAATGTTCGAGGCAGCCCGTGCCCACGCCGCCTCGGATGGCCGTGATCGGGCGGATATTCGCGATATCCGCGCCGTTGCTCCGCTCGCCCTGCGCCAGCGCCGCAGCCAGTTCATGGTCAGTTTCTTTGAGAGCCAGAAGGAAGAAGATGACCAGATACGCAGCTACATTGATCAACTGATCAGCACAGACCCGAACATTCCCTAGGAAACGCGCGTCATGAATTCAGCAAACAACCGCGCCTTGTGGTACATGCTGCTCGCCCTCGCCCTGCTAGCATACGTTCTCCCCTGGCTGCACAATCCTCCTACCGGATTGACCTTCGCTGCCTATGATTTGGCGGAATGGTCGAGCCTACACCCACTGGCGCGCGCCGCTACCCCACCGCTGCTGACCAGTTTGCTGCTACGCATCCCCCTGCCCTGCCTGTTGTTAGGATTGCTTTTCGTCGTAAACAATCCGCCAAAGTGGTTCTTGATCTTCAGCGTCAGTGTGACCTCCATCGCGCTGCTGCCACCCTTCGAGTTTCTGACGCAGTTTCGCGACGATCCCAATTATCAACAGCAGTTCGCCATATCCATACTCACATTCCTGATTGGCATCCTCGCTGCCAGCCAACTCGCGCGATCGCTGCACAAGATCAGCGCACTGGCATTTTTCGCGCTAAGTATCATCAGCGCCATCGCTGGCACTATCGATGCTGCAAGGTTAATGACTGCATTCGGCCTGCCCGCAAGCATTGGTTTGGGAATCATTTTGCACTGCGCCATCGCACTGCTGGCGACAGCACTGACCGTCCCATCCCCGTGGAAAAACAAAACGGAGCAGCTACATCATGCAGCTACCCCGTCGAATGCCTCGCGATAATGGTGAGCGGCTGACTAGCCACCCATGTTCGTCGTGATATACTCCACGGCCTGCCCCACCGTCGTGATGCGCTGAGCATCTTCATCGGTGATTTCGCCCCCGAATTCTTCCTCGAAAGCCATGATCAGCTCGACCAGGTCCAGCGAGTCGGCTTCCAGGTCTTCGCGAAAACGGGCATCCGGCACAACACGTTCTGCATCCACGCCCAGCAGATCGACAACGATATTCTTGATACGTTCTTCAACTGAAGCCATCGGAATTCCTCCCATTAGAGTGGGTCATTGTCAAAAGAGTAGGCTCACATTATACCGTCAATAAAGTCGGCTGCCAGTGCAATGTTATTGGCAGTCTTCAACTTTTTTAGGTAGCATTACGTTCGCCCAAATAAGGAACACCCACTCATGAGCAAAGTCACGGATATTCCATCCACCGAAAGTCGCAAAGTTGACCACATCCGCATTAACCTGGAAAAAGATGTCCAATTCCCTCGCTTAACCACAGGCCTGGAACACTACCGTTTTGTTCACCAGGCGCTGCCGGAAATCAACTTATCTGAAGTCGATACAAGTGTTGAGCTTTTGGGCAAACGGCTTGCCGCCCCTATCGTCATCTCGTCCATGACAGGCGGCACAGACATGGCGCACCGAATCAACCAGAACCTCGCCGAAGCTGCCCAAACCCATAATGCCGCGATGGGTCTCGGTTCGCAGCGAGCAGCTATCGAAAAACCACATCTGGCGTATTCCTATCAAGTGCGCAATGTGGCACCCGACATCCTACTCTTCGCAAATATCGGTGCTGTGCAGTTGAATTACAAATATGGTGCATCGCAGTGCCAGCAGGCCGTTGACATGATCGAGGCGAACGCGCTGATCCTGCACTTCAATGTCTTGCAGGAAGCCGTACAACCAGAGGGCGATACCAATTTCGCTGGCCTGCTTAACAAGATTGAGATGGTCTGCAAACAGATCAGCGTCCCCGTCATCGCCAAGGAAGTGGGTTGGGGATTCTCCCAGCAAAATGCCCGCGATCTCGCCAATGCCGGTGTGGCCGCGATTGATGTCGCAGGAGCGGGTGGCACGTCCTGGAGTGAGGTCGAGTATCACCGCGCTCCAACAGCATTCCACGCGCGCGTAGCTGCCAGTTTCGCGGATTGGGGCATTCCCACAGCAGATGCAGTTCAGTATGCACGGCAGGGCGCACCAGGCCTGCCCATCATCGCCAGCGGCGGACTGAGAGACGGTATCGACATCGCCAAATGCATCGCCCTCGGCGCAACAGCCGGAGGCATGGCTGGGCCATTCCTCAAGGCGGCAGACCAATCCGCTGAAGCCGTCGACCAGCTAATTCGAGAGACCACCACCCAACTGCGCATCGCAATGCTTTGCAGCAGCGCACGCAGTATCACAGAATTGCAACAGACGCCCATGCTGAAAGTGTAGGACACTCGTGCTCGCGGATTTCTTTTCCCGTTATCTTTCCGAACTTGATCCCTATATGCAGCAAATTGTGCGTTCGTCGGCGGATCTCCCCGACGATTTCAGCGTCATGCTGCGCTATGCGATGGGCTGGGTCGATGCCAAGAATCAACCTTACACACACACGACGGGTAAACGTATCCGCCCCATCCTACTCCTGCTGTGTGTCGAATCTGCAGGCGGCGACTGGCGCAAAGGTCTCCCTGCTGCTGCTGCCGTGGAACTGCTGCACAATTTCACCTTGATTCATGACGACATCCAGGACGACAGCCCCATCCGCCACAACCGCTCAACAGTTTGGATCGAATGGGGCCGCGCCAACGCCATCAATGCAGGAGATGCGCTCTTTACGCTGGCGTATTGTGCTTTGGAATCGCTCAGTCGCCAGAGTATCGCGCCGGAAATCATCATCAAAATCTGGCGCATCTTCAACCATACTATGCTCGAACTCACGCGCGGCCAGCACATGGACATGCGTTTCGAGCACGAAACACGTGTCACAACCGACGAATATATCTCCATGTTGCGGGGCAAGACTGCTGCGCTCGTCACCGCCTGTGCCCAGATCGGCGCGTTAATCGGGTCAGCGGACGATGAACGCGCGGCACATTTTGCCGAGTTTGGCATGAACCTGGGCATCGCCTTTCAGATTCGCGATGACCTGCTTGGTATCTGGGGTGACCCTTCTGTAACAGGGAAGTCCGCCGCCACTGACATTCTATCACGGAAGAAATCCCTGCCCGTCCTATACGGCCTGGAGCACAGCAGTGCCTTGCAGGTCGTCTACCAGCGCAACCCTTTTTCGGAACAGGACGTGAAAGAAGCCGTCGAGTTACTCGATGGCGTCAACGCGCGTGAATACACGCTGCGAAGCGAGACCGAGTACTATACCCGCGCCATGAACGCCCTTCAGGCCGCAGCACCGCAGGGGCAAGCCGCCGTATCACTCGACCAACTGGTCAAGGCGCTCTTTCAACGCGATCACTAGACCAGCTCGCGGAATATCATATTACTCAATAGCCGTCCGCGCCGTGTGATGCGTACCATGTGTTCATCAACGGTCACAAGCTCATGCGCTGCAAAACGCCCTGCAAGTTCCGGAAAATGTTCCAGAACATCAACACCGAAACGCTGGCGGAACGTCTCGCGTGAGATTCCCTCCTGCGTCAGCCGCAGCCCCATCATCAGGGTCTCGGCAATCTCTGCAGAACGATCAACAACGACAGCGTGATCAACGGCAGGTGTTCGCGGGAATTCCAGACTCGTATCAATCCGCTCTAATGCCTTGATGTAGCGCTGCGGTGACAGAATTGTGTGATACCGCACTCCAGCAGCATACCCGTGTGCGCCAGGGCCAAGACCTGGATATGGCAGATTGCGCCAGTATTGCAGGTTGTGGCGGCACTCATGGCCCGGTTTCGCCCAGTTACTAATCTCATATTGCTCGTAACCGGCTGCATCCAGCATGTCACTGGCAAGTTCATACATGTCCGCAGCCAGGTCATCATCTGGCGCGGGCAGCTTACCCGTTTCCACCCAATTCTTCAGCGGCGTACCATCCTCAATGCCAAGCGCATATAGGGAAATATGTTCAGGGGTTAGGCTGAGCATAGCGTTCAGGCTTTCGCGCCACATCTCCAGCGTCTGGTTTGGGATGCCATAGATCAGGTCAAGATTCAAGTTATCGAAACCGCCCCGGCGTGCTGCATCCACTGCGCGAACCACCGTCGGATGATCGTGCCGCCGAGCAAACAAATCAAGTTCAGGTAAATGAGCTGATTGCATCCCAATGCTCAAACGATTGATCCCCACCTGCCGCACTGCTGTCATGTACGCGACATCCAGATCACTCGGGTTCGACTCCATCGAGATTTCTGCATCAGGACTCACATTGAAATGCTTGCGAATTGCAGAGATAATGCGGTGAAGCTGCTCCGGCATGAGGACACTCGGCGTGCCACCACCCAGGTAAATGGTATCAACACGATGTCCAGGTCGCCCTGCCCCAATAATCGCGATTTCGTTGATCAGGGCGCGCACAAATGGCTCGATCAGATCATCAAGGTTGACATAAGTGTTGAAAGCGCAATACGTGCACTTTATTTTGCAGAAAGGAATATGCAGATAAACCGAATAGGGCAACTCGTGTACAGACATGCATGACCTATCGCACAAAGCATTGGCAACCAATTGCGGTATTGTTGCGAGTTTCATATAATAATTCAAGATACTCATCTTATCCTCTTCAGCTCGGTGTTATAGGAACTGCATAACTGATGCCAGAAACAACGCAATTCCCCGGTGGTGGTGATGGCCCGGGAGATAACATCTCCGGCAATGGGCTGCCTGCCAATACCGTCTTACAGCGCCGGTACAAGATTCTAGGCGTGTTGGGCGGCGGCGGCATGGGCACGGTCTACCAGGCGCGTGACCTGAACTTCCCCGATGTCCGTAAGCTGGTCGCCGTCAAGGAGATGCTTAACCCCAACACAGACCCCAATCTTCACGCTTCCACGCTAAAGACCTTCCAACGTGAAGCAAACATCCTGGCAACCCTTAATCATCCCGCGATCCCGAAGATCTTCGATTTCTTTGACCAGAATGACAAGGTGTATCTGGTCATGGAATACATTAATGGCGCCGACCTGGAGACGCTGCTCAACAAGACCAAAGACCTGCCGGTCGAGAAAATCATTGACTGGTCTATCGAATTATGTGATGTGGTGGACTACCTGCACACGCAGCCAAAGCCTATCGTCTTCCGCGATATGAAGCCGTCCAATATCATGGTGGACAGCTTCGGCAAGATTCGACTGATCGACTTCGGCATCGCCAAGATTTTCGACAGCGGCGTTAAGAAACACACCATGATTGGCACGGAAGGGTACTGCGCGCCAGAACAGTACAAAGGCGATGTGACCACGCTGAGTGATGTTTACAGTCTGGGAGCAACACTGCACCACATCCTCACGCGCAAAGACCCGCGCCTGGAGCCACCTTTCAGTTTCTCCGAGCGTCCGGTTCAGGACTTCAATCCCAAAGTGCCTGATCGTTTTGTTGCCATTATTGAGAAGGCGCTGGCATTTGAGCCGCCGAACCGCTTCCAATCAGCAGCAGAGATGAAAACGGAACTCGAAAAGCTGCGCTATCAGCCGACGGTCAGCGTCGTTGCTGCAGGTGGCACCAAAGGCACCGTTGCCGGCACCGATTTCTTCGCGGGTGTCGAGGGGCAGGGATCCATTGAACCCAAGTGGAAGTTCACAACCGAAGATGAGATTCGATGCAGCCCGGCCGCCTACAAGGATATGGTCTTCATCGGCTCATACGACACCAACATCTGGGCTGTCAACCTCGCCAGTGGTGCGTTCGCCTGGAAATACGCGACACATGGCGGCGTCGCTTCATCACCCGTTGTCGATGAAGGCAACCGCCTCGTCATGTTCGGTTCGGAAGACAATACATTCTATGCACTTGACTCGCGCAATGGCCGCATCAACTGGTCATACACCACGCAGGACAAGATTCGTGGCACAGCGCGCGTGGCTCCGGATGTCGATGCCGTTTTCTTCGGCAGCGATGACGGGCACCTCTATGCATTAGGCGCACCTAACGGGCGTTTCCTGTGGAAGTACCAGATGGGTGAACCCGTCCGCAGTCGCCCCTTCGTCAATAATGATGTGGTCATTGTTGGCTGCGAGTCCGGAGAAGTGTTCGGACTTGGACTGGACGGGAAACGCAAATGGAGCTACCGCACCCGTCGTCCAGTCACTTCGTCGCCATGTGTGGATGTAGAAGAAGGCATGTGTTACATTGGGTCTGCTGATGGCTTTATTTATGCGCTGGATGCCAGCAGCGGCTACAGTTCGTGGCGTTTTCGCACCAACGGGCCAGTGATTTCGTCACCCATCGTCGAAGACGATCTCGTCTTTTTCGGCTCTGCCGATGGATATCTGTACGCCATCAATGCCCAAACCTCGCGTGAAAAGTGGAAATTCGCGACAGAAAAACCGATCATCTCAACCCCTTGTGTGCATCAAGGCGCAGTCTATTTCGGCGGCACTGACGAGTACTTCTACTGCATCGACATTCAGACGGGCAAAGAACGGTGGAAGTTCAAGTCCAATGGAGCGATCACATCAGCGCCTTGCATCATGAATGACACGATCATGTTTGGCTCACTGGACAAGACGCTTTACGCACTTCCGTTGGTTGGTTAGCACATTGTATCGGGACTCATTACGGGTGTTCGGAGACTAAAACAACATGGATCTATTTCGCCGATTGTTCAGCCAGACCAATGCTAAACCAGAGCCTTCAGCATCCCCTGCTGCGGCGAACAAGCCTGCTGAACCAACCAAGGCTGAGCAACTTCCACATACCGAACCCCTGCCCAACCATGTGGGTTCAGACACGCTGCCCACCACCAGCGCGGCAGATGGCGCAACTCGCCCTCTGCCCCCGGAAACGGTGATTGCCTCCAGCAACGAACACATCATGTTTGGTCAGGCCACCGACGTAGGCATGGTACGCACCAACAATCAGGACTCGGTCTTTTCGTTTGTTGCCACAAGCCGCAGCGCCGAACAACGTCCCGACTTCGGATTGTTCGTTGTTGCTGATGGTATGGGTGGACATCACGATGGCGAGAAGGCATCCGCTCTGGCTGCCCGTCTGGTTGCTGCTTATGTAACCCATCATGTCTATATGCCCATCCTGAACGGCGAACATGATGCAGATCGCGTGCCCATCACCGAAGCCATGATCGCCTCGGTGCAGAAAGCCAATGCCGACATCATCATCAAGGTGCCGGATGGAGGAACAACCTGCACCAGCGTAGCCGTCGTAGGAGACCTGGCGTATATTGCCCATGTTGGGGATACCCGCGCGTATCTCATCACCAAAGATGGCGCCGAGCAAATCACCAGAGATCACTCACTCGTACAGCGTTTGATCGAGCTGGATCAGTTGACCAAGGAAGAAGCTGCCGTCCATCACCAGAAGAATGTCCTCTATCGTGCATTGGGTCAGAGTGAGAATCTGGAAGTGGACGCCCTTACACGGCGGCTGCCCCCTAATTCGCGTCTACTCGTATGCAGTGATGGACTCTGGAACATGGTCAGCGAGCAGGAAATGATCGACATCATAATGTCTCATGCTAATCCGCAAGAAGCCTGTGATAAACTCGTTGCACTAGCCAATACTCACGGCGGCACAGACAATATCACGGCCATTTTGTTACATGTTCCCACCAATTAGACCGGTTATTCAAGCGTGTTGAACCCATCATGAGCGACATCTTCGATCCTTATCTGTCGCTAGGCGTTTCAAAAGACGCCTCAAGTGAAGAAATCAAGTCAGCGTATAGGCGCATTGCACGCCGTTTGCACCCGGATGTGAATCAAGGGACGCCTGGTGCGGGTCTGCAATTTCAGGACATCACGGCAGCCTATGAACTGCTCATGGATGCGGACAAGAAGAATGCCTACGATCTTCAGGCTGTCAAACGTCAGCGCAGCCAGGAAGACCATTATTTCACGCTGCGGGTAACGCCGAGCAAACGTGCCATCATTCCCTTACCAGAAGCCCAGGTGATCTACCTCCTGGCAGAAATCCTGCCCGATCCACGCGCGCGTGACCAATCTCAAAAACGCGAATCACGCCTGAATCTGACCCTCGTACTCGATCACAGCAACTCGATGAACGGCACCCGTCTTGACAAGGTCAAGGTTGCCGCACATCAGATCATCGACCAACTGAACGACGGCGATATCCTGTCTGTTGTCACCTTTAACGACCGGGCCGAAGTCATCATCCCTGCAACCCCCATCAACAACAACAAAAATGGCCTAAAAGCCCGCATCAGCATGATGGTTGCGGCAGGTGGCACAGAGATATTCAATGGGTTATCCGCAGGCGTCGACCAGAACAAGCGCTATTTGGGGCCGAAGCTGGTCAATCACGTTGTGTTGTTGACGGATGGCAATACCTTCGGCGACCAGGATAAATGTCTCGAACTTGCACGCACAGCGACTCGGCAAGGCATCAGCATTAGCGCGATGGGCTTAGGGCAGGAGTGGAATGACCAGTTCTTGGATGAACTCGCCTCGGCGACGGGTGGCTCAAGCTCATACATCAATTCGGCCAGTGCCGTCGTCAAGTTTCTCAACGACCACGTCCGTAATTTGTCCAACGCCTTTGCCGAACGGGTGCGTATCACGGTCGCGCCAGACCCGGATGTCAAGCTGGAATCAGCCTTCAAGCTTGCTCCCCATCCTCAGCCTCTGGCAATCACCGATGGATACATTCAACTTGGCAGTTTGCAGGCCAACCGCCTGATTTCTGTCCTGTTTCAATTCCAGCTACCTGCAAAAATGGATCACGGTTTCCGCTCGATTTCGCGCCTGGTCGCACACGGCGACATCCTGTCCAATCAGCAACAGCAGTTTCAGGCCATCAGCGACCTCTCGCTCGAAATTACCGATAACCCACCACCCGAAGATCCGCCAATTGCCATTCTCGACGCGCTTGGTAAACTAACCCTCTATAGAATGCAGGAACGTGCCCAGGAAGCACTTGCTTCGGGTGACGTCAAAGAAGCAACTCGCCGTTTGGAGAACCTCGCAACGCGACTACTGGAGTTGGGCGAAGAAGACTTAGCACATCAGGCCCGCTCGGAGGCACGCCGCGTTGCTCATACCAGCAATCTGTCTGACAAAGGGCGTAAGACGCTCAAATATCAGACACGCTTTCTCCTTTCGGGACCATCAACAGAGGACTCAGCATGATTACATGCCCCTATTGCGGACACAAAGCGCTAGAAGGCGTGATGTTTTGTGAAGAATGCGGTCAAAGCCTCAAGACGGCCACTGCCAACGCCGTCCTGCCGACCCGCCAGCTTGAACAGGCTTCGAACGACCTTGCCGCTAAAGCGACCTGGGGCACAGCGCGATTCGGCCAAGATGCGTCGATTATCGTTCATATTCGTGATGCTACCGAACCCGTTATCCTGCAGCCCGCAAAACGCACGATCCTGGGCAGATCAGACACAAACAGTCCACAGAAGCCCGATCTTGACCTGACTCCCTATGGCGCATTGGAAAAAGGCGTTTCCCGCATTCACGCCGCCATCTACCGCAGCGAAGACACCCTCACGCTCGTAGACATGGGCAGCGCCAATGGTACACATCTCAACGGCCAGCGTCTCATCCCCGATCAGCCCCGTATTCTGCGTGACGGTGACGAGATTCGGCTGGGCAAATTGGTCGCCCATGTGTATTTCAAGTAACGCTCAAGCAATCAAGGAATAGTAATAGGCATGATTACCTTACTACTGCACATTGCCAACGCTGAGCCCGTCAAACTCGATGTTGAAGACCTGCCCCACCCTTCCGACCTGATGATCCTGGGTCGCAACCCACGTGACCGCAAAGATCGCGAGGTCGAGTGGCTCGACGAAGGCGTCACCACCGTGATGATTCCGTGGTCTCGCATCAACCTCATTCAGATCATGCCCGATCCGAACGCGCAGTCGGATGTTCTGATGCCTTGGCGTAATGACTGAGCGGATATGACCACGAAACTCCCACGCAGCAATCAGCGCGAGGGTAAGCGCATTCTGGTAGTCGATGACGAGCCGCGCATGATCGGCTTTGTCCGTATGAACCTGGAACTCGAAGGTCATCAGGTGCTTGAAGCGCACGATGGCCTTCAGGCTTTGGAAGCCATCCGCACGCGCCTACCCGACCTCGTGCTGCTCGATGTCATGATGCCAGAACTTGACGGCTATGAAACGCTGCGGATGCTGCGCGAATTTTCCAGCATCCCAGTCATCATGCTCACCGCGAAAGGTGAGGAGAACGACCGTGTTTACGGGCTGGAACTCGGTGCCGATGACTACATTACCAAACCATTTGGCCCGCGCGAACTCTCCAGTCGCATCAAAGCCGTCCTGCGCCGCGCGAACATGCCCTCATCCGCACCTGAACAAGCGATACTAACGATCGACTCACGTCTCAGCGTCGATTTCAATCAACGTGAAGTCATCGTCAACAACCAGCACATCAAGCTGCGTCCCACCGAGTATCGCCTGCTCTATCACCTCATCGAAAATGCGGGCTGGACAGTACCTCACGATCAACTGCTCGCCAAAGTATGGGGCTATGAGTACCGCGATGAAGCACACTACGTCCGGCTCTACGTCAACTACCTGCGCGAAAAAATCGAAGAAGATCCGGCGAACCCCAAGTACATCATAACCGAACGTGGTGTTGGCTATCGCTTCGTGGATTTTAAGCATCCAACACAGACCTGAGCGCCATCAGCGGACAGATGTTCTTATCCTTGCGACCAAGAGTGTTTCAACGTACAATAGCTTCAATTACGATCAGTGACCCTCGAGGAGGGTAGTGTGCCAGCATTCAAGATCGTGGTGACCGGCCCCTTCAACTCTGGTAAGACCGAATTCATCAAGACAATTTCGGATATACCGGTTGTCTCGACTGAAAAGAAGATCACGACTGAAGACAAGGGCATTAAGGCGGAAACCACTGTAGCGATGGACTATGGTCGGTTAAATCTCGACGGCGACACACTCTACCTCTATGGTACGCCTGGACAAACTCGCTTCGACTTCATGTGGGAAATCCTCTCATCAGAGATGAACGGCTTCATTGTCCTGGTCGACAGCACAGACGTCCCATCTTTCCCTGAAGCTGCCGACATGATCGAGATGTTCTCAGGCCTGGTCAACGTACCGCATCTGATCGTCGCTAATAAGACCGATCTACCCAATGCCGCCAAACTTGCCGAAGTACGGCGCGGCACCCGCGCGGGCAGCGATGTCACTGTCATGCCGTGCGTCGCGCTGCAAAAATCCAGCGTGCGCCAGGTGCTGCTTCAGATGGTGCAACTGCTGAAAAAAGAACCGTCCACTCAATAGCGGACGGTCATCCATATTTCTGCTCTATCAGCATCAAGACCATGCCGCAATACGCGGCATTTTTCATTCGGGCGTAAAGGTTTACCGCGCCGCTGTATTGACACTCACCCCATGCTCGGCCTGTAAACGCGCATAATCGGCGCTGAACGCTTCAACCATTGCCTTCCTGTCAGCCTCATCCTGGAAGCTCGACCGAACAGCATTGAGCGCTACTTCGCATAATTCCCCGACCGAGAAGCCGCAGTGTTCGACGACAGCCAGGTACTCCTGCGTCAGTGATGTTTTGAACAAAGCGGGCATTCCGCTGCCAATCGTGAAATGTATGGCCTCATCGTACAGGTGGCGCAGTGGATAGTCACCATAGCGCCCCACCCATCCCAAACACAATGCGCCCGCCAGGCTGATGTCCAGCGTGATCTGCTGTTCCCGAAGCAGATTGAGCACATCAGGGGCGTCCGCACTCCCAAACCCGCCCACAATCCGGTTGGGAGCGAGGTTATGGATAACATCCAGGATACCTTCAGCACGCTGCCGATCACCCGCCTGAACCAGGCGCGGAATATCTTTCTTGTGCGCGGTCTTGAAAACGCGCTCAAACTGCCCGGCCGGCTGACTATCCTCTCGTCCCGTAAGGCCGATACCGACCACTCCTCCCTTCTTCGCGGGCACACTCGATGTCCAGCGCACCAAATCATCTGCGCGACGCGGCTGGTCGCGCGGGATGGCGAGCACCCAGCCGATTTTGACGCCCCAACCCCGCTCAACCCGGCTGCGACCATCATTGATTGCGTTCAGGAACTGCTCAAAAGTCAGTCCACTGTCGATGAACACGATCGGGTTGATGGTCACCTCGGCATAACGTACCTGCTGTTTCGCCAGCCCAACGCCCATCTCATAAACCAGCCGCGTCAGGTCTTCTGGCTGCATCACCCACTTACAAAGCACCTGGGTCAGATCGTCCAGCCGTTGGTAATCCGGACGATCCAGCAGTTGCACCCACTGATTGAAGTGCTTGACCGAATCGGCGACATCATTCTGTTCTGCGATCAACAACAAAGCGTCGCGGTGCAGGGCGCCCTCAAACTGAAGATTCAGTTCAACCTTCGGCATCGCCTGAATGAAACTCTCAATTGACATCCGTAATTTCCTTTATGGTGGTCTCATCAGGCACGTCGGTTGGCAGATGACCATTTGGCCGGGTATCACTGTGCTGAGTGGCAGTATGCTTGTGAAACTCGGTGGCCGCGCCGACGAACGCTTTGAAGAGCGGGTGCGGCAGGTTGGGTCGGCTGAGAAATTCCGGGTGGAATTGGCTTCCGACCATGAACGGGTGATCTTTCACTTCCGCGATTTCGACCAGTTGAGCATCCGGGCTGGTACCGCTGAACAACATGCCATGCTGCTCAAATGGCGCTCGATAGGCATTATTGAATTCAAAGCGATGGCGGTGCCGCTCATGAACCAAGTCGGAGTCGTAGGCACGAGCCGCCACGCTTCCTGGCAACAGCTTACACGGATACATGCCAAGACGCATTGTGCCGCCCATCTCTGTGATTCCGCGCTGTTCTGACATCAGATCAATCACCGGATGTTCAGTCACATCGAACTCCGTGCTGTTCGCGCCTTCGTAATCCAGGACGTGGCGAGCGAATTCGATACACATCACCTGCATCCCAAGACACAGCCCCAGATAGGGTATCTTGCGCTCGCGGGCGTAACGAGCTGCAAGGATTTTGCCCTCAATGCCACGATCACCAAAACCGCCTGGTACGACAATGCCATCGACAGTACTCAGACGATCCCAGCCCTTGTCCTTCTCCAAATCCCCGGAATACACCCATTCGATTTCCAGTTTGGCGTCATTCGCGACCGCCGCATGGAACAATGCTTCTTTGACGCTCATATAGGCATCATGCAGTTCCACATATTTGCCGACGACGGCGATCTTCACCGGTTTTGACGCGGCGCGCATCCGGTTGGTCATTCTGCGCCACTCGCCCAGATTGGGTTTGACAGCCTCTAACTGAAGCTGCTCAACAAGGTAGTCGCCCAACCCGGCATCTTCCAGGATCAGCGGTACATCGTACAGCAGATCGACCGTGACCAGAGGGATAACCGCCTCTTCATCAACATCGCAGAACAACGCGATCTTGTTGGTCACATCTTTGTCTACCGGGTAATCCGTGCGCGCAATGATCACCTGTGGTTGGATGCCCATACTCCTCAAGTCACGAACACTGTGCTGCGTCGGTTTGGTTTTGAGTTCGCCCGTTGCCCCAATGTGCGGCAGAAAAGTCACATGAATGTAGAGCGAGTCATGCCGCGCAAGGCTCATGCGTAGCTGCCGAATCGCCTCCAGGAAGGGTTGGCCTTCGATGTCGCCAACGGTACCGCCAACCTCGACGATCACTACATCAGCGTTGTTCTCTTTGCCCACCAGAGCAATTCGGCGTTTGATTTCGTTAGTGATATGCGGGATCACCTGTATCGTGCCACCCAGATAATCGCCCCGCCGTTCCTTGTCAATCACGTAACTGTAGACCTGCCCCGCCGTCACATTGCAGGTACGGTTCAGGTTTTCGTCGATGAAGCGCTCATAATGTCCCAGGTCGAGGTCGGTCTCAGCGCCGTCTGCGGTGACAAAGACTTCGCCATGCTGGTACGGACTCATCGTGCCGGGGTCAACATTCAGGTATGGGTCCAGTTTCTGGATGGCGACTTTCAGTCCGCGCGCCTTGAGGATGCGGCCAACCGCTGCTGCTGTCACACCCTTGCCAACCGAGCTTACGACGCCGCCCGTGCAGAAGATGTATTTTGGTTTCGGCATATGTGGATACTCACAACACTAGAAAACAAAAAAGAAGGCGGGGAGAGCGTCGGTCACATAACCTACCGACTCCCCGCCGATGAAAGTCAGATCATGTCGTCAGAGAAACGCTATACCAGTTTCTCAAGATCATCGGCGGTACGCCGCATATCGAGGAAAATGAGGCCGAGCTTGGCACCTTCGCGCACGAGTGTCGTCAACACCGCTTCCTCTCCAACAGACATCAGGATGACATAGCCCTCTTTGCCGCGAATGTAGACTTGCTCCAGAACGCCACGCCCCAGCTCGGTAGAAATTCGTTCACCGAGGGAGAGCATAGCAGCGGACATTGCTGACACGCGATCTTCTTCGACCCCTGCGGGCAGTGAGGAAGCCATGATCAGCCCATCGACGCTCACGACTGCGGAGGCTTCAATTTCCGGGGTGGTTGACTGAAGATCGCGCAGGCGATCAACCATCAGTTCAGTCCGCGATTTCGCCATAACTCGTTCTCCTCTCAAGAGTCACCCGGAAGGCCTATACCGGGCTGGGGTAACAGTCGGTTTCAAAGGGCGCTGTTTGGTCGCAGTGCGCTAACTGTCAATTTTACAGGAATTCCACTGAATGTGGTTCACAATCAATAGAGTGATAGTCTGTAAGTTGAGTGTGCTGCATTCTCATCGATATTATACAAATCCAGCCACAATCGGCAAGTGACACAGCGCTTGCTTTGACAGCAGAATCCCCGCTGGTACAATATCAGGCGATTAATTACAGAGGGAGCTGCATCTGTGTCTCAAGTACATGTTTCCCAGCATCCGCTGGTTTTGCATAAACTCACCGTGTTGCGTGACAAAGATACTGATCACCGCGCATTCCGGGAACTTGTCCGCGAACTGGCGCTGCTGTTGTGCTACGAAGCCACTCAGGACTTGGAACTATCTGCCAAGACTGTAATGACGCCGATGGGCGAGGCCAAAGGTCATAAGGCCGAAGAAGCCATTGGACTGGTGCCCGTGCTGCGCGCCGGATTGGGTCTGGTCGATGGCGTCATGGAACTGCTGCCGAATGTTCAGGTCTGGCATATCGGCCTTTATCGCGACGAGAAGACGCTGCGCCCCGTCGAATATTATAATCGTTTACCGACTGAACCGACCGTCCAGCTTTGCCTTGTGCTAGACCCGATGCTGGCAACAGGCGGCTCGGCGTCAGCAACCGTTGATATTCTCAAGCGTTGGGGCGTCAAACGAATCAAATACCTCGGATTGATCGCCGCACCGGAAGGCATTGAACGCCTGACCACCGCTCACCCTGATGTGCCCATTCACGTCGCCTCGATTGATGAGCGCCTGAACGACATTGGTTTCATCATGCCAGGGCTGGGCGACGCGGGCGACCGCCAGTTCGGAACGTAGCGCCGTTGGTCGAACTTGCGCCGTTCATCATCGTCTTTGCGCTGTCGTTCAGCATCGCGCTGCTGGCAGGCCCAGTAGCGCAGTGGTTGGGCAGGCGCTATAACATCATAGCAGTAGCCGGGGGACGGCGACTCAACGAAGGGGATAAGCGCGGGGTCTCGAAGCTCGGCGGCTTATGTTTGTTTTTGGGCTTCACGCTCACCGTGCTGGTCGCGCAGCTGCTGCCAGTGCCGCGCCTAGACCCCTACGAGATTATCCGCCTGGCGGGTTTGCTGCTGGGCGGGGTATTCATTTTCGCAGTTGGCATACTGGACGATCTGTTCAATCTGCGTTCATTCCCGCAGTTCCTCGGGCAGTTCATCGCCGCCGGCATCGCCATCAGCTTCCAGATCTTCATCGAATACATCAACAATCCCTTCACCGGGCAGCAGACCGACCCCTGGCCGTTCATCTTCACGGTTGCCGTCAGTTTCTTCTGGCTGATCGGCATGATGAACACTGTCAATTGGCTCGATGGCGCGGACGGGCTCGCAGGCGGGGTCGCTTTGATCGCCGGGGCAACCCTGTTCATCAACAGCGCCTTCGTGCTTTCGCCGCCCCAAACCAGTGTCAGCCTGCTCATGCTGGCGCTGATGGGAAGTTCGTTGGGCTTTCTGCTGTACAACTTCTACCCAGCACGTATTTTCATGGGCGGCGGGGCTGTGTATCTCGGCTACTTACTCGGCACGCTCAGCATCATTGGCGGCGCGAAAATGGCGACCATTCTGCTCGTCATGGGGCTGCCTTTACTTGACGTAGGCTGGCAGATCCTCAACCGCTTGCGCCAGGGGCGCAGCCCGTTTGACGGCGACCGAGGACACATCCATTTTCGCCTGCTTGATCTCGGCTTTTCGCAGCGCCAGATTGTCATCGGATATTATGCGTTCTGCGCCCTGTTCGGCGGCATCAATCTGCTTGTGGAAAGCCAGATGTTCAAGTTCCTGGCGATGGGCGTTATGTTTGCGCTGGCCGTCGTCGGATTCGCGTTTGTCGCCCGATCTGGTCAGGCAGGATCCTCGAAGTCTTCATAGGTCTGCTCACTATCATCTGGCTTGACATTCGCAGGCAGCGCTGGCTTTGCGCTCGTGGGTGGTTTTTCCGTCGCAGAGCCAGCAATCATGGATGGAGTCGAACGCGGCGCAGAGATCGAACTGGTCGGCGTGACAAACAGCGGATCCTGCGAAATCACCAGTCCCTCATCACCAGATGCACGTGAAACCGGCTCTTTGCCTGGCGCGCCGGGCAAAGGAAGCGGCAGGCGATAAACCGTCGGCGTGCCAATAGGCGCGGCAGTGGGCTTCACAGCCTTAGATTGTGGAGCGAGGGCTTGGCTGCGTTGTGCCAGCATCTCCTGCCGCGTCATAGCGACCATCTTTCCATCCTTGAAAGTTGCGCTGTGCCCGGTGACGCGCTCGACGAGCGCCTCGATAGTGCCCAGAACAGCCACCATGAAAAGATTCAGTCCGATGATCACCGCGAAAATACTCGACAAGGCGTTCAGGCTGTTGGTGATCGGCCCTTTGAGTGCATCGAAAATGACGGCGTTCCCTGCCCCAAGCGCGTACAGCACAACAATGATCACACCCAATCCGGTTAGCACTATCCTCCATCCTCGCAGATTCCGGAAATCGGGCATCATCGTATTGCTGATCGTAAACGCCACATACACCCACAGCCAGAAATCCTGCGCGGCAGTGAAACGGGCTGCGGCCTCAGTGAAGTCGAACAAATAATTACCACGCAGGTCATTCAGGAAACCCGGTACATTCAGGATGTTGTTGGCGATGTGCCAGATCAGAATAATGCCGACGATCAGTGGCGTACTGCTGATCAGCGCCAAGCGGAATGCATCAACATTCTTGCTCAGCTTGACGAAACTCAGCTTGAGTTCACCAATCTCCTGTTTCTCCGGCCAGGCAATTGCACGATCCGCCCGCACGTTCAACAATCCAGCCACAGCCCAATACATGAACTGATTGATAACAATGCCCGGCAGGAAAAAGGCATAGTACAGGATCGTTGTCGTCTGAAACTGGTGCGTGAGCAGCCAGCCGACTTTGAAGATGTGCTGGTGCAGCCAGGTTTCCAGGCGCCGCAGCAGGTAAAGCAGCCCCCCCAGCACCAGCCAGGGGGTCAGCAGGTCGAACAGTTCCAGCTTAGATACCTTTCGCCTTTGCGGCAGCTTCGACCA
>JAEUQX010000332.1 GCA_016788625.1 Anaerolineae bacterium
TGCCACGCCACCGCAGACCAGGCCAGCCCGTCCAGATGACTGCACACCCGCCCCTGGCGCTCGGCCAGGGTAATGAGATGGTCGAGGAGCGGCATGATTTCACCAGCTCGTCCCTGAGCGATACGGAGCTGAATGAGCGTAAAGTATTCGAATTCCTCCTCATAGTCCGGCTGTGCGGCTGTGTGTAACCCCAGGTGTTGCAGCCAATACTCCGCTTGAGGGATGTCGGGTTCGATGAGGGCGGTTCTGGCTTTGGCGGCCCACCAGCGGCGGCGCATCGGCATTAACCCGGCCTGCTCGATGAGCACTTGAACCTCATCCAAAGGGGCGTTCGGATCCAGGCTGCCTTGTTGGGCGCTGTAGATGGCCGACAGGAGAAAGTAGCCAGACAGCAGGCATTTGACATACATCCACCCCTGCCCCAGACGCAAGCCGTCCCGGGTATGCCGGGCAGCGCTGTCTAGCCGGTTCCATTGATAATCGAGTTCGGCCAGCCCTAGATGCGTCATGCCGGCAATCGGCTCAAGCGCAGAGGACGCTGGTTCGATCTGAACGAGCGTCTCACGGTAGATCTTGTCCGCCTGGCGCAAGTGGCCCCTGACGGCTTGCAGCCGCGCCAGATTGTGGTGGGCAATCCAGTCCAACAGGCGTTCATCCTCATTGGACGTCTGGGAGCGGATACCCTTGAAGATACGGTCAACCGCGTCCAGGTCGCCGCTCGTCCAGTGAACGTAGCCCAGGTTGATATGCAGTATCCCCCGTCTGAAGGTGTCATCCAGGGGGAGCAGGGTCACGGCCTGCTGCGCGTACTGAACAGCCAGGAGCATCTCACCGCGCAGCCGGGCGATTTCCGAACGCAGCGTCAGGATATCGCCCTGGAACGTCGCGTCTGCCGGTAGGGCAATATTGTTCTCAACCCGTTGCACGAGCTGCTCGGCGGCTTCAACCTGCCCCGAAAAAAGATGCACCCAGGCATCCAGCAGCAGCAGCGTGGGGCGCGTCTTGAGATGATCCCCAGGCAGCGCCCGCAGCCACTGCCGCGCCGCGACCATCTCACTGCGCAGCAGCAGTGTTTTGGCTGCCGCCGCCAGGAAATCCGCCGCTTGCGTGTAATCGCCTACTGACAGGGTGTGAACAACCGCGCGTTCATACTGTTGATGGTCGGCGTACCACTCCGCTGCACGGCGATGCAGCTCCGGCACCTGTTCACGCTGTAAGCCTTCGAGGCGCTGAACAAGAAAATCGGCGAACAGCCCATAGTAGCGGTACCAACCGGGTTCCCCTTGAAGGTGGATGAGGAAGATGTTGTTTCGCTCGAGCCGTTCCAGCACCTGCCGGCTGTCCTGGCGACCCGTGACAGCGTCGCACAGGCTGGCGTTCAGAGACTCCAGGATCGAAGTCTGCATCAGAAACCGCTGGGTCTCGTCTGACAAGTGCTGCATCACTTCTTCGGTCAGGTAATCGGCGACAAAGGTCTGACTGCCTGTGAAACGATGCAGCTTCCGGACATCTGCGCCGACTTCACGCCAGTACAACGAGGCCATTTGCAGGCCGGCAGCCCAACCCTCGGTTTGCCTGGCAAGGACATCGATATCTGCATCATCCATCTCCAGGGTGTCCACTTGGTGGAGAAAGGCAGCCGCTTCATCCGGTTGAAAGCGCAGTTCTTCTACGCTTAATTCGATTAACTCGCGGTTGGCGCGCAGCCGGGCTAATGGAAAGGGTGGATCCACTCGCGTCGTCACGATGATGTGGAAGTGCTGTGGCAACCGTTCCAGCAGGCGGAGCAGCCCGTCGTGGATGGGGGTATGGTTGATCACATGATAATCATCGAGGACCAGGAACAGCCGCCTGGTGCTACTATCCAGTTCCATTAAGAATCCGGCCAACCAGCGGTCAAAGCGGCGCGGCGCATCCATGTGCGGGATGTCCAAACTGGGAAAATTGAGGAGGGGTCGAACCACACGCAGGGCTTGCAGGACACAGAACCAGAAGCGCACCGGGTGATTGTCGCTTTCGTCCAGCGACAGCCAGGCTGCATCCCATTTCAACTGTTGGATCGACTGCCCGACCAGCGTGGTCTTGCCAAAGCCGGCGGGCGCTGAGATGACGGCAAGTTTGGCGTGGGCAAGGGGTTTCAGGCGGTCGATCAGCCGGGGACGGACCACCAGGGGCGAACGCAGGCGCGGCGGCTGGATTTTGGTAGTGAAGACGGTGTAACGGTTACTACTGGTATCGAGATCACTGGTACTTGCCATACCCGTACCTGCACGCCGCTGTCGCCGCGGCTCATTCCTGATCACTTCAAAGGTTCAGCTTGAGCGATGGTCTTTCAGGCCACTGACCCAGTGAACAGCACACCTCCCCGGTTGGAAGCAGCGCAAAGTAGCCAGATTAAACTTTGTTGTCTTTTCATTATACTGCCAGGGCGCATCAACGTTCAGTTAAGGTTTAGATTGGGTTAGTGATTGCTGCCACATGCCTCACGATCCATTCTGTTCGCGCAGGGTCAGCGCCAGAGTTTCGAGCATCTGCAAGACGAAATCGATCCGCTCTTCTGGGAACATGCTCAACACTGCCGCTGCGCGCTCATGCCGGGTCATGCTCTCGTCGATGAAGAAGAACATGATGGGTTTACCCAGCGCCGCCGCCCAGCGCGGCAGATCGGGCGCGTCGATGGTCGAGACCCCGGTCTCAACATTTGAGATGACCCCCTGGCTGATCCCCAGCTTCTCGGCCAGGTCGGCTTGTTTCAGATCGGCATCCAACCGCGCCCGCCGAACGCGCTCGCCCAGTTTTTTCTTGCTGTCGCTGCTCATGAAACATCCCCCCATTCCGTTTGACCATGACAATGATATTGTAGTTTCTGATTCGAGACCTGACAATCTAATAGATTGGGTTGTCAAACGGGCAAAATGGCGTATATTAGATTTATGGGTATGTGATTAGATTAGTGTGATAGAGGTGTGCTGTGACCCGACGCAAGGCCAAAACCTTCCTCATGCAGCTCATCGAACGCGATCATCCCGGCCAGTCTATCGAGCAAATCCTGCTGGATGCCTACTGCGAACATGGCACAGAACGGGCAGCAGCGCAGGCCTTGGGGATCACTCAGCAGTCGTTCAACGCCTGGAAATTCCGCCTCGGCCTGGACAATGCGATGCGGGTGGAACATATGAGACGTTCAGCAGGCTCTCAGCAGGAGGAAGCATGACCCCTAGCCAACCACCCCCACCGCCCGAAAAGCTGCTGGAACGGGTACTGCGCGTCGCCGATCTGCTGACCGCTCCGGCAGAGCCGAACACTGAAAAGGAGCTATCTGGCAACCCAACTGATTCCATGATACCGGCAGTAGAAATGGAGTCGGATGATACTGCGAAACCTGTGAAACGTCATTTTCCGGTAAAGTAGAGTTGTTCAACCACGCTCTGATCACAGGCTTATGGCTCGCAAACGATCACGTCTAACGCCGGATTCCGGCTTCATCAAATACCTGCGCACCAGTGACGAAGAGGTGCAGTCGCCAGAACGGTCGCAGGCTGCCCAGCGCCGTGATATTTTTCAACGTCTGGTCAGTTATCTGTCGCTTCAGGACCTCGGCGAGTATGTCGACAATTACACAGGTACATCTGCTGACCGCAAACATTACCAGCGGTTGCTCACTGACGCCCGCCAGGGCAAGTTCTCGCATGTCTTCGCCAGCACCCCGGATCGCTTCGGGCGGGATGATGTGGAAGCGCTGCGCGCCATTGACGAGATGACCCGTCTGGGCATCAAAGTCCGTTTCGCTTCCCATCCCGATCTGGACCCGTCCGACCCGGATGACCGCCTCTACCTCAACATCCTCTTCGGCATGGCAAAGCGCGAGTCGGCCATCACCGGCAAGCGCACCACCGGCGGTATGCTGTCCAAGCTGCTCAAAGGCGAATGGGCATGGCGAGCGCCTGATGGCTACGTCAACAAAGAGGTTAAGATTGGAGAACTAGGGCGAGAAGAGCAGCTGCAACATGCCCGCTACAAGCGCTGGGTCGAGATCGACCCGGAGCAGGCGCAGGTCTGGCGCTACGCCTGGGACTTGCTGCTGCAAGATGCGCCAACGCTGGAGGATATTTGCGAGGCTTTGTTCGCGCGTGGCTACCGCCTGCGCGATGGTCGTCCGTTTGTGCGCGTTAACCAGCAGGGGAAGCGAGTCCCCAACAAACAGGCGCTCTCGCGGGCTTTCCATAATTGGTTTTACGCCGGTTGGGTGGTCGCGGAGAATGAGTGGGCCAACATTCCACCCAAGACCTTGCGCGGCAACTGGCAGCCCGTAGTGTCGACGGAGGAATTTGAGATGGGTCTCGCCATCCTCGCCCGGCGGAATCGAAAACCGGTGCCCCAGAAAAAGCATTTCTATCTCTTGCAGGGCCTCATTTACCTTCAGATGCCGGGCGGCGAGTTACTGAAGCTCACCTGCGCTAGACCGAATGCCACCCGCACACCGGAGGGGGTTTCCTACTACTGCGTGCCCAGCAGCCCCCTCAATTTCCTGTGTCGTGACATTGACGCGCAGATTGGTCAATTCCTGCACTCGATCCAGGTCAGCCCGGTTGTTCTCCCGCAAATTCGACAAACCTATCTGGCGGATATACATAGCCATTCATCCTCTCGCGTCAAAGAAATACAAGCTCTTGAACAGGCATTAGAGCGGGTAAAGGAACGGGAACTTAATCTGTGGCGCGCCTTCACCGAACACGGGATGCGCGCTGAGACATTCCAAAAGCTGGCACGCGAGTACCAGGATGAGCAGGATCGCATCACATTTGCATTAAAAGCGATTCAACAGGAAAATAGAGAAACTATCGCAAATCTTGATGCAGCGCTGGCGATCATCGCGCAGATCGGGGAGCGATATGGACGGCAGGAGGCAGCGCGGCAGCGCGACATCCTGCGGCAGGTCGTCGATAGGGTTGTCATTGACCTTCGGGGTCAGGTGTTGAGGCTGGAGTTGAAATCGCCGTTTGTCTACCTGCACCAGTTAGCAGAGGGTGATGGCGGCAAGCAAGTGAAGAGTAAATCCTCGCGCAGGGCTGGAAAACAAACATCCAGCCGCAATGGGACTGGACGTTCACTTCAGGTCGGCTTTTGTGACCCCGGAAGGATTCGAACCTTCGACCCAGTGCTTAAAAGGCACCTGCGCTACCGCTGCGCTACGGGGCCAACAAATGTCATTATAGCGGGATGCGATTGCTTTTCAAGCCGCAGAGTTGCGTTTAGCGGGGAAATGCTAGTAGCGTCCTGCTCAATCCGCTATAATCACCACTTTATCCTTGAATATAATAGTCCGCTTACTTGTGACGTGCAATCATCCAAGGGATGTTTCAATTGTGAGCCTTGATTCGCTCCAGACGATCATCAATAACCGATACAAAATTGAAGCAAAACTCGGTGAAGGTGGCATGGGTAGCGTATACCGAGCTACTGACCGCCTCACCGGGAATACAGTTGCCGTCAAGCGCGTGACAACACCCGGCGAGCAATTGATATTTGGGTCAATGGCGCAAACGTCAGATTATCGCTTAGCGCTCGCGCAGGAATTTCGGATTCTGGCGTCCTTGAGACACCCTAATATCATCAGCGTACTCGACTACGGCTTCGATGTCACCAAACAGCCCTTTTTCACAATGGAGCTGTTGGATGACGCCCTGACGGTAACAGACTATGGGCGATCCAGATCTTATGAGCAGAAGATTGATCTGGTCACTCAGATTCTTCAAGCGATTGCCTATCTGCATCGCCACGGCATCATACATCGCGACCTCAAACCAGATAACACGCTGGTGTTCAATAATCAGGTCAAAGTCTTGGACTTCGGTTTAGCTATCGCACGCGAGCATATGCAGGTCGAAGACCAGTTAGTTGGCACAATTGCCTATATGGCGCCGGAAATCCTATTCCAGAATTCACCGCAAAACGAAGCAAGTGATTTGTATGCCGTCGGCATGATCGCCTATCAGTTGTTTGCTGATCATTACCCCTTTGATACCCGGAATCTCAATCAGCTAATGCGTGACATCAGCGAAACAAACCCGGATATCACCATGACAGGGGACAATCCAGCGCTACAAAGCATCATTGCGCGCCTGCTCGCCAAGTCACCAAACCAGCGCTTCCAACACGCCGTCGACGTTCTATATGCCTTCGAAGAAATGACGGGTGAACATGTACAGTACGAGACTGCCACAATACGCGAAAGTTATCTTCAGGCTGCTCGCTTCGTGGGTCGCCAGGAAGAATATGAGCAGTTGGCGCAGTCAATCGAAAGCCTCATCACCCACCAACGTGGGACATCCTGGTTAATCGGCGGCGAAAGCGGGGTCGGCAAGTCTAGATTTGCCGACGAACTCCGTATCCTCGCATTGGTGAAGGGAGCACAAGTGCTGCAAGGGCAAGCCATTGCCGAAAACAGCGCTCCCTTCTGGACATGGCGCAGCGTTTTGCGACGATTATGTCTGTCAACAGAACTCAGCGATTTCCAGGCTGGCGTGTTGAAGGGCCTCGTACCCGATCTGGAATTGCTCATTAATCGCCCGGTTCGCGATGCCGAGGCCGTTGACCCTCAAGCCGCGCAACTACGCCTCATCACGGTCATTGAGGATGTATTTCTCATGCAGAAGCAAGCTACAGTACTTCTTCTGGAAGATCTGCAATGGGAAGACGAAGGCATCGAAATCCTCAAACGCCTCGTGCGAATCACGTCACGGGTACCGCTGGTCATCATTGCTACCTATCGTGACGACGAGCGGCCTGATTTACCCAACGAACTGAGCCATATGCATCTCATCCGCCTCAAACCATTCGATCTGGGCGCCATCAGCGAATTGAGCGCTTCGATCATTGGCGACAACGGACGACGCGCTGGTCTGATCGAGATACTGCGGCGCGAGACCGAGGGTAATGTGCTGTTTATTGTCGAAATGATTCGCATGTTGGCCGAAGAAGCGGGTCAATTGTCACGGATCGACACCGCCAGTCTCCCGTCTGTGAATGTAAGCGGAGGCGCTATTCTGCAACGGCGGTTGTCACGTATACCAGCCTATGCCCAGGATCTATTGCGAATTGCGGCGGTGGCAGGCCGCGAGCTTGATCTGGACGTACTTCAGTCCCTGTCCCCGGATACCAACCTCAATTACTGGCTGGATGCGGTATCCAACATGGTTGAAGTACAGGATAACCGCTATCGGTTCTCGCACAACAAACTCCGAGAAGGCCTTGTGGCCTCGCTCTCGACGGATCAGCAGGAACAAATTCATCATGATCTGGCGCTTGCGCTAGAGGCGGTTCATCCCGAAAACCATGCCCTGCTCGCCTACCACTGGCGTGAAAGTCGCCAACCAGAGAAGGAATTGCCGTATGCCCGCTCGGCAGGGCTTAAGGCGCTTGAGGTGGGTTCCTTCCGCGTGGCCAGCACCTTCCTGGAACGCGCCAATGAATTGATGCAAAGATTTCAGCATCCGCCTCGTGAACAAGCCTTTCTTAAATATCAACTAGGGCTGGCCGCGATTAGTATGGGGCAAACCCTGAAAGCAGTACAGCACTACGAAACCGCCCTGGCGATGCTTGGATTTTCTGCTCCTGCGACACCTGGGCAAACATATATCAAGATGATGAAGGCGGTCATACGACAGATATGGCACCGCATCAGATTAGACATCCTTCAGTCTCCCTTGAAAGAACAAAGTGAGCGTTATGAACTTCCGGCACGGGTTGCCTCTGCGATTGGCATACCTTATAGCATTTCCGGCAACACGCTCATGACACTCTATACATTAATCAATTCGATCAACTGGTCTGAACGCGCTGGCGATACCGCACACGATGTCGCTTTCATCGGACACACGTTCACAGGAGACTTGTTCGCATTGTCACTTCCCCGGTTGGGAGCAGTCTTCAGCCGCCGAGCGAATTGGCTGCGCCCTCGAGTAAACAGCAGGAAAGCGATTGGAGAAGTCCAGCGCAACAGCGCCTTGCTGGTTGCAGCAAGCGGCGATTGGCGTGCGTCAACACATCGGCATGAGGAAAGCGTCCGAATCGCAGAGGAAATCGGCGACATGCGTCTGTGGCTAACGACCCATTCGCTACATCTAGTTATGGCCTATTTTTTCGAACCAGAATGGGCTGGCCTGATCACCAGTGTAGAGAATATTCGCGACGTCGCAGCCCGGCAGGATGATCTCCAGATCAAAGGCCTCGCCATTGGGATGCATATTATCCTGTTACTACACCAAGGTTCGCTTGAGGAAGCGCAGTCCCTTCGCGATCACAATCAAGCATTCCTGGACTCACTCGACGAACCTGGTGCACTGCGCTATGTGTGCTCGGCAACGGTACAACTGCTTCGCCGGCACGGTCAAGCCGAAGAGGCACTGGTGGAAGCAGATAAGCTGTTAGCCTTGATGCCCACTGTTCCTGCCGAACCCATCTTTCTCTTCTTCCTGCATATCCTGGGAGAACTGTTCTTTACCCTCTGGGAACGCGACCATACACCAGACCTGCAGACCCGTGCCCAGCAGTTGCTCAAAATGCTCAAGACGTATGCACAGCTCTATCCCATCGGTAAACCTATGCTCGCGCTCTACAGCATGTGGTGGGCCGGTATCAGTAAAGACAGCAAAGGGATATTGCGCCAGGGAGAGAAAGCTCTTCGACTGGCTCAACATTATCAGATGCCACTTTCCGAAGGGTTGGCTCACTACCAGATGGCACGCTTCCATCCCGGTGGCCACACGCATCGGCAAATTCATTTGCGGGCTGCGAAAGCCATCTTTGAACGCCTCAATGAATCCTGGTACCTGGATGAAATCAACGCTCAGCTATCGACGCAGTGAGCATCCAGACACCTTCATTCACAGTCTACTTAAGGAGAATTATATGAGCGGCAAATTGCGGATTGGCATCATCGGCGCTGGGGCAGCCGGTCTTTCGACGGCCTGGATGCTCGATAAAGACCGTTATGAAGTAACGCTGTTCGAAGCGCAAGATCGACTCGGTGGACATGCTCATACGGTCACAATGCCTTACAACCTCAACGGGAAAAATATCCTTGTTCATGTTGACGCAGGTGCGCAATTTTTCTACGACAATTATCATGTCATGTTCAAACGACTGCTCGGTATTCTTCAGGTGCCAATTTCCGATTGGGTGCTGGATTTTGCGGTAGTCAATCAGACCACCAATCCACCCACGAAAATCCTGGTCACCGGGAACACACGCAACGAAGTTCAGTCGCTGCTCGACCAGTTCGTGAGTTTCTTCAGGCACGACAACATCTGGGAAGCGATCAAGTCGGTCTTTTCGACCGTAAGTGACGATGCCCAGACCCTTTTTAATCTGCTGAAGTTCATCAATCTCGCGCAAACTCTGGTCATGAGTCAGAATTGGGGCATCACGGTAGAGGAGTACCTGAATTCGCTGAAAGACAGCAGCAAAGGCACTCCCTTACTCCCGCCAGAGTTTGTCGATGACTTCCTGCTGCCCTTCCTGACATCCATCTGGACGGTTGGCGATAAGATTGAGCAGTCCTCAGCCTATGCCGTCCTGACATATGTGGGTCTCGGTCATCCAAGCGTGTTCAATCTGTTTGGCTCGAGTTCGTTCGCTGTGTGGGCAGTGGTTGATGGCACACTGGCTTATGTCACCAAACTGGCAGCAGACATCCAGGCAGAGGGCAAGACAATCAGCTACCCGGCACCCGTCTCGCAATTAACTCATAATGCCGACGGTAGTTGGAGCGCCCAGGTGAATGGTGCCGATGCCGGTACCTTCGACCACATTATCATTGCCGCGCCTGCCTGGAATGCTATTCAATTCCTGGGCGATACCGACCCTGAACGCAGTGCTATCCTGCAACAGTACGATTACTTCCACACACAGGTCATTGTGCATGGCGATACCAGTTTCATGCCAGACGACCCAACAGACTGGAGCGCGGTTTACCAATACTGGAATGGGTTCAATGACTACTATCAGACGACATGGCAAGGTGTGGAAGGTGTGAATGTCTTCAAGACATGGGTGACGTATTCCAGCCGCAAGCCTGACCCCAGCAAGATCTATCAGACGATAGATTTCCACCATCCAGACCATCACCTGCAATACTTCGCCAATCAGGTCCCATTAGCGGCACTGCAAGGCAGGAATAATCTGTGGTTGGCGGGCAGTTATACATTCGGGGTAGACAGCCATGAAACGGCCATTCGCTCTGGCGCGAGCGTCGTCACGCGGCTCGACAACATCACAGGTGGCGCGGTCTCGCCAAATCTGCAAAAGCTCTTCGATTGGACGACGCAGTATGTCCCACCGCTAAAGCCCACACAGCTCTGATCCGGCACAACTGCCCTTCTGTGTCATGATCCGGACATCTGGCGTAGATCATCGTGAACTACGCCAGAATTGCCCAGGATGTTGCCGTCAGCGCAGGCTCAAACGCTGCGACTGCACCTCGTCCATCGCGGCGATCGTATCTTGCAGGCTGGAGACTTCATCCTGGATTTCCAGCCGCAAGCGCTGGGCGCGGGCACTGTCTACCTCTTTCGTGCCAAGCAGCGACATCTGGGCGTAGATCGTACCCAGGGATGACAACGTGCTGTCCAGTTGGATTTCCGCGCGCTTCACGCTGTTCACTGTCGCTTCCAGGTTCTCCTGCTGCTGCTCAAGCTGGCGAAGCTGATTCTCCAGGTCACGACGGACAGTCGCATCCTTCTCCAGATTTAATCGTGTGCGAACCTTATCAATCTGACCAGGCACAGCACGACGGTCACGTTCGACCAGTTCATTCTTGTCGAAGGCGTCGATATGCAGCGCCAGATCATACATATGCTGGATCCAGTCGTTAATATCCGCGACCGTTTGCGAGAGACTGGAGCGCATCGCCCCCTGATGTCGCTCGGTCAGCTTCAGCATGTTGCGACGATACTCCATCGCTTTTTGCAGCCGCTCACGAGAAACACTGCTTTTCACTTCGCCCAGATCGAATTTGGCTTCAAACTCACGAGCGACGGCCTGAGTCGCCGCTTGCGGGTCGGTCAACGCAGAAATGACCAATGCGGCTTCAGCAATCGCCCCGCCGACTAACCAGAACCAGTCCTGCCACCAGGGAAACGGATCCTTGACAAACAGGAACAGGATCGCCGTCAGGGCAATCGTGACGAGACTTTCCCAGCGCAGCAGGGCATTGGTAACAATAGCGCCCAATGCGCGCTGTTTGATCGAGTTTTCGCTTGACATATTCTGCTCCGCGTGTACTGCAACTTTATACGCTGGAAAGGCATACCGGGTTGCGGAAACGAAAAACAGGGTCTATTGTAGCCTAGACCCTGCTTAGAAACATGCGTTTGGTCTGCGAACTAGCTTTGGTTGCCTTTGAGGCCCAAGCGATTACGGCGTTCTTCCAACGCACGGTCGATTTCGCCACCCGCCACAGCTTCCTCGACCTGCTCGGAAAGGCGGTCAGTCGCCATATCCAGGCGCGCATCTTCCTTATCAAGCTGCTGCTTGATCTTGTCAGTCAGGCTGGTGATTTCGGCGTCGCCGACATTCGACAGATCGTCGAGGCTCTTGATCGTCTTGGTGGTGACCTTCTTGGCCTCTGCCAGTTCGATCAGGGCGCGCAGGTGCTCGCGTTCCTGCTTGATGGAAGTCAGGCGCGCTTCCAGTTTCAGACGCATCCCCAGCATCTTCTGGTACTGTTGTTCCTGCTCCTGCCACTGTTCATAATATTCCTGCGATAGCTGCTGCTTGGTGTTGAGTTCGGCCTGGGCGGCGGCAGCCAGATCATTCTTACCCTTGATGAGCAGCGTATCAATGTCGCGGTCGAGCTTCTCGGCAGCGGCAGCGAACTCCTCATACTTACGCTTGAGGGTCTTCACCGTGCCGCCGACAGTAGCCGCTGAGTCTTCGAGCGCGTCCAGGTTACGTTCGACCTGACGGATGTACTCATCCATCACCTGGACGGAGTTCTGTTCCAGCGCACGGTCGACAATCGCGTGCAGATTGGCGCTAATCAGCGTGTTAATCTTTTCAAACAGCGACGGGGCCATCTCGTTTTCATCTCCTGATCGGCAATTGCGTACAGAATCGATCTGCCCACCAGTATACCCCAGATTGCTTCATCCAGCGGGAGTACTATCCAGCGGAATCCAGATTTTGAAGGTGCTGCCCTGCCCCTCCTCGCTCTCGACGCCGACTAAGCCACCGTGCAGGTTCACAACGCCCTTTACAATAGCCAACCCCGCGCCGGCGCCCTGATCTTCATTCAGTGCCCGATTGATCTGGTAGAAGCTCTCCCAGATTCGGCTCTGTTCGACCTTCGGAATACCACGTCCTTCGTCGTGTACCCAGAACAAGACCTTGCCGTGATCAACCCGCGCGCCAATGGTAACATTTGTACCTGGCGCGGAGAACTTGGTCGCATTGTTGAGAAGCTGTGCCAGTGCCACAGTCAGGTATTCGCTGTCGCCCGTGAAGATCGGGATGCCCGCTTCGACCTCGGTCTTAACCACATAGTCCTTCAGTTCTGTCACCCGCTCGCACGCTTCGGTGATCAGGACATGCACATCATTGATTGGAAACTTGCGCCATTCATACGTCGTCTGGGCATCCCCCGCCTCCAGGTCAACCAGGAGAATGAAATTCTCTACCAGTTTTCGCAGTCGTTCAGCACCAGAACCCACCCCCCTGAGGTAGCTTGCCAGTTCCGTCTCGCTCAATTTGCGTTCACCGGGGTTGTTGAGCATATCCGCATAGGCGACGATATAAGTCAGTGGGGTGCGAAACTCGTGATTGAGCATGGTCAGAATCTGGCGCTTAAGTCCAGACATGCCACTGTGCTGCGCCTGCATAACCGCGCGGTGGCGCTGCAACCGAGCTTCGATCTTGACGAGCAGATCACTGGGATCATAGGGTTTGACGATGTAATCATCCACACCCAGTCGCAGGCCGTGATGCTGGTCGGACTTCTCCCCACGAGCAGTCAGAAAAATAAACGGAATCATCAGCCAGCGCGGTTCCTTACGCACCTGCTTGAGCAGCTCAATCCCATCCATCAGCGGCATCATGATATCCGAAATGATCAAATCCGGCGGAGTTGCCTGTTCGTTCAGAACCTTAAGTGCGACAACACCATTCTCAGCCGTGAGGACATCATAACCCTCTAGCTGCATAATATCGCGAATGCCTTCCAGAAGGTGAATGTCATCCTCAACGACCATAAGTTTCGTCCTGATCGTTGTCGAATCGGATGGTTGAGGAGCAAGAGAGGGCAACATGACTCTATCCTTGATTACGCATACTGCATAGACTATCGCATCACCTTTAGGGGCGCGTCAATAGGGGAATTTTACCCGCGCAATCTCCAACAGATCACTCAATAAGCCGAAGCCCGTTTGCTGCCGCCCCGCGCCCGCGCCTACCAACGTCACGTCACCCAGGAGATCGGTCGTATAGGTGACCGCGTTGGTCGCGCCAGAGACACCCGCCAAGGGATGCGTAATCGGTAGGCGCAGCGGCCGCACGCTGGCTCCCTGTGGTGTCACCGTAGCGATCAAGCGCCAGCGCTCGCCCGCAGCAGCAGCGGCCTGTACATCCGCCGCTGTGATATTCGTGATCCCTTCGACGCTCATCTGCTCGACCGTCAGTTTCTGTTCAAACAACGCTGCCGCCAGGATCAGCGCCTTGCTGGCCGCATCCCAACCACCAACATCAGCGGTCGGGTCGGCTTCGGCATAACCCAAACGCTGTGCTTCATCCAGCGCCGCCGCATAATCCATGCCGCCTTCCATCTGCGTCAGGATGTAATTGGTCGTCCCGTTGAGGATGCCACGCGCCTGCGTGATTGTGCAGCCCTCAAGCGCGTTCATCGCCAGCCGCAGCGAAGGTGTGCCCGCCATGACCGTTGCCTCGAAGCGCAGCAGCAGCCCGGCTCGTCGCGCGCTTTCCTTCAACTCGGCATAAGCCAGCGCGATTGGGCCCTTGTTCGCCAGCACCACGTGCTTGCCACTCGCCAGGGCGACACGACAGAAATCGAGCGCGGGCTGCGCATTCGTTAGATTGGTATGGGTGCATTCGACAATCACATCAGCATTGCACTGGCGAATGATCGTGGTCACATCCCAGTCGCGATTCAAACCAATTCCATCGGGATAATATGACAATCCGCCCAATTCCATCGACTTCAGCAGATCGGGGATGTCCAGTCCGTCGGGGTGATAGAGCGTGCCGCGCCGCTGCGTGGCGACCGCAACAACTTCGAAGCGGTAATCGGCCAGTTGTTCCGCTTTGTCGCGCAGGATTTCCACCAAGCCCTGACCAACCGTTCCAAAACCGATGAGAGCGATTTTCATCGTATAACATCCTTGTTGTGAAATCTCAATGTAAGCCTATTTGGCCTGCCCCAACCATCCGGCAGCAGTTGGCAGGGGCAGGAAACAGTCGAGTGAGGCGAGTTCAGTGCCCCAGCGTAATGAGCGCCTCGGTACAGCGCCGCTGCATGTAATGGTCGTCCGTTTCCGAGGCCTTGATCAGCGCGCCAACGGCCCGCTTATCACCAATTTCGCCCAGCGCGGTCGCCGCATTGTAACGCGCCCAGGTGCCGTCCATGCCTAACATGCCGATCAGTGGTTCAACCGCTTCGACCGCGTGGAGCATTCCTAACGCCCTGGCTGCGATGCCGCGCGTCCAGGCATCGTCGTCGCTCAGCCGCAGCAGCAGGGGGCCAATGGCTTGTTTGTCGCCAATTTGCCCCAATGAGAGCGCAGCGCTGCTGCGAACCAGGCTGTCCTCGTCGTCCAATACCGAAATCAACGCCTCAACAGCGTGCAAATCCGCAATGAAGCCCAGTGCAGTAGCAGCGTTGTGACGAACCGGAGCATCGGGGTGCTGCAGCGCTTCGATGAGCGGATCGACAGCGCGAACATCACCGATCTCCCCCAACGCGGAGGCAGCCCAATCGCGCACCACACCATTTTCGTCATGCAGCGCCGCAATGAGCGGTTCGACGGCGCGCGTATCCGCGATCTGGCCGAGTGTCCAGGCGGCATAATAGCGCACCTGCCAGTTGTCGTGTCGTAGGGCCTCAATGAGGGGATCGACCGCTGTTTGCCCAATCTCCAGGAGTTCGATGGCGGCTGATTCGCGCGGGTCTGGGACAGGTTGGTTGAATTGTTCGATCAGTTGCAGGATTTGCGCCATTTGTCTGGACATAGCCACCTCTTCATCAGCGTCAATTGTTCTATTGATTATCGATCCGAATCCGTGTCACGACCAAAAAACTCTAGCGATTGTTTTTCCAATTCCCAGAGTTCGAGCTTGGATTGGTTCTTGAAGAAGTTTTTCAGGCGGCGGTAACCATCCGCATACTCTTTCGACCACTCGCGAGCGAAGTCGCCATTGTGGATTTCCTTAAGCGAGATTTCCATCAACCGTTCGAGCTTGAGGTCATCAAAACGTTCGAGGCGGCTGTAGGCGCCGTACTGCCCGTTCAGCGGCAGGTTCTGGAAGGCCGTGAGCAGGCCTCTTTGCGCCGCCTGTTTGAGATAATCACCCAACTCACCGGACAGGTAAAGCTCAGCGAAGACCGCTTCAGTCGGGTAGCCACGTGCCAGCAGCAGCTCGGCGGCGGTCGTCAGGACATGATGCAGCGCAGGCAATACAGCCTGATGCATGAACAAGTCGAGTTCGGTCTCGCGCTCGAAGCTGATCTCAACCGCGCCAACCCGCAGCGCACCCGCGGATTTCGCCAGCGCCAACAGCAGTGGCCAAGCGCTGCCGCTGGAGTCCTGACCGACCGAAACAAAACTCATGTAGTCATCACCTGCCCCTTCTGCGATAGCAGACGCCATGCTGCGAGGAGCGATGAGACCAACATCGACGAAGGGCGGCGGTTCGATGTAGTTATACGTCAAGGTGTAGGCGCTGCCAAAGACGAGCATCTGATTCTTGCGAAGATGCGGCGAGACGTATTCCAGGTAGAACGGCGGCATGATCTCGTTGGGCAGCATCATCATGATGATATCGCTGCGTTTGACGGCCTCCTCGACAGTCACAGCAGGAATACCGTCGTCGGTAGCTGCCGCGCGGCTCTCATTGGAACGCGCGCCGACGAGAAGCTGCACACCACTGTCATGCAGTCGGAGCGCCATCGGGCGACCGAGACTGCCATAACCAATCACACTGACAGTCTTGCCTGCAAGCTGCCCCACATCCGCATGTTCTTCGCGATAAATGACGGTCATCTTCACCCCACAGGACTTAACGGGCAGAACGTATCACACGTCAATCGACCAATACGGCAGATCGTAGCCGTTGGGACGAAAACCAAAGCGTGTGTAAAGCTGCTGCGATTGCTGATTGCTCGACTGTGTGTTGAGCGTCATGGCGTAGATACCACGCCGGAAAAAGCGGGTCAGAACATCCGCCAACAGCGCACCGCCGACACCATGCCCCTGTGCCTGCGGAGCGACTGCCAGACGTGCCAGATGCGCCCCATCGAAATAAAGTGTCGAAAGCTGGTAGCCCACGACGGCATTATCATACAAAGCGATGGTGCAGCTTGAACACATGCGGTGCGCCTGTCGCAGCTCATCATCCGCAAGCTGCCAGGGCGGCGGGAAAGCAGCGTGATCGACCTGTACCAGTTTGGGCAGGTCGCGCGTTTCGGCCACACGGACTACGGGGCGATCAGGGTGCTGCTCCGGCAGTTCGTAACCATAACGCGAGAGGGTGATGATTTCCTCGTTGTAGTGGAAACCCAGCATCTGCAAATGCGGCGTCAGCCAATCACGGACGATCAACACGTTGACGGTCTTGGCTCCCAGCAGGCGCAGATCTGCGAGCATCGCTTCCCAAAGGGCGCGCATGACCGACGGCTGATCAACCTTTTCGTGCAGCGCCGCCACGCGCAGCCAGGATGCGCCATTCAGCGGACGTGAGTTCGCCATCAAGCCAACCAGTCGCCCCTTGTGCCAGGCGAGCTGGGTGTGGCTTTCGCGGTTCTCCAGCCAAGAGTCGGTATCGTACCAATCGAGATGCGTATGAACCAGCGCACTGATGAACATCAGGTCGCGCACACTCTGCAAATGGCGGCGGTGGTAAGGTGTGATGGTGAACGCGGACACGATAAATAACTACTTGGATGTAGTGCCGCGTCGCAGAACATCGACATACGAGACATTCGGCAGCTCGATAATGTTGCAAAGCCGGTTATCAGCAACCCGGATGCGAAAACGGTTTTCGATCTCATCCCATTTGCTGTGTGTTGTGAAAATGGTCGAGAGTCTGCGGACGTAGCGATAGTCCACAATCTGAAACAGCTTTTCGCGCGCCCAGGTGGAACAGCCTTCCAGAGTGAAATGATCAAGTACCAGAATGGGGGTATTCCGAATCAACTGAAAACGCTGATCGAGCGTAAAAGTGACATTGGGGTTAAAGGCAATTCGCAGATAGTCGAGCAAATCCGGCACGGTCACGAAGGTGACAACCTGGCGCTGTTCCTGGAGTTGATTGGCGATTGCCGCAGCCAGATGTGTTTTGCCAGATCCGTTTGGCCCGGAAATGTACAGCCAACTGGACTCTGGCGACTGGGCGAAGCTGCGCGCGACCTCGTAGACCCGTTCCAGCGTGCTGCGTTCAGGTGACGTCAGCTTGCGATGGAGCGTGAAGGTATCGAAGGTGAAGTTCTCATAACGATCCAGGTCAGAAGCAGTCTCCAGCTCATTGCGAATGGACGTGCGGTAATCAGGAGCCATGATCGTCCTGCGCCCAACTATACTGCTGTCCAGCAGGCGACTGCGGATACGCGCATCCAATGTATTGAGATCATTGTTGGTGGTGATGACGGTTGGCAGGCGGCGGGTATAGCGATGATTAAAAAGCTGGAACAGCTTCTCGCGCGCCCAGGCGCTGTTGTTCTCCGCGCCCAGATCATCCAGGATCAGAATCGAGGCGCTGCGGATGCGCTCAAAAGCCTCGTCATAAGGCGACTCGGATGACGGCTGAAAGCCAGCTCGCAGATGATCGAGAAGATCCGGCACGGTGATGAACAACACATTATCGCCGCGCTGCAAGCGCAGGTTGCCGATTGCAGCAGCCAAATGTGTTTTGCCGCAACCATATGGGCCTTCGAGCAGTATCCAGCCTTGCGGATTCTCGGCATAATCCGCTGCATATCGGAGCGCCCATTCCAGGCTCGTCGCCTCGGCAGGGGTTAAGCTTCCCCGGTTGATCTCGAAATTATGAAAGCCTTTGTCGGCAAAATCACCCAGGTTGCTCAGCTTGCGCAGCCGTTCCTGGCGTTCAGCATCCAGGTCAACGGGATTATTCGGGCAGCGAAAGAGCTTGCCGAAGCGTGGGTCGTCCAAAGGCACATCGTAGCGCACCAGTCCCATATTCTGGCAGATTGGCTCACCGCCACAGATGCGACAGATGTCGAGGTCGTCGTTACTCTCCGCCGTTGGGGTTGTAGAGGTATTCTCGCGGGACATAGACATCCTGATCCGCTCCAGCTCGTCCCTTAGACGGGTCATAACCCCTCCCCTCTTTTTCCCAGCGTTTGAGGATGCTTAGAATATAACGCCAACTACGTTTATTGTTTTCGACAGCCGCACGAATTGCATCTTCCAGCCAGTCGGCAGGAAAATCGCGCTCGGCATCTTTGAGCGCATCGGCAATCATCGGCGTGAGATTGCCGATATTCTGCTCATAGATGCGAAAGATATTCGGGCGTTCCGGCAGGATTTCAATACTGACAGGCACGTCCCCGGGGTACCACTGCTGTTCGCGCAGTTGTTTCACAGCAATGCGCCCACGCTCGCTGTTGACAAAGTAGAAACGCTCAACCACCGCATCCACTTCCGCCGACTCGCAGAGCAACGTGCCGCGTTCAACAGCCCGCGCCAGGGCGGCGTCCAGAATAGTTTCGGGGTCAACACCAGGCCGGGCTGCGCGCAGCCCTTCGATCAGACTGGGAGCAGCGCTGAACTCGCGGCGTGCCAGATAGCGGTACTGCCCTTCCTTTTGGTGCAGCGCCCAAAAGCAGAACAGCGTGACCTTAAGCTCGGCCAGATCGTCAATCATCGGCAGCAGGTCGCTGAAGAACAGCACCGGAAACGCTGTTGGACTCAATTTGCTCTTGTCAGGAAAGCCGTCAAATTTCTGCATCAGATATGGCTCAGATCCACGCTGCGTTCAGCGGCATTCATAAACTTGGTGAGTGTCTTCTCGAAGTAGAGCGACACTGTTCCGGTCGGGCCATTGCGGTGCTTGGCAACGATGATGTCGGCCTGATTCGGAAATTCGGTGGCCTCATTATAGACTTCATCACGATAGAGGAACATGACAACATCAGCGTCCTGCTCGAT
>JAEUQX010000361.1 GCA_016788625.1 Anaerolineae bacterium
CGTCCTGGTCGCCCGACAATCGCTATCTCGCTTTGTCACCGGGCTTGCAGTTCACCACCGTTGACCTGATTGAAGTCACCAACGGGCGCACTTCGCAGTTCGGCGGACTGGCCTATCCGCCGCCCCTGCGAGGCTGGTCGCCGGACGGACGCTATCTGGTGTTGGACACGCCGAATGTCTATGACCAGTTGACCGTGATGCAGGCGGAGACCGGGATCATCAGCTACACCACGCGCACGGGCATCCCCACCTGGGACTTCGCCAACCGCTGGTCGCCGGACAGCCAGTGGTTGGCTTATGTCTGGGATATGGGCACAGAAACCGGGCTGGTTATCGCCGCCGCCGATGGGTCGGTTGAGCAACGCTATCTGCTCGGCCAGTATGATTACCTCTCCGATCACCACCTGCTGTGGTCGCCGGACAGCCAGCAGGTGGCGCTGCGCTACACGTCAAGCAGTGACGGGATTCAGGGGGATATGCGCTTAACCCTGTTCGGCATCGATGGCTCGTCGCAGCCGCTGTTCCTGGACTGGCCGCTGCGAAACGGCGATTTGCCGCCCGCCATTTTTGATACGCTGTGGAAGCTGCCGCACTGGTCGCACGATGGCGGGGTGATCATGGACACCCGTGCCCGTTCGGAATCGAGCTTTGCGCTGATGTCGTATCAGCGCAGCAGCGGCGAGACGCGCGTGGTGGCCGAAGACCTCCCCAAACCTGCCTTCTACGCGCCGACCGTGCCGCGTCTGGCGCTGTATCGCCGCCTCAACGGTGCGGTGGACGTGACACTGACCGATTGGGATGGCGGCAACCCCTACGCGCTGGTCGCAGGCGCGGTTGACGCGGGTGATCCCGACTGGTCGCCGCGCGGGGAGTGGGTGGCGGCGGTCTGGGCACGCGGCGCGGGTGAATCACGGCGCGTCGTGCTGAGTTGGGCGCACCCCGACGGCAGCGGGCGGCAGGATGTGGATGCCGATTTCACCGACGTGCGCGATCTGCACTGGCTGAACGGCGATGGCTCCATCGCCTACATCGCCTGGCGCGGGGCAGCGGGCAACAGTATCGAGGTCGTCGATACGGCGACGGGCGAACGGCGCGTGCTGGTCGATGGACTGCTGAACGTCTATGACCTTCAGTACGACACGGCGGCGGATACGATCAGCTTCTGGTGGGAACTTGACGATGGCAGCTTTGGCAAGGATGTCTACCGCCCGACGGGCGAGCGCGTCGCCCATTGGCTCGCAGCGGGTGACATCGAGCGCCCGCGCCGTGAATTCCCCTCGCCGGACGGTCAGACGATGGCGCTGAAGATCGGCGCGCTGGGGTACCGAGGACTGTATGATGAGATGCTCATGCTGCTCTACGCCGATGGCCGCAAACCGCTACTGCTGCGGAGCGGGCTGGCCGGGCTGGGCGATCCGTTGTGGTCACCAGATGGGCAGCAGGTGGCTTTCACGCAGGAGATACCGAGGGGCGGCATGACGCTGGAAATCGTCACGGCAGATGGGCAGCGGGTGATCAGCACCTGGGACTACCAACTGGGCAGGTCGCTGGAGTGGCGGGAATGCGAGTGATGGGAGGGCTGTAACCCGTATTTCGCTGCACACTCATCCCCACGTCTCCGGCGCCCAGGCCAGTTCATCAGCGCTGGGGGCGTAGTTGCCCACACGCCGCACCACCAGCCCACTCGCGTAGTTCGCCAGCGTCGCCCCCTCGACCACCGACGCGCCCGCCGCCGCCGCCAACGTCAGCACGGCAATCGTGGTATCCCCCGCACCGACCGTATCATAGACATCGGTCACGGCAGGGGCGGGGCAGTGAACCACCTGCTGGTCAGGCGTGGCAACCGTCGCGCCATCCGCCCCGCGCGTGATGACCATCGCGCCGCTGAGCGCCAGCCGCGTACACAGTTCCCGCGCCGCCGCCGCGAACTCGTCCGCCGTGCGAATATCACGCCGCAGATCGTCGCGCGCTTCGTCGGCATTGCACTTGACCAGCGTGAAGCCGTGATACTTATCCAGTTCGCCCTGCGCATCCGCCGCCAGCAGCAGGCCGCGTTCCACCGCCCGTTCGCGTGCAAACTGCACCAGATCGGGCGTCAGCAGCCCAGTGTGATAATCCGAGAGCAGCACGGCCTGGGCGTTGGTCATCTGCCGTTCCAGCGCCTCGCGCACCTGCCGCTCGACCGCGCCGTTGATCGGTGTGCGCGAAAGCGTATCCAGCCGCGCGACCTGCTGCGGGAAACGCAGTCCCATCTGTGCCATGATGCGGGTTTTGACCGTCGTCGGGCGCGAGGAATCGGTGACCAGCCCATGCGTCTCGATGCCGCGTGCCTGCAAGACCTGCCGCACGTTGGTCGCCGCCGGGTCGCTGCCGATCACACCAATTTGCAGCGCCGTGCTGCCCAGCGCGACGATGTTGGCGGCGGGGTTGGCCGCGCCACCGGGTATGAGATGACGCGCCTCGAACTCCAGCACGGGGATAGGGGCTTCGCGGCTCATGCGTGTCGCCCGCCCGGTCAGGTACTCGTCCAGGATGATGTCGCCCAGCACGATGATGCGCTGTCCGGCCAGGCGCGGAATCCAGTTTTTCAAACGCTGCGGCATAGGGTTCGCCAGAGTATACACAGGTATTGATGCGCCCGATTGTAGCATGGTACTCCACTGAAGCTAACACACCAGCAAACACACGGCTGTCACAAGGCGGCTGTGGTGCGCCGATCTCTGCTATACTCGGCGTATGACACACCAGAAGCTACCGAATGTGCACCGGGCTGTGGTCCCTGAAGCCAAAATTGTGGACTATCTGCTCAATCTCCTGCACTCGAAGGGAAAGTCCAAAGCACGTTTCTTTCTAAGCTTTGGCTTTACCCAGAGAGCATGGACGATTTTTGCAGATGCACTGCGCGAACATGCGCAGACACAGCCACTCGTAGCAACCGAGGGCGATCCCGAATATGGAGTGCGATATGTTGTGGAAGGTAGGATAAAGACGCCGGACGGTCGTCATCCTCACATTCGTGTCATCTGGTTTGTAAACTCCGATGAAGAAGAGCAGATACCCCGGTTGGTGACCGCATATCCTCTGGAGGAAAACGATGATTGAAGAACTCGATGATATCGTATTGACCGAAGCGCTGCCTGAATATGGGCTTGAAGCGGGTGACATCGGCACGGTTGTCCTTGTTCATCGCGGCGGAGAAGCCTATGAGGTCGAGTTCATGACGCTGGCGGGGAAAACTGTAGCTGTGGTGACGTTGCGTGCGTCACAGGTACGTTCAGCGAGCAGCAATGAGATCGCCCATGTGCGTCACATCGCTTAAATCAGGTTGGGGTGACTCGCCCTGACTCACCCCCAACCTTGCGCACTTTCTCGCAATCACTCCGAAACAGCCAGCACGAAACACGCCGCGAAGGTCAAGGCGGTCGCCGTGACGGACGCAGCCGTGCGGACGTGGTGCAGCACCATCCAGCGCGCGCCCGCGCCGTGATACGCCTGCCGGATACGCTCCGCCTCGTCATCAGCCATACGCGCAGCATCCACGTTGTCGAGCGCATCGTTCAGCGGGACATTCCCGGCGATGGTCACGCCGTTGACGCCGACGATGTGCAGCAGCGCCGCCGCCAGCAGCCAGGGGAACGCCGCGCCCTCGCGCTGAAGCCACGCCGCCAGCGGCAGCAGGATGGTCGGGCCGAGGAAGCTGAGCAGGAAGACCGGGTTGACGATCTTGACGTTGATGGCCTGCATCGCGGCGATGTGCTGCCGGGCGGGCATGGCGCGCAGCCCCGGAATCACGGCGGTGCTGAACCCGAACAGCAGCCCGGCCAGCAGCCCCGAAACGGTTCCAACGAAAATGATCAGCACGTTGATGATCGGCATCAGTCGTTCTCCTTCGTGACAATGCAGTTTGGATTAACCGGGGTTCAGTCCCGGTGTAACGGCTCGACCGGGAATTGAATCTCGGTGATCAGATCGCGGCCATCCGCCGCTGTCGGCAGTTGCAGTGAGACTTCACGCGGGACACCCGCAAGACGGTAGTGGTTGTTCTCCGCCCAGCGACCAATCTCGGCATAGCCTGTGTGGATGGTTTCCAACGCGCCCTGCACGACGATAGTCGCCATGCTCGCCACCGCCGGGAGTTCGCCCAGCCGCAGATGCAGGCCGCCGCGCAGCGCCAACCCGCTGTGACCCGGCATCTCCAACAGGCAGCCAAGTTCCAGGTCCATATCCTGCTCGGCCAGGTCGTCGCTGTGGCAGATACAGTAGCACAACCCGTAACGGCTGCGGTCTGGCAGCGCGGTTCGTATCTGGCGGAAGATCTCCAGCCCGGCATCGAAAGACTCGACGATGGTGCGCGTGCTGAGCACGGGCTGAGCCGGGATACGCTTGATGACGACGTTGAGTGGGCTGGCGCTTTCGGCGCTGTGGACGGCCAGCAGGCGCGATTCGATCTTGCGGATGCGCTGCATCTCGGCCTGCATCTGCCGTTCGATCTCGGCCTTCTTGAGCAGCAGCATCCCCTGCATCTCGTCCACCGAGATGTTGTCCGCCAGCAGCCGCCGAATCTGGTCGAGCGACAGCCCCAGTTCCTTCAGCGCCAGGATGCGGTTGAGCTGTGCCATCTGTGCGGCGCTGTAGTAGCGATAGCCGGTTGCCGGGTCGGTCTGGTCAGGTCTGAACAGGTTGATCTCGTCGTAGTAGCGCAGCAGGCGCTTGGACACCTGCCCCAACCGCGCGAATTCGCCCACTGTGAACATGGCAGCCCTCTCTGAAATCACACTACGGTGTGATCATAAAGGTTGCCGCAGCGTGAAGCTCAAGCCCTTCTCACCATTTATTCATCTTTCGCGGCAGAAGGATGCGACCCCGTGCCGCATTCCCCTGCTGCGCCGCTACTCATTTAGCGCGTTCTCCGCTATACTCATTGGGAAAACTTGGGATATTAGGACTAAGCAGGAGCGGCTGACTATGCGCGTCAGTGTGTTGCAGGACAAACTCGCAAAAGGACTAAGCATCGTCGGGCGCGCGGTGGAAAATCGGCCCACACTACCCGTGCTGGGGAACATCCTCCTGGCGACCGAGGACGCGCGGCTGAAGCTGTGCGCGACCAATCTGGAGATGAGCATCACCACCTGGATTGGCGCGAAAGTGGATGTAGAGGGCGCGATCACCCTGCCTTCCAAGACCTTCGCGGATCTGGTCAATAACCTGTCGCCGGAGCGCGTGGATCTGACGCTGGACAAATCGACGTTGAGCGTCAATGTGCGTTGCGGCACGACCAATTCGAATGTCAAGGGCATCGCCTCGGATGAGTTTCCGCTTGTGCCCCAGGGCGGCGACGCGGACATCGTCGTGCCCGGCAAGGTGCTGAAGGAGATGATCGCGCAGACCGTCTTCGCGGCGGCCAAAGAGGACAATCGCCCGATCCTGACGGGTGTGCAGTTCCAGCTTGACGGCAGCGTGATGACGCTGGCCGCAGCCGATGGCTACCGTCTGGCGGTGCGTACTGCCGAAATTGACGAGCATTTCCCCGAACCGGTCGAGTTCGTCGTCCCGGCGCGCGCGCTGGCCGAGGTAGGCCGCGTGATCACCGACGAGGACGACACCGTGTCGATCACCCTGCCCGGCGAACGCGATATTGTGCTGTTCCACCTCAAGCACACCGACATCGCCTCGCAGCTTCTGGAAGGCAAGTTCCCGGATGTCTCGGCCATCATCCCGCGCCAGTACATCACCTCGACCGTGATGTATACCAGCGACCTGCTGGCGGCCTGCAAGCGCGCGGAAATCTTCGCCCGCGACTCGGCCTACAGCGCCAAGCTGCTGGTCAAGCCCGCTGGCGGCCCCGGCGAACCCGGCGCGGTGCGCATCATGGGCATGAGCGCCGAACGCGGCGACAACGAGGGGATGCTGGATGCGGCGGTGGAAGGCGAGCCGATCAACATCTCGTTCAACATCCGCTACCTGATCGAGGTGCTGAATGTGATCAGCGATGAGCGCGTGGTCTTCGAGAGCAACGGCCCGGCCAACCCCGGTGTCATCCGCCCGGAAAACCGCGACGATTTCGTCCACATCATCATGCCGATGTCGCTGAATCGCTGACGTTAGACCGTTACATTGTCGAGGGCGAGCCGCTGTGGTTCGCCCTTTTTATTTCCGCGAAGAGGATGCGGATGGGGAGGTCGTTAGCTTTTCGCTGTTAGTCAAGAGCTTGACTCGGCAGGTTGAGATGTCCCTACTCGTAGAATCGCCACATCTTCTTGAATGTGTCAATTAGCTCTTGATCTGCGTAAGCCGCGGATAACGTATCAATCATTGACATTATGGATTCGGACAACTTTCGCGTGTTCGGGTGGATGCATAACCCGCGAAATCTAAAGTGCGCTTTACCGCTCATCGTATAGGTAAATATCGAAAAGTCATCATTTACACCAAGTGTGCGTAAGTCGTTATAAGGAATAATATTCGCTGATCGGAGTGATTCCGTTTCGGGGTCAGTCCCCTAATGGATTTTCACTTGTGATATCCTGTATTAGGCCACTGGTCATATCAAATCTAACTTCAATAAAACCCACAGATGAGTGCGGTATAATAAACCTACAAACATACCAGTTACCCTCACAGAATCTAGGAATAGGACAATTATTGGACTCCGCAGACGAATTCAACCTATAGGCTTCACAATCAGACCACCAAGAAGATTCAAAATCTCTTAAATAGGGAATAAAATCAGTGTAGTGTGATTGCATCACGGGGAACTGTCTTTTCAGAAAAACAAGAAGCGTTTCCCTGGTTTGACTATTGGGGGATTGGCAAAACGACTCTTCAGCAACTTCTGAATTAAATAAATTGCATATCTGTCTAATATCAGATGAAACATAGGTTGGCAGTATTTCGGAAGGATTGAGCAACGTAATCATCGCGCCCAATCCTAGTAGGATAAACGACAAAAAAAACACGAATACAGATATACCAATGGTTATGATCGTTTTATTTGTTTTGATACTCATTTTGATCACTGGTGTGTTTATATGTATATGTAATGCATAATATTCGCAACATATGGTTTCTACTGAACGGCATCCACGATGATTTTACTGGCACTGTTCTACCTTGTCGATGATTCGCATTGCCTACTGGAAACTGGGAACAGCGTACTCAAGCCCGCGTGCGAAAACCGGATACAATAAAGCATGAACAATTCACGTTTTTCACAGTCACAATAAGGAGCGCTCATGGCCCGCCGTATCCTCCTCGGCCTGCTTCTCATCAGCCTGCTCGCG
>JAEUQX010000438.1 GCA_016788625.1 Anaerolineae bacterium
GCAGCGTATTATCCGCCGTGACCGCCAGGCGGAAGGGCAGGTGCGACCGACCAATACTGCTCGTATAGGCCAGATCAGCCAACGCTGTAGCCGGGTTTTCACCGAGGTATTCCACATAGCGCGAAGCCAGCGCGCGCAAGGCCGACTCGCTGCGCGCCGAAAGCAGCACAACCTGGTGCGGGCGCTCGATCAGATCGCCTGCTGACGGTTGCAGCGGTGGCGCGGTTTCCAGGACAGCATGAGCATTCACGCCGCTCGCGCCAAAGGAGCTGACACCGCCGAGGCGCTTGCCCGTCCAGGGGGTGCGCTGCGTCGGTATATCGATGGGCATGTCATTCCAGGCGATGTAGGGATTGAGTTCTTGCAGATGCAGATGCGGCGGAATCTCGCTATGCTGCAAAGCCGAGACCAGTTTGATCAGACCGATGATGCCCGCCGCCGATTCCAGGTGACCGACATTGGTCTTGACCGAACCCAGCATTAGCGGATTATCCACAGTGCGGCCTTCGCGCAGCGCGGCAACCAGCGCGCGCACCTCGATAGGGTCGCCGAGCGATGTGCCTGTGCCGTGCGTTTCCACATAGCTGATCTCGGCTGGCTGCACCCCCGCGTTGCCCAGCGCAGCTTTGATCACGGCTTCCTGTGCCAGTTTGTTGGGCACCGTGAAGCCGCTGGCATAACCGCCATGATTGACCGCCGAACCGCGAAGCAGCGCCAGAATCGGGTCACCGTCCGCCAGCGCGTCCGAGAGGCGCTTGAGGACGACCATGCCGCATCCCTCGCTGCGGACGAAACCATTGGCGCGCGAGTCGAAGGTCTTGCAGCGGCCATCCGGAGCCATCATGTGCGCTTTGGTCAGACTGACGGTGATCTCTGGAAGCAGCATATAGTTGACGCCGCCCGCCAGCGCCACCTGCGATTCGCCGCTGCGAAGGCTCTGCACGGCCAGATGCACAGCGACGAGCGATGATGAACAGGCTGTATCGACGGCCATACATGCGCCGTGTAATCCCAGGAAATACGAGATGCGTCCGACCGCCGCGTTGAGGATGCCGCCCGTTGCGTTATAGGCGTCAATGGCGTTCAGGTCGATACGATTCGCTTGCGCCAGCAGATAATCCGGCATGGTGATCCCAACGAACACGCCTGTGCGCGTCCCCGCCAGCGAGTCCGGCGGGATGGCAGCGTTTTCCAGCGCTTCCCAACTCACTTCCAGGAGCATTCGCTGCTGCGGGTCGAGGCTGCGTGCTTCGCGCGGGGAGATGCCAAAGAACGGCGCATCGAACCCGTCCAAGCCGTCAATAAAACCGCCCCAGCGCGTGTTCATCTTTCCCGGCACGTCCGGGTCAGCATCGTAAAAGGCATCAATGTCCCAGCGATCACGCGGAATCTCGCGGATGGCATCCGTGCCGCTCTGGAGCAGTCGCCAGAATTCCTGTGGCGTGTTTGCCCCGCCGGGGAAACGGCAGCCCATACCGATCACAGCAATCGGTTCGCTGCGCGCTTTTTCCAGTTCCTCAATGCGAGAACGCGCCTTCTGCAGCGCCAGCAACGCACTCTTCAGCCGCGACTGCACGTCGTCGGGTGTCGTCATCCTTCATCCCCCATCAGTTTGTCCAGCGCAGAGAGTTCGTCATCCAGCAGCGCCAACAGGTCAGCGTCGGTCATATTCTCCAGCGCAGCGCTATCATCGCTTTGCTGCGGTGGCGCTGTGCCAACGGTCTCGTCCAGCATGAAAACTTCAGCAGCCAGATACCCCGTTAGCGCTTCGACCGTCGGATATTCCAGCGCGACAGTCGGCGGCAGGAAGCGACCGAGTTTGGCTTCCAGGCGGTTGCGAAGCTGAACGCTCATCAGCGAGTCCATGCCCATCTTGAAGAAGCCACGTCGTAAATCCAGCGCCGAAGCCGGACTGAGGCCCAGCACCGCCGCTACCTCGTCACGCACCGCGCCAAGCAGCAGATCATGGCGTTTGTTCGGTGCGGTCACCTCCAGCAGGGCGGCAAAATCAACAGCCGGGGTTGCGCTGCTCTCAGATTCAACAGCCGCGAAGCGTTCCAGGAAGGCGCGACCTCGCTGTGCCGCGTAGTTGGCGGCGAACGTCTCCCAGTTCACTGCCGCCACAACCGTCTGCACCGCGCCAGCGCGCAGTAGGTACGGGAGAGCCGCGACTGCCCAGTCTGGTCGCATCATCTCCAGGCCAACGCGCCGGAAATAATCACCCATCTCCGCCGCCAGACCGATCTGCCCCCAGGCACCCCAGTTGATGCACAGCGCGGACAGCCCTTGCTCGCGACGGTGATGCATGAGGGCATCCTGGTAGGCATTCGCGGCGGCGTAATTGGCTTGCCCAGGCGAGCCGAAGACGGATGCAAACGATGAAAATGCCACGAAACAATCCAGGTTCAGATCGCGAGTAAGCAGGTGCAGGTTGCGCGTACCATCCACTTTGGCGGCCATCGCCTTACGAAAGTGTTCAGCGTCCTGGCTGAGCAGCGGCGCGTCGTCGATCACAGCTGCCGAATGGATAACACCTCGCAGAGGCGGCATGGTGGCCTGCATCTCCGCGAAGGCACGCTGTAGGTCAGCATAATCAGAAATATCTGTGCGAGCAATGACCACCTGCACGCCCATTTGTTCGAGTTTGTTCAGGGTTGGCATTGCCGCGTCTGATGCGCCGCTGCGCCCCACCAGCACGAGGTGGCGCACGCCCTGCTCCGCCAGCCACTCCGCGAAGAGCAGCCCTAACCCGCGCAGACCACCCGTGATCAGGTAGGTGCTGTCATCACGCCAGTTCAGCTCCATCTGGCCGGGGTGATAATCCCCACGCATCAAGCGCGCGACGTAGCGGTCATGCGCGCTGTAAGCAATCTGGTCATCCGCGCCGGGCGCGACGATTTCGTTCAACAGGCGTTCCGCATCGGTGATACCGTTGGAATTCAGCGGCAGGTCGATCAAACCACCCCAGAGCTGCGGGTATTCCAGCGCGAAGGTACGCCCCAGCCCCCACAGCGGCACGTTGGCGAGATAAGCCTCGGCAGTTTCGCGCTGTGTGCCGCGCGTGACCAACCAGAGCCGCGTCTGGCCTGACCAGGGCATTTGTGCCAACGCCTGCGCCAGATACAATGCGCTGACGCTGCCCGACAAAGCATCTGAATCGTTGGCACTGCTCCACAGGTAGACGATGCCCTGCGGCGGCGAGTCAAACTGGCGCAGCACCTGTGCATAGGCATCTGGATTGCCGGGGTCAATCACAAGCGCGGCGACAGAGTCCTCTGCACTCGGCAGCACGAGAGTTGACCGCCCGCCACCCGCGTGGATCCGTTCGGCCAGTTCCACGCCCACACCTGCCGGTTCCACGAAAATCAACCAGTCCCCATTCAACACACCCGGCGCAGCAGGCGCAGGCACAGCAACCCATCCCGGTTCGTACAGCCATTCGGTCTGAACAGGTTCGACTTGCAGGATGCCGTCCGCGCAGTTTTTCCATTCTGCCGCATCAGCCGCGCGGCAGTAGATGTGAAACGCGGTGTGGTCTGCTTCTTCGACCAAGGCACACTGAATGACGGTGCCGGGGGCAGCCTCCAATGACTCAGACATTGTAAGTTCGCTGACGCGATGCCCCGCCTCACCATAAAGCTGGTTAGCGGCAGCCAGCACCATCGCTTCGATGACGACCTCGCTGACAGTCTCATCACCAAACTGTTCGCGAATTGCCCGCTGAAAACGGGTATCGAACTGATTCTGCCAGAACGCGCTGCCGGGCATGTGCGCCAGGTCGGGCAGGCGCTGGCCGATCAGCGGGTGTCCGCCTTTGGCGGCCCAACCACTGGCAGGTTTCTGTTCAATCCAGTAACGTCCGCGCTGCCAGGGGTAAGCAGGCAGCGAGACAGGCGGCAGCTTGGCAGGATACAGCCGCGTCCAATCGACAGCATAACCCGCCGCATACAAGGCACCCAGGCCGCGCAGCAGGATAACCTGCTCGTCCTGTTCGCGCAGCATCGAAGCAATAGTCGTACCCGCGATGCCCGTGTGATGGAACATGTCTTCGAGCGCGGAGAGCAGCACGGGGTGCGGGCTGAGTTCGACGAACAGGGTGTGTCCGTCTTGGAGCAGGCGTTCGGCCATCATCGCGAACTGCACAGGCTGGCGCAGATTGCGTCCCCAATAATCGGGCGTAAGTTCCGCGCCGCTCAGCACTTCGGTCGTCACGGTCGAATAAATCGGGATATGGCCCGCGTGCGGTTTCAACCCAACCAACGTCTTGACGAGTTCTGGTCGCAGCGCGTCCATCTGCGGGCTGTGTGACGCCACATCAACTTTGACGGCGCGGGCGAAGATATTCTCAGCGCGCAGCCGGTTCAACACCTCATCCAGCGCGGCAGGCTCGCCGGAAATCACCGTTGAGCGCGGGCTGTTGCTGACCGCCACCGAGAGACGACCTTCATAACCTCTCAGAGCGGCCTCCGCCTGCTCGACAGAGAGGCCGACAACGCCCATCGCGCCCTTCCCGGCCACACGCTTCATCAGACGACTGCGCTGACAGATGACTTTCGCGGCATCTTCCAGGCTCAGTGCCCCGGCGACATACGCACCCGCAACTTCGCCCAGGCTGTGACCCAGGATAGCGTCCGGCTCGACGCCCCATGCGCGCCACATCGCGGCAAGCGATACCTGCACCGCGAACAGCGTTGGCTGAATAACATCAATGTCGTTCAGGCGGGATTGTTCTTCCGGCAGGTTGAGCTGTTCAAGCAGCGACCAATCCACATGTGGGCGCAGCGCTGCCTCACAGCGTTCCATCGCCTCACGAAAAATCGGTTCACGTTCCAACAGGCCGCGCGCCATACCGAACCACTGCCCGCCCTGACCGGGGAAGACAAAAACGACCTTCGCGGCGACGTCCGGGTCTTTGCGACCAGCCGCAGCGTTGACCGCCACATTCCCGGCGGCAAATGCGCCTGCTGCTTCGGCCAGTTCCGCGTGCGTGCGTCCGGCCAGCGCCAGGCGATATTCGTGCTGCGTGCGGCGCAACGCGGCGGTGGCGGCCATCTGCGGGAGCGGTGGCACGTCCGCTGCGATCAACCGTTCGTGATAGGCGGCAGCCAACGCACTCAAAGCCTGCGGCGTGTGCGCGGAGAGCGGCAGTAGTACGGCCTCGTCGCCCTGCACTATGGCAGCAGATTCGGCAGCGGGCGCTTCTTCAACGATGACGTGCGCGTTCGTTCCCGACCAGCCGAAGGAACTGATGCCCGCTAGGCGGCGGTTCGCGCCGGAATCCCAAGGGCGCAGGTCGGTCGTCACGGCAAAGGGTGTGTTCTCGAATGAGATGTGCGGGTTCAGCCCGGTGAAGTGCAGCAGCGGCGGAATCTGCCCATGCTGCATCGACAGGACAACTTTGATCAAACCCGCGACACCCGCCGCGCCTTCTAGGTGCCCAATGTTGGACTTGGCCGAACCCAGGTAGCAGGTCTGGCCGCTCTGCCTGCCCATCACGCCCGCGAGCGCCTCGACCTCAATCGGGTCGCCGAGCGCCGTGCCCGTACCGTGTGCTTCGACGTAGCTGATCTGTTCAGGCGTGACGCCGCCATTCGCCATCGCAGCCCGGATGACCGCCATCTGCGAAAGGCTGTTGGGTGCGGTCAGGCCGTTGGACTTGCCGTCCTGGTTGACCGCCGAACCGCGAATCACGGCCAGCACCTTATCACCATCAGCCAGCGCATCCGAGAGGCGCTTGAGGACAACGACTCCCGCGCCCTCGCCTCGCACGAAACCATCCGCACGCTGGTCAAACGTCTTGCAGCGGCCATCCGGCGCGAGCATGTGCATCCGTGATGCCGTAATCGTGAACTCTGGCGAGAGCATGATATTGACGCCGCCCGCCAGCGCCAGATTCGACTCGCGGTTGCGCAGGCTTTGTACTGCCAGATGCACCGCGACGAGCGACGACGAACAGGCTGTGTCGAGCGTTACGTTTGGCCCCTGCCAGTCGAACAGGTACGAGAGCCGTCCACCCACAACGCTGTGCGAAGTACCCGTGCCCGTGTAGGTGTCAATCGCGTCGGCATCCTGCACCTGCATCAGGTAATAGTCCGTGCTGTGACTGTGAACGCCGACGAACACCCCAGTCAGGCTGCCCGTTAGCTGCTCGCGCGTTTGTCCGGCGGATTCGAGCGCCTCCCAGGCGACTTCCAGCAACAGACGCTGCTGCGGGTCCATCCAGGCTGCCTCTTTTGGCGAAATGCCGAAAAAGAACGGGTCGAAACGGTCAACATCGCGCAGATAGCCGCCCCAACGCGACGAGATCTTGCCGGGTGCTGCCGGATCGGGGTCGTAAAGTTCGTCCAGCTTCCAGCGATCAGCAGGCGTCTCGCTGATCGCATCCACTCCGTTCGCTAGCAAGTCCCAGAACTGCTCCGGTGAATCCGCGCCAGGAAAGCGGCAGCCCATGCCAATGATGGCAATCGGCTCAGTACGGGCTTTCTCGACCGTATCGAGCCGGGCGCGCAGTTCTTTGATGGCCGTCAGCGCTTTCTTGAGTTGATCGAGCGTCGCGTCTTGCTGCGCCACCTTAGTTTCCTTTCAAGAGATCGTCGAGAGACTTCAGTTCTTCGGCTAAGAGCGCTTCCACTTCATCGCGCGATAGATCGCTCAATTGATCGGCTGCTGGCTGCTCGGCAGGCGGCGCGGTCTCGCTCTTTGGGGCATCCAGCGGCACGCCGAGTTTCTCGGCCAGATGACCGGTCAGCGCGGCGACAGTCGGATAGTTGAAGACCAGTGTCGCGGGCAGCGAGAGTTTAAGGCCGGATTCGAGACGGTTGCGCAGTTCCAGGGTCATTAACGAGTCGATGCCCATGTTGCGCAGCGGCTTCTGCACATCAACCCGGTTCGCGGCCAGCCCCAGCACCGCAGCGACGGTTTCACGAATGCGCGTCTCCAGGATTGTGCGGCGCACCCTGCCGGGTTCAGCAGCCAGCATCAGCGCGCGAATGTCTTCTGAAGGCGCAGCGGCAGATGTTGGCTCGCTGATCTGTTCAGTGAGCAGTCCGGCCAGAAGTGTGGATTGTCGCGCCGCGGGGTTGGTCGAAGCCCAGCGCGATGCGTCAAAGTGCATCACGTCAAGGCTGCCCTGCGCGCGCATCACCCGTTCGAGCACATACATCCCCTCCGCTGGGGTCAGGCTGCCCAAACCGCGTTCCGCCAACCGTCCACCACGATTAGCTTGCGCCGCGGCCAGACCGACCTGCGACCAGGGTCCCCAGGCGATGCTGAGCGCGGGAAGTCCTTGCGCCTGCCGATAGGCAGCGAGAGCATCCATGAAGGCGTTGCCCGCCGCGTAATTGGATTGGCCTGCCGTACCGAGCAGCGCCGCGACCGACGAATACAGCACGAAGAAATCGAGCGGCAGGTCGCGGGTAGCCGTGTGCAAGTTCCACGCGCCATCCAGCTTGGGCAGCAGCGCGGCACGGAAACGCGCCGCATCCATCTGCGCGATGGTGCTGTCTTCCAGCACGCCCGCCGCGTGAATGATACCCCGCAGCGGGTACTGGCTGTTTTGTATCGCATGAATCAAGTCATGTACAGCAGCTTCGTCGGCGATGTCAAGCTGTGCGGCGAGCACCTGCACACCCTGCGCTTCCAGACTGCTGATGACCGCCTGTGCCGCATCCGACGGACTGCGCCGACCGGCCAACACCAGATGCCGCGCCCCCTGCTGTGCCAGCCAGTTCGCCGCTTCCAGACCCAAGCCACCAAGGCCACCTGTGACCAGGTAGCTGCCGTCCGAACGGATGAAGTTCGTCTCGATGCTGACATTCTGGTCACGCACCGTGATGACGATCTTGCCGATGTGCCTCGCCTGCGCCATATGGCGGAAGGCATCCGCCAGTTCATTTGCCGCGAAGACCGTCACAGGCAGCGGCGCAAGTTCGCCTGCTTCAACCCGCTCCATGATCTCGCGCAGCATCGCGCCGACCTGCTGCGGTCGCTCGCGCGCCATGCGGTCAAGGTCAACGGCGAAGTACGAGAGGTTCTTCTGGAAGGGGAACAGGCCAATGTGCGTGTTGTCATAAATGTCGCGCTTGCCAATTTCCAAAAACCGCCCGTAAGGCCGCAGCGTCTCCAGCCCACGCACAACCGCCTCGCCAGCCAGCGAATTCAACACGAGGTCAACACCATCGGTTTCACTCAGGATGGTGTCGGCAAAATCGAGCGAGCGCGAGTCCAACACATGCGCGATACCCAGATCGCGCAAAAACGCGCGTTTCTCGTCTGTGCCCGCCGTTGCCCAGATTTCAGCGCCTGCCGCCTGCGCCAACCGGATCGCCGCCAGCCCAACACCGCCCGTTCCGGCGTGGATCAACACACGTTCTCCGGCGGACATGTGCCCCAACACATTGAGCGCGTAATGCGCGGTCAGATAGGTGATGGGCAGGGTAGCCGCATCGATGAATGACAAACCAGCAGGTTTGCGCGCAACCAGGCGAGCGTCGGTGACCGCGTGTGTGCCCAGGCTGTGGAAGGCCACCGCAACAACTTCGTCACCCACCTGCCAGTCGTGCACCTCGGCACCGACCATCGCGATACGCCCGGCACATTCGATGCCCAGCGGCCCTGCACCATTCGGATAACCAGGCAGCGCGCCCAGGGCAGCCATCACGTTCATGAAGTTTAGCCCGGTCGCGTGAACTTCGATCAACACCTCACCAGCGGCAGGCAGCGTCGGCTGTACTGCGCGCCACTTCAGGTTATCGAACACACCGGGCGGGTCAGCCTGGGCAACGAAGGCCTGTTCCTCGGCGCGCACCTGCTCGACCTGCATCATGCGCGCATCAGCAGCATCACGCGGGCGCAAGCGCGAGACGGTATATGACTGCTCCGCCTCGAAATCTATTGCGTCCAGAAGTTTGCCGGAAAAGAGGTGACGGCGCAGCGTTTGTGGGAGCGTTGTGCTATGCAGATCAACGCGCGTCGTTTGCAGTTCAGGGTGTTCGTTCGCCAGCGTCGCGCCAAAGCCCCAAAGCAGCGCACCCGCCGGATTCGTTACGTCGGCACCCTGGGCGTCGCGCGTGACGAGCCACAGCCGCGCTGCGTGGCCGCCCGCCAGCAGCGACTGTGTCAAATAGAGGGCGCTCAGCGGGCTGAGCAGTTCCGCGCTGTGGAGGTCCGCTAGTGTCTCCGACGCCGTATCCAAACTCGTGAGGTGTATAATGCCACGCCACGCGCTAATGCCCGCATCCAGCAGCAATCGCTGATAATCATCAAGGCTGAAGGGGTCAATACCATAATGACCATTACCCGCTACCGTGTAAGTCTCACCGAAGTGAACTGTCACGCAGCGTTCACCCCAGGCGCGCAGGCTCTCGGCCAGTTCGTCGGCAAAGCCGCTGCTGTCCGCGAAGATCAGCCAGTCGCCATGCGTGGTGGGCGGCGTATCGGGCAGCGCTTCGCCCGCTTCCCACACGGTTTCATACAGCCACTCGCGCCACTCGTCGGGGCGTTCGACGCGCTGCATCGCCAGACGCTCAGCCGCCAGCAGCACACGCCCTTCGGCATCCAGCAGCAGCACATCGCCGACTAATCGTTGGTCGCCTGGACTCCGGCGGGCATAGGCCCACAGTGGCGCGCTGGTATCGGGATGGGCGTAAAGCCGCAGCCAATCGAGGTCAACGGGCAGATAGGTACCCTGCGCCTCGCCCAGCGTCGCCAACAGCGTCTGAAAGCAAGCATCCAGCAGCGCAGGATGAACCTGATACGCGCCGGGCGCAGCACTCTCCGGCAGATGCAGGTCAGCCAGCACTTCATGATCATTCAACCACAGCGCGCGCACACCCTGAAAAGCCGGGCCATAGTCCAGGCGGCGGTCGCGCATTGCGCTGTAATGCTGTTCGCCTGTCTGCGCTGCACCCAGGCGCTCTTGCAGCACAGATGGCTTATCAAAGCTCGGATGCAGGTCGGCCTCGCCCAGGTGAATCGAACCGCCTGCGTGCAGCGCCCAGCCCTGTTCGTCGTCCGCCGGACGGCTAAAGCAGTGGAACTGCGCGCGACCGGGGCTGGTGGGCGACAACATGATCTGTACAACGCGCGGCGCGGTCAAAAACAACGCTTCCTCAAAATGCAGGTCGCCAACCGAGTGCGCTGCCCCACCGAAAACCTCGCGCGCGGCAGCCAGCGCCAGTTCGGCATAACCTGCTGCCGGGAAGATCGCGCTGCCCTGCACACGGTGGTCGTTCAGGTAAGGCACGCTGTTCAGGTCAAGCGCGCCTTCCCAGTAGTGCGTGCCGGATTGCGAGCGGAAGTACGCGCCAAGCAGCGGGTGGCTGCTGGCGGCTCGGCCTGTGCTCATCCCTGCCGCCAAAGCTGCCTCATCAACCCAGAAGCGTTCGCGCTGCCAGGGATAAGTTGGCAGGCGCAGCACACGCCCTGCCGGATACAATCGCACCCAATCAACCGGATAGCCCGCTACATAGAGCGCGCCGAGCGACTCCAGCAGAATGCCGCGTTCGTCTTCTTCACGCCGCATCGAAGGCAGCGTGAGTGTTTCATCGAGTCCTGCATCGCGGATACTCTGTTCGACAGCCGCCAACAGCACCGGATGCGGGCTGATTTCGATGAACGTGTTGCAGCCATCAGCAAGCGCCTGCGCCACAGCCGAAGCAAACAACACTGGCTGCCGCAGATTCGCGCCCCAATATTCAGCATCAAAGAACTCGCCCGCCCGCAGCACGCCATCGACCGTCGAATACACGGGGATAACGCTGTTGAGCGCGTTCACGTCACCCAGATCGTGCACCAGTTCCGGGCGCAGTGCGTCCATGTGTGGGCTGTGCGCCGCCACATCAACTTTGACCGGGCGGCAGAACACATCGCGTGCCTGAAGCTGCTGCACAACCTCGTCCAGCGCCGCCGGGTCGCCCGAAAGCACGGTGGAACGAGGGCCATTGCTCACGGCGATGCCCAGGCGATCTTCGTAACCTGCGATGGCGGCTTCCGCTTCGGCGTAAGTGAGTTCTACAACAGCCATCGCGCCTTTGCCTCTCACGCGTTTCATAAGCTGGCTGCGGCGGCAGATGATGTGTGCGCCTGCATCCAGACTGAGGATGCCCGCGACCACCGCGCCCGCAACCTCGCCCATACTATGGCCGATGATGGCATCCGGTTCGACGCCCCACGAACGCCACACCGCCGCCAATCCCACCTGTACAGCGAAGATCAACGGCTGAATTACGTCAATGTCGTCCAGCGCCGCACCAGATTGCAGCGCCTGTACAGGCGACCAATCCACGTGGGGGCGCATAGCCGCTTCGCACGCCTCTAAAGCCGCGCGGAAAGCAGGCTCATGTTCCAGGAGCTGCCGTCCCATGCCAACCCACTGCCCACCCTGACCAGGGAAGACAAATACGACCTTGCGCGAGCCAAGTGAAGACTCGCCGCTGACCAGCAGGCCGCGCTGCGCCTCACCCGCGAGCAAGGTGCGCAGCTTGTCGCGCATACCCGCCGCGTCCGGGGCGATGGCAGCCAACCGGATGGGATGCTGTGCCCGCCGCGTCGCCGCCGTATATACAACATCGTGCAGCGCGCCGTCTTGCAGCAAATCCGCGTAACCTTCCGCCAACTGTGTCAGCGCCTCACGGGACTGCGCGGCCAACGGCAGCACAACCGGAGCATGTACTGTTGATGGCGCAGACGCGGCACTGGCTTCACCTGACCATGCCTCGGCGGGCGCTTCCTGCAACACGATGTGCGCGTTTGTGCCCGCGATGCCAAACGAACTCACGCCGCCAATGGCCGGGCCATCATGCTGCGGCCAGGGCGTGCGCTGCGCCTGAATGCGTACCGGGATTTCATCCCAGGCGATTTTAGGGCTGGGGGTCTGAAAGTGCAGGCTGGCGGGGAGCATTTGATGTTTGAGGGACAAGGCCACCTTGATCAGCCCGGCCAGCCCCGCCGCGCCTTCCGTATGACCGAAGTTAGTCTTCACCGAGCCGAGCATACACACGCTGCCCGGCGCACGGCCTTCCGCCAACACCGCACCCAGCGCGCCGATTTCTACCGGGTCGCCCGCGTTCGTGCCCGTGCCGTGCGCTTCGACATACTGTACCTGCCCGGGCGAGATGCCCGCGTTGGCATAGGCTTTGCGCAGCATGTCCTCCTGGCCTTCGCTGCCAGGCGTCGCCAGAAACCCGCTGGTCTTGCCATCATTGTTGACCGCGCTGCCGCGTATCAGGGCGTAGATCGGATCGCCATCGGCCAGCGCCTGTGAGAGACGCTTGAGCACAAGCACCGCCGCGCCTTCGCTGCGGACATAACCGTCAGCGCGCGCATCGCCGAACTTGCAGTGTCCGTCGGGTGCCATCATCTTGGACTGTGAATAGGCAATGGTAATGTGCGGTTGCAGGATCACGTTCGCCGCACCCGCTAGTGCCAGTTCGCATTCGCCGCTGCGCAGGCTCTGGCAGGCCAGATGCACCGCAACCAGCGAGGATGAACAGGCCGTATCCAGCGTCACGCTCGGACCCTGGAAACCCAGGATGTACGACAGCCGCCCGGACGCCGAATAACGCCCACTGCCCGTCGTCATGTAGAAATCCACTTTAGCGGGGTTCTTGAACAGCCGTGCCTCGAAGTCGTTCAGCCACATACCGACGAACACGCCCGTCTCGCGGATGGAGTCACTATCAGGCACCTGTCCGGCATCTTCCAAGGCTTCCCAAGCAGTTTCGAGGAGGAGGCGCTGCTGCGGGTCGAGGCGGTCAGCTTCACGCGGGGCGATGCCGAAGAAGGCAGCGTCAAAGCGGTCAATATCGTCCAGGTAGCCGCCCCAACGCGACATCACCTTACCGGGCGTGGCGGGCGTCGCGTCGTAGTATGTCTCCAGGTCGAAGCGACTGGACGGCACTTCAGTCACCGCGTCGAGTTCATCGAGCAGCGCCTGCCAGAACGCCTGCGGGTTGTTCACGCCCCCCGGGTAACGGCAGCCAATACCGATGATCGCAATCGGTTCATTCATCCAAGCATCCCCCTCGCATACCAGGCTGAAATCCTATTGTAGTATGAAGCGCTATCCAGTCACAATCAATGCTTTGTCCCACACCCAGCGCCGCAGCGACCCACCCTGTCCATCGCTGACCAGCGCGGCAGCGTAGCCCTCAGCCGGGTCGAGGGCGTCCATCTGCCAGCGTGCTGGTGCTGCTGGGTCACCCAACACGCGCAGCAATCGCGTCGTTTCGCCCGGCAAGAAACTCACGTCGAATTGATCGAGCGGATACGAAAGACCATTGCCCAGCGCTTTGATGAATGCTTCTTTGCGCGCCCAACACGCGAAGAATGATGACAAACGCTGATGCGGCGGCAGCGTGTGCAGTGCGGCGACTTCGATGGGTGAAAAGCTGCGCTCGGCCAACGAATCCAGGTCGCTCAACGGGCGCACCTCTTCCAGATCAACCCCTACCTCACGGCAGTGTGCGAACGCATACAACACCAGATCGCCGGAATGGGAGAGATTAAAGCGAACCTCGTCATTTCCGCGCAGGGCTGGTTTGCCATTCTCGGCGTAAGAAAAACGGAGTTCGACGGGTTTTTGCCGTGTATAGTATGCCAGCAGGTGGCGTAGGATACCGCGTGCGGCAACATACTGTGCCCGATGCCGCTCAAAGTAAAAACCGGCAGCACGCTCCCGTTCGTCTGCCGAAAGACACTGTGCCAACGTCTCCAGAATTGTGGGAGGCTGATCGAGCGGCGCAACCCAGCAGTGAATTTCATTCGCCTCCAGGCTCAGCACGGCTGGGGGTCGCTGCCATTCCTGATGAAAATGTACCATGTAGCGTTTCTACTCAATTGAAAATGGAGCAACATACTCAAAGATGGCGCGCAATAATCCTGTTGACCGCGCTCAGAAAAGCTGCCTGCTGACTTTGAATGAAGAAATGGCCACCGACAAACTTCTGCAGGGCAAACGCCCCGGAAGTCTGCTCTGCCCACCCTTCCAAATCACCCGCACGCAGCACATGATCGTGTGTACCGCCAAACACCGCAATCGGCACATCGAGCGGCGGAGCCGCCTGATAGGAATAGGTCTCGATGACAGCAAAATCCGCTTTGAGAACTGGAACAAATAACTCCAGCAGTTCGGGCGAATTTAGAATTGCCGCCGGAATACTATCATAACGGCGCTGCATCTCCTTGACGAAGGCCGCGTCTGATAGCGGGTGCAGCGGCGTGTCCGGGTCGGCAAGCTGCGGGGCACGGCGCGCGGAAATAAGCAGTTGCAGCGGCATCCGCTCCCCGCGTCGTCGCAGCTCTCGTGTCAGTTCAAATGCAACCAATCCACCCATGCTGTGACCATATAAGGCAAAAGGCTTGTCCAGCGCGGGTATGAGGGCATCCGCCAAAGCACTAATCAGCGGCGGCATCGTGCTGAAAGGCGTCTCACGCAAGCGGGTCTCACGTCCCGGCAGGCGGACGACATTCATTTCGACCTGTGCGGGCAAAGCGCTGTCCCAGCCTCGGAAGACCACTGTTCCCGCCCCAGCATAGGGAAAGGCAAACAGGCGCAGCGCGGCATTCGGCTTCGGCGTAGCACACGTCAGCCAGGTTTCGAGCGTAGGGACAGACGGCATGAATCATATCCTGAGATAGGTCTTCAGAATTCGCTTTGTAAGGTTAACGTCAGCACCTTGCATTTACATTTCACATGTTGGTTCACTTGTGGAATTCCATTTTCTGCCTCATGATTGACTCGGCATATCTCCGACCATAACGAGCAGGACGCCAACCATGACTGAAAGTCAGCTTGAACCCTCAAATGCCCCGGTGGAGCCGCCGCGCCGCAGCGCAGGCCGCACCATTGCACGGAACGCAGTGTTTGGATTCATCGCCCAAACCTTAGTCCGCATCTTTAGTTTTCTTTTCCAGATCATGATCGTGCGAACGCTAGGCGGTGAACAGGTTGGGCAATATGGTATCGTCCTGTCCTGGACGACCCTATTCGCAGTACTGGGTGATTTAGGGATTACGCAGTACCTGGCACGCGAGATTGCGCGCGACGCACGCAAATCCAGCGAGTTGTTCTGGGATGTAGTGCTGCTGCGCGGCATTCTGGCCGTTGTCGCGGCTGTGGTCACGACGATAGGCGCGATCTGGCGCGGATATTCACCAGAGATCGTGTTGGGCATAGCGTTGTACACGCTTACCTACTTTCTTTCCGCTATTCTTATTCCGCTGTCCAGCATCATTTATGGCAATGAACGGGTTGACATCACATCCTTGTTTGAAGTGATTGCCCAGGTCATTTTCATCGCAGCCGGTAGCCTATTCCTGCTGGCGGGACTGAACTTTATCTGGTTGGTCATAGCATCTTTCCTCAACTTCCCGGTGTTGATCGGCTTGAGCCTATGGGTCATCCGCCGCAACAACTTTGGCCCACCGCGCTTCAGCTATAATCCACGACTGTGGGGAGCGATCATCTGGGCAGGTCTGCCATTTGCCTTCATTCAGCTCGCACTATCCCTTTCCTTCCATGTGGACACGATCATTCTGAGCGGGTTTGTGAGCGAACTTCACGTTGGTTGGTACAGCATCGCCTACGGCCTGTCGATGAACTTCGTCTCATTCACCCGCGCCTTCAACGCGGCTGTCCTGCCAACCCTGGCGCGCCAGCACGCCAACGCGCCGGAAACGGTGCCGCCCTGGTACTATCGCTCGGTCAAGATGATGGTGTTCCTGGGTCTCCCAATTGCTATCGGCGGTATGATGCTGGCGCAACACGCGGTCGGTTTCCTGTATGAGCCAGTGAACTTGCCCGCCGCCATCGCCTTTGCCATCATCATCTGGGATGTGCCCTTGCTGATGTATACGGCCTTTTGCGGCAATCTGACGACCTCGATCAAAAAAGAACGGGTCTCAATGCGCATCTACGTCAGCCTTGCCATCTTCAACCTGGTCATTAACTTCATCCTCGTGCCGCGCTTTGGGATTGTTGGTTCGGCCTTTGCAACGGTTCTGACGGACGGGTTCGGCGCCATGCAGTTCTATTTCTTCTTCCGAAAGACGTTCGGCCAGGGGTTGGGGTTGAAGTACATGCTGCGGTTGGTCTTCGCAGGCGTAATCATGGGACTCGTGATTGCGGCATTGGTGACGTCGCTCAACTGGATTCTCGTGGGCGTGATCAGCGTGCTGGTCTATTTCGGCGTGGTCTGGCAGACACGCGCCTTTACGCCGGATGAACGCGCGGACATCGCCAACCTGTTCGGTCGGTTGACCCGACGTTTTGCAATGCGCTGACCGATTCGCTGCGCGACGACCATGGAGTCAGGATTTACGATGCTCACCACGCCTGAACTGCTGTTGATCGTCATCGTCACTACTGGCCTGCTGCTGATCGTTTCGAACCGACTGCGTGCCGATGTAACCGCGATTCTCATCCTGCTGGCGTTAGGCTTTGCCGGACTGGTAACGCCACAGGAAGCGCTGTCGGGTTTCAGCCGCAGCGCAGTGATCACCATCATCGGGCTGTTTATCATCACGGAAGCGCTGGAGACGTCCGGAATCGTGCAGCGTATTGGGACAGCGCTACTGCGCCTCGGGCGCGGTTCGGAAGTGCGACTGATCCTGCTGTTCATGGGTGCGGGCGCGCTGCTCTCGTTGGTGATGAATAATATCGCTGCGGGAGCCGTACTACTCCCCGCGGCGATACAGGTTGGACGCGACTCCAATGTCAAGCTTTCCAAACTGCTTATGCCACTCTCGTTCGGGACACTCGTGGGCGGCATGGCGACCTATTTCACGACCGCCAATATCATCATGAGCGGAATCCTGATTGATGAGGGGTATGCCGGCCTGGGTATGGGGGATTTTGTGCCGACTGGTGGGGTGATTGTCGTGCTCAGCCTGCTCTACATGGCGCTGATCGGACGGCGACTGCTGCCCGCGCGTGAAGCAATCGGGCAGATCAGCAGCGCACGCAGTCTGTCAACCAGTCTCTCCGAAACGTATCAGTTGGGAGAACGGCTGTGGGAAGCGCGTGTACAGCCTGGATCACGCCTGATCGGCGTGGCGCTGCGCGACAGCCGCATTGGTGAGGAACTTGGGATTACGGTGCTGGCGATCTGGCGTGGCAACCAAGCTATCCTAACGCCAGAGCCGGACGAGACGATCGAAGCAGACGATTACCTACTGGTGCTGGGGCGTTGGGAACGTGTTGAACTACTCAGCGGTTGGGGACTGCACTGTGGCCGCGAGAACCGGGCGTTCAGCGGCGCGCACAACTACCCCGTCGATCTGACCGAAGTGATCATCCCACCGCGTTCCACAATGGTAGGCAAGACGCTCAAGGAAGTGCGCTTCCGTAACAAGTATGGCTTGACCACTGTTGCCCTCTGGCGCGAAGGCCGCAGCTACCGCACCGATGTGGGAATCATGCCACTGCAAGTCGGCGACGCGCTGCTGATGGTCGGGCCTACGGCGCGTATCCTGGCGCTCGCGCATGACCGCGATTACATCATGATGCAGAGCAGCCACATTCACCAGCCGAGCAGCCCACAGAAAGCGCCCTGGACACTGCTGATCCTTGCACTTGTGCTGGCGGCAGCGCTGCTCAACCTCTTCCCGCTGCCGGAGGTGATGCTGGCCGGAGCGATGGCGATGGTGCTGGCGGGCTGCATTAACATGGATGAAGCTTATCGCGCAATCGAATGGCGCGTAATCTTCCTCATCGCTGGCATGGTGCCCGTTGGCATCGCCCTGACCAACACCGGATTGGGCGAGCGGGTCGGCACGGCGCTGGTCAACCTGGTTGCGCCCTATGGGCCGCTGGCGCTGGTGGTGGGCGTGTTTTTGCTCACGGTCGGCGTCGCGCAGGTGATCGGCGGGCAGGTGACGGCACTGGTGACAGGCACGATTGCTGTGACCAGCGCGGCACAGATGGGCGTTAGTCCGCAGGCAATGGCGGTCACGGTCTCGATTGCTTGCTCGGCCGCCTTCCTGACGCCGATTGCCCATCCGGTAAATGTGCTGATGATGGGACCAGGTGGCTACCGCTTCGGCGACTTCACCCGCGCCGGTATCGGCATGACGCTGGTAACGTTCATCGGGCTGCTGATCGGGTTAGTCTTGTTCTGGGGAATTCGTTAGGAGTAGACATCACCATGCCTGATCACTTCGAGACCATCTATGCGCAGCACGCCGACCTGTACGATGCCCTTGTCGTCCGCGAGGATTATCAGGGCAACATCCTCACAACATTGCAGTCCATACGCCCGTTGGCAGGTCTGGATATCGTCGAATTCGGGGCGGGCACAGGACGGCTGACACTGCTGCTCGCCCCACTCGTGCGTTCGATTCGCGCCTATGACGGTTCAGAACACATGTTGGCCGTCGCACAGGAACGACTACACGCCGCCGGATATGCGAATGCGTCAACGGAAGTAGCCGACAATCGACAGATTCCCGCCGCCGACGCTTCCGCCGACATCAGTATCCAGGGCTGGAGCTTCGGCCACTGCTGCGGCTGGTATCCCGATACATGGCGCGACGAGATTGGCAAGGCGCTGGCCGAGATGCGCCGCGTCCTGCGTCCCGGTGGTACCGCCATCATGCTGGAAACACTGGGCACAGGCCGCGAGACGCCGCAGCCGCCCACCCCAGCCCTGGCGGAGTATTACGCCTGGCTGGAGGATGAGTTGGGCTGGTCACATACCTGGATCCGCACCGACTACCGCTTCGAATCGCTGGACGAAGCCGAACGACTGATGCGCTTCTTCTTTGGCGACGAGCTGGCCGCGCAGGTGATCACCAACCAGTGGGTGATACTGCCGGAATGCACCGGAGTGTGGTGGTTGAAAACATAACTCCAGCGAGTCATGAGACATGTGCTCGCCGGAGTTGTGTTCTACCTCACGCGCTGCGCCTGGACGAGACTAAGGCGATGCTCGCCAGGAGCAGCGCTGTTCCAACAAATCCGATTGCCGTCAGGCTTTCACCATACAGCACCCAGGCTAACACGGCAGCGACAACCGGGTCGAGCATTCCGATGATGCTCGCAGCGCTTGCCGACACGGAACGCAATCCCACCTGGAATAACCAGTATGCCAGAGCCGTTGGTACGACGCCCAGATACAGTACCAGCAGCCATCCCTGGGGAGTCTGCACGGGCACAACTCCGTTCATCAGGTTGACGAGCAGCAGGGTGATTGTACCCGCCAGGAACATAACGGTGCTGATTTGCAGGGGGTGATAACCGGATGCCACGAAGCGCCCACCCACGATCATGCTGCCGTATGTGGCTGCGGCGATCAGCGCGAACAAACTGCCCAACACAGGATCGAGGTATAGACCCTCCGGTGAAAATCCAACCACCAGAACACTGCCTACTAACGCGCAGACCAGAGCAAACACTTTGCTCCGGCTCAGGCGTTCCAGCCGAAATAGAACCGAGAGTGTAGTTACCACAATCGGCGCGACGCAGATCGTCAGGAGGGTAGCGATGGTCACGCCGCTGTAGCGAATCGCCGCGAAGTAAGCGGAGTGTGATGCCGCCAGGAGCGCGCCGGATACCACCATAACCACCCAATCACGGCCCCGGATTTGAAACATCTGAGGCCCCACGGTTCGCCAACAAGCCAGCATCAGGATCGGCGTTGCCACCAGCATTCGCCCCAGATTGATGAACAAGGATGTCGTGGTATCGATGCTGTAGATCGCCTGCGTGGCAACCCCAATAGTCCCCCAGAGGATGGCCGCAGCAATGACCATCCAGAAGTCTGCATGAATCGTCAGTATCTTGAACACGAGAATGCACTGCCCTTCAGTGAATTGTTGTTGTTGCGTAGTTGTGGGGAAGCATTAGTGCTTCCAGTCAGATATTGACCGAGGGCAGGTGGCGTTATGAATCAAACAACAGCAGACATGTTCTGCTGCGTCACGAAGCGGCGTGCTGCCTGCCCTGTGTTAGCTGGCAGCAGGTTGTGGGGGAGAAATCAGCGAACCGAAATATCGCGGAAGAGTGGTCATCTGGACGATTCCCTAACGAACTATTGACCAGAAGTGATTGTAGGGTGCTGCACCATGGCTGTCAATCGCGCTGTGGTCTCGCTTCCCGGTACACCTCGCGCAGCGCTGCCGCTGTGTGGGTAATCGTAAAACCCTGCTCGACCGCCCTGCGCGCCTGCTGCCCCCGTTCTCGTAGCGCCGCAGAGTCCGCCAGCAGATCGCGGATGGCCACCGCCAGGGCCGTGTCATCGCCTACAGGAACGCTCACACCTAACGTGGGCACATCCGGCAGGATTCCAACCGCCGTGCCCACCGTCAACAACCCATGCGCAGCGGCTTCCAGCGTCACCATGCCGAAGCCCTCATGCAGCGAAGGCAGCACATGCAGATCGGCCTGCTGATAAAAACACGACATCTCCGGGTGCGCTACCGCCCCGTGAAAGATCACACGCTGCGACACGCCCAGCTCTCGCGCCAACACTCGCAGCCGTTCGCGTTCCGGCCCGTCGCCTACCACATCAAGCGTGATGGTCTCCGGCAGCCGAGCCAGTGCCCGCAGCAGCATAGATTGGTCTTTCACCCCCACCAGCGACGCAACATGCAGCAACCGTAGTTGAGGTAACCCTTTCTCTGTGCTTCTCTGTGCCTCTGCGGTGAATTCTTTTGGTAATTCCACTCCCAACGCCACGCGCCGTACCCGCTTTGCGTCCACCCGATACCCCGCCGCCAAAATCAAACGTTCAGTATAGGCACAGGCAGGTAGTACCCGGTCAGCACCTTCGAGCGCCTGCCGCACAATCCAGCGGCTGAACGCACTGCGCTGCAATCCGTAATCGACCTGCGGCAGACGCGCCAGTTCCCCGCCCGCAAGCGAAACAACCGCCGGGACGCCCAATACACGCCCCGTCCAGGCCGCGATCAACCCGGTTTCGTCCGCCCACATCGCGTGTAACACATCGAAATGCTGTTCGCGGTGCAATCGCCGCAGCATCAGCAGCGCCTCTGCCCACAGTCGCAGCCTGCGCAGCCCGCGCACCTGCGCTGCGCCAAGGGCGATCACATCCGCGCCAGATACGCCATAGCGATCCCGACGATGCGGGTAGCGCAGCGCCAGCACACGCACCGAGTCCTGTCGCGCCAGTTCGCGCACCAGGTTGAGCTGCACGGGAATCGCCCAGTCGTTCTCGTCACTGCTGAAACCAGGCAGCAAGATTCCAATGTTCATTCGGCGCGTTGGACGTTCACGGGGTAGCGCAGCGTGTTCAGCACCGGGCAGGCAGCTTCGGCGGCGGCGTGCATCCGCGCAATTTCAGCCTCTGCGGCTGGCGACTCGATATGCGCCTTATACGTAATGTCGCGCAGTGCACACGGCTGCTCACCCGGCAGCCCCACGACGGGCTTGTAGTCCAACGTACCGCTCACCTCGACTTCAACATGGTCGAGCGGGATATTGAGTAATGTGGCCTCGATCAGATAAGTATGCACCATGCAGCTTGCTAAAGCGCCCAGGAGCATTTCCGGCGCGGTTGGCCCTAGCGAATGCCCTGCCAATCCCGGCGCGGAATCACTTAAAACCGTGTGATCACCCATGCGCGTCGGGCGCGCCCCGGTGATACCCGCCACCTTCGACGATGCCTTGATGCTGACGACTGCCTTATCCGGGTTGGCAGTCCAGTCGGCCTGCCGGTCTGCAATGGCCTGTGCCTTGCGCGCGATATAGCTGTCCAGTTTTGCCATGTTTAACCTCGTATCTTATAGAGTGTATAGTTGCCAAAACGTCCATAGCGGATGATACCGCGTGTTTCCTGCAACCAGCGGAAGGCGATCTGTGGCGACCGACCTGCCCACTGGTTTTCGATGTTCCACCCATTGACCAACAGGTAATCCTCGCGCCCACGCTGCCAGCGCGCATCCAACGAGTCGGGCGATTCATAGTACAGTTCGATCACGTTGCAAGCGGTTTCATGCCGCAAAATCAGTGTTAGGCCAAAACTGTAGACGGTTGCATCCGGTGGGATATAGGCCGCTGCCCACTGTGCCACCTGTTTCTCGGCCTGCTGCCGTGTGATGAAGTCTGTGACCGTCGTCCCCGCGGTCTGCCCCATCTGACGCAGCCCAATACAGAGGAGCAGCACAACCAGGGCATACCCGATGACCGGGCGTCGCCATCCCCTCCAGACCACCAGACTCTCCAGTCCCGCCCCAGCCAGCACCACAGTTGGAGGGATGACAATGAGCGGAAAGCGAATATTCTGCGACGGCAGTCCGATCAGAAAGAGGTACGGCAGCAGCGCCCAGCCCAGCAGCATTGCCATGCGCTCACCCTGCTTACGCCAACGCCAGACACCGATGAGCGCGAAGATCGCGAACAGAGGTGATAGATAGTACGGCGCGAGGTAGGCCTGGGCAAAAAAAGCCGCGTTGATCTGCTGATACGCGAAGTGTCCCTCAGCATTATCAAACGTGCTGCGAAAGGCATTCTCGGCAGCCCACTCCGATACCCAGGCATGTTTGACAGCAGGCTGCGCAGTCACCCCACTGTAAATGACCTGCGGCAGCAGCAGCAATCCGGCCATCATGACCGCCGCTGCCCCCGCACGCCAGGGCAGCTTTCCGCTGAGCAGAAGAGTCAAGCCCCAGGGCAGCATCAGCAGCACGTATATCCAGCGTGTCACAGCCGCCAGCGCCAGCAGCATGGCCGACAGCATCAGTCGCTGAACTCGTGACGATTGATCAGCAGCGTTCAGGTACAGCCACAACACAACCGCGCTGGAGGTGGCCCAGAACAGCGCCGGAACATCGCTCATCACCACCAGACTCGATTGCAGCGCCTGACCACAAAACGCCATCAGGGTGCCCGCTGCCAGCGCCCCAAAGCGCCCTACGCCAAGCTGCCGCGCCAGCACATAGACCAGCGGTGACAGCACTGCGCCTAACAGCACATTCAAGCCCTGTGCCCCGCCCGCGCTGCCGCCAAAAGCCGCAAACAATCCCACCAACAGCATCGGATAACCCAACGGCCAGAAGAAGGGTGGCGGAGTATGCCCGTTCACGAAGGCTGTGCGCAGTTCTTTGGCGAAGTCGTAGTAAGCGTAGGCATCCTGCCCATACAAACCATCGAAGCCGCTGAGCAGCAAAAACAGCAGCCGCAGCAGCACAGCAATCATGAATAGGAGCAGCAGTAAGCTGATGTCAAGCCGCCTGCCCGAATCCCCATCCCCGTCCATCCATCACCCCCTCAGCGCCCCAGCCACCATAATAACGCAAGTGCGATAATCTCTGCGATCAGGCTGACCAGAGCCGCTCCGTAGGCGCCGCTTGCAGGAATCCAGAGCGCGCCGAGCATCAGTTGCACGATCAGCATCGCGGCAGTCACGCTGTTCAC
>JAEUQX010000469.1 GCA_016788625.1 Anaerolineae bacterium
CGCAGTTCCGGCTCGGCCAAGCGCCAGTTGAGCGGCAGCATCAGCGCGCCGAGCTTGATGCAGGCGAACTCGAAAGCGAAGTAATCTACCGAGTTCTTGGCGAGGATGGCGAGGCGGTCGCCCTTTTGCGCGCCCCACTCGCGTCGCAGGTACGCGGCCAGCCGCGCGGCGCGGTCGTCAAATTCGCCGTAGGTGAAGCGCTGCCCGCTGTCCTGGTCGATCATCGCCAGCTTGTCGGGCGTGCGGTCAGCGTGAAAGGCGATCCAGTCTGAGGCTAGAATACGCATCGGTTTCACCCCCACCGCAGCGCGGCGGCGCTCCAGGTGTAGCCCGTACCCGCGCCCGCCAGCAGCACCAGGTCGCCCGGCTTGATCTTGCCCTGCGCCAGGCCGAGTTCCAGCGCCAGCGCCTGATCGACGCTCTGCACATGGCCGTAGTCTTCCAGGTAGACCGACTGTTCCGGGGTCAGTCCGATGCTCTCCAAAATCTGGTGATAGAACGAGCGCTTCATGTGCGTGATGCCCAGGAAGGCGATGTCTTGCAGCGACGCGCCGCTCTGCTCGGTCGCCTCGCGGATGACGCGCACGAAATTCGGCAGCGAAACTTCGCCCAGGCGCTGCGCCATATAGTCGCTGTCGGTCACGTCCAGCCGCCCGCGCAGTTCGCCGACAACTGGTTCGCCAGCGCCAATCGCCGCCTCGGTCAGCACGACCGTCTCGGACAGGCTGCCGTCCGTGATGGCTGCAGCGCCCAGCAGCAGGTTGGTCGTCGCGCCGCGCTTCAGCAGCAGTGCCCCGCCGCCCGCGCCGAAGTTGAACATGAAGCGCGAACGCTCGTTGCGGAAGTTGATCAGGTCATTTTCGCGGCTGCCCGCTGCCAGCAGCACATAGTCCAGCCGCTCGTCCGCCAGCATCAGCGCGCGGGCAGTGTGCAGCGCAATCGGCGCGCCCGCACAAAGGGCGTACATCTCGAAGGCATAGGCGTTGGTCGCGCCCACGTTGTGCATGATCTTGGATGCGGCGTTCCAGACGAGGTGGTCTTTGTGTTCGCTGCCGTGCGAGATGACCAGCTTGATGTGCTCAGCCGGGACACCCGCCATCGCCAGGGCGCGTTCCGCCGCGCGCGAGGCCATCGCCGTCACGGTGTCGTCGTCACCCGCGATATGGCGCTGGACAATGCCCATCTTCTCGCGCAGGACGGCTTCGGGGATATCCGTCATCCGGGCGAGTTCAGCCGCCGTTTGCACACGGGGCGGGAAATAGGTGCCAAAACCAACAATACCAACGGTCATAAGGAACCAAAGCTCTATTCAACGATCTTGTTCAAGGGGCATATGCATTGCAAAACTGCCCATTTGCCCACAGAATATGCCGACAGCGCCCTGCACCGCAACCCATTCAAACGATTTTGTCGTTCCGTGCCAGCAGATGCAAACGATTCGTTATGGTCAATGCTAAACTGCCGGACATCTGGATTGGCGTTGAAAGTTATTGTTAGCGCCGCGTGAGTTGGGATATGCTTATCTAGCAGCAGGGATTCAGCGTAACTTTACATCTGTGAGAGAGGCGCGAATGGCGCATATCTTCATCAGCTACAGCCACAAAGATAACAACTATGTACGGGCACTGCGCGAACAATTGCAGGCGCGGCACATGCCCGTCTGGATTGATCAGCGTATCCGCGTGGGCGACGCCTGGGCGCAGGCTATCGTCAAGGCCATCCGTGACAGTCATGCCGTCATCGTCATCGTCAGCCCGGAGTCCGTGCAGTCCACCTGGGTGCAGCGCGAAATCCTGCTGGCGCAGCGCGAGAGGAAGCCTATCTTCCCGCTGCTGGTTTCTGGCGAAGAGATGGACTTGCTGATCGATGTGCAGCACATCAACCTGCGCGAGTATCAAGCGCCGGAAGAAACCTTCTTCGCCCGGTTAGCCGAGTACTTTCCGCAGCCTACCCAGCCACCCATCATACCCCCGTCCGATACCATCCCTGCCGTGCCACCTGACGCGCCAGAAGGCGACGTGCTGCGCGACCTGTTGATTGATGTGCTGGGACCGCTCGACCAAAGCTACTACTTTAACGGTGAGTTCTTCGGCCACGACCCCAAGCTGGACGAAATCGGCGACGAAGAGACGCGCCTGCAAATCATCTTCAAGCGCATCTTCCTGGCGCGCCTGTGTGTCTTCGATCTCTCGCGCGCCGAGATGGACGCCTACCTGGAGATGGGCATCGCGCTCGCGCTCAACCGCCCGATTCTGGCGCTGGCGCAGAACGACGCGCGCATCGCCGACCTGCTGGATGGCTATAACATCCTGCGCTACCGCGATGCCGAAGACCTCTTCGCGCGGCTGAGCGAACAAGTGCAGCAAGAGAATTTCCTGCAAGCGACGGGCGTGAAGGAATACTGCCAGTTCTGCGACCAGATTTGCTACACGATGAACACCGAGCAGGACCCCGATATGTACCTGCTGCTCGACAGCAGCCGCATGATCTGGCGCGAGATGGTCAACGAACTGACCGCGCACATCGGCGAGCGCAACCTGTATCCGGTGCGCCTGACCGAACCTCCCAAACGTCCGAAGCTCTGCGACCTGCGCATGAAGACGCTGCGCAGCCAGTTCGCCGTCGGTCATATGGGGCGGCTGGCGAGCCAGAACACGCTACTGGCACTCGGAATGGCAATCGGCAGCCTGATGCCCTGGGCGCTGTTCTATGACCCCAACAGCGATGTGCCGCCCGCTGATCTTCTGGACAACCGTCACACCACGCCCGCCAACAGCGCGAATGAGCGTCTGGACGAGATCGACAAGCTGCTCAACCTGATCATGCTGCCGAACATGACGAAGGAGCAGCGCGCCGCCGCCCGCACCCTCAAGCTGGTCAACGAAACGACCTGGGCGGAACTGGACGACTGGGTAAAGAGCGTGACGCACCGCTCGCAGACGCACGAGCAAATTCTGGGCGACGCCCTGATCATCCGTTATGAAGGCAAGAAGTATCTGGGCAAGAACTTCGTCCATCCCACGCGCGGGCTGCGGGTAGGCCGCGACCCTGCGCGCTGCGATGTGATTCTGGAACATCCGCTGGCCTCTGCCGATCATTTCCTGATCACCAAAGAAGGCGGCGAATACTTCATCGAAGACCAGAACAGCACCAACGGCACGTTCATGAACGGCGACCGCCTCAAGCCGCGCCGCAAACGCCAGATCTTCTTCAAGGACAGCATCCGCGTAGCCGGGGCGCACTTTCTGGTATGGGACGAACGCCCGCTGCCGGACGTGGGGCGGCTGGGCAACACCTCGCAGTTGGGCGCGCGTACCGGGCCGCTGCGCGGGCAGGTCTTCAGCCTGGAATTCGACGACATCCCACCTCCGGTTGAACTCGACACCTGGGATCACAAGGTCTCGCTGGAGGCGGTGATCGCAGGTGGCAACCGCACCATCACCTTTGAGGCGCAGGCTTACTACCCGTTCGAGCGCATCCTGCCCGCGCTTTCGGTGCTGCTCAAGCTGCCCAAGATGAAGCACCACTTCCGTCACGAGGGGAAACTGATCGCGCCGGAAGACACGCCGCTCGACCTGCGCCTGAAAGAGGGCGATAAGCTGGAAATCATCGTGGACGCGATGGAATGGATGCTCAAAGAACTGCCAGAGCGCATCGTCTCGTGCGACAGCGCGCGCTGCCAACCCATCGACCACGACACGCGCGAAATCATCTGGACGTATGGCAAGAAGTTCGGCACGATTCGGCGCTTGTTCGATACCATCTATCGCAAGCAGTTCGACAGCGATCCACCGAGCGATTTGCCCATGCCCAAGCTGCTGTGCCCGCGCTGCAAATCGCCGATCAACGAGAAGACCATCCTCGGCGTGGACGAGGCGTGACAGCCCGCTGCCCCTGGTGTAGACTCGGCAATCTCAGCCTACAGCATTTAGTCGTTAGCATGGAGTCTTGAGCGTAGTGCTGGCGGCAGGCGATCCTGCCGCTGACTGACGACTAAAGATTTGTGGCTCACAGCTTATCACAAGGTCGAGCATGAACTGGATTGTTTTTGCGCTGGTCTCGCCGCTGATTTACACGGTCGTCAATTACGTTGACAAGCTGATCATTGAAAAACAGGTACGCGATCCCCTGGCAATGCCCGGCTTTGTGATACTCACCTCCTTCATCAGCGGGCTGGTTTTGTGGGTACTGACGGGTTTTCCGCTGTTGATGCTGAACGATGCACTGCTGGTCATGTTCACCGGGATGCTGACGGCGTTCGGCGCGGCGATCTATTTCAGCGCGCTTGCCCTGGAAGAGACCAGCCGCATCATTTTCTTCATCCAGTTGCAGCCCGTGGTCGCGCTGATTCTGTCGTATCTGTTCCTCAACGAGAGCATCAGCGCTGTGCAGCTCGTCGGCTTCGTGCTGATCCTCGGCGGGGTGCTGGCGCTCTCCATCAAGGGTGATCTGCGCGGTTTCAGCCCGTCGCGCGCCTTCTGGATGATTGTGCTGGTCGATCTGATCTGGGTGTCGTCGGTCATCCTTTTCAAAGCGGTTGTGCGGTCGCTCTCCTTCATGGATGTGTTGAGCTACGAAAGTTGGGGGCTGACGCTCGGCAGCCTGCTCATTTACATCTTTGTCCCGCGTGTGCGCCGCGCATTTAACACGACCGTTCGCACGGTTCCGCGCCGGGTGTTCGGCATCGTCTTCGTCAATGAGTTCGTCTTCGTCATCGCCAAGCTGGCGGGTTTCGTCGCCATCGCGCTCGGCCCGGTCGCGCTGGTCAGCGTGCTGGGCGGAACACAGGTATTCTTCGGCATCGTCCTGGGCTGGGCGCTCACCTTCTTCGCGCCGTCCATCTTCAAAGAGGATATTTCCCGGCGCACGCTGGCGCGGAAGGGGGCGTTGGCGGTCGTCCTGTTCGTCGGCATCGGGCTGATCAGCGCATGACGGCCAACATTCTGTTCGTCAGCAGTTATAGCGATCTGGGCGGCGGTGAAACCGCGCTGGTTACGCTGGCGGCGCACCTCGACCCGACGCGTTTCTGCCCGCATCTGCTCGTGCGGCGCGAGGGGCAGTTGGCGGAGGCGTGGCGCGCGCGGGGTTGGCCGGTGTATGTGCTGCCCTGGCGACCCGCTACGGTGTATTTCATCCCGGCGGTCTGGGCACTGCTGCCGCTGGTAGAGCGCATCGCCGCGCTGATTCGCGAGCACGACATTCACCTGCTGCACAGCGACTATCACACCCTGCCGATGGCGCTCCCGGCGGCTGAACGCGCGGGCATCCCGGCGATGTGGACGTGTATGGGCTGGTGGTTTCATCCGCAGCGCTGGCAGCGGCATTTCTTCCGCCGCCCCGCAGCGACCTTCGCGCACTCACAGGCCATTCGCGATGGCTTCCTCGGCCAGCCACCCTTTCTGCCGCCAGAGAGCATACACATGCTGTATCCCGGCGTGGATACGGCACGCTTTCACCCCGGCGTGGACGGGCTGCGCGTGCGTTTCGAGGCGGGGATCGCGGCGGATGCGCCCGTCGTCGCGCTGGTCGCTCGCTTTCAGGATGTGAAGGGACACGACACGTTCCAGGAGATGGCGCGGCAGGTCGCGCTTCAGATTCCTGACGTGCGTTTCATCGTCGCGGGCGAGAACACGCAGAGCGATGCCGACAACCGCTACAAGCAGCGCATCCTGGCGACAGCGCAGTCCGACCCGCTGCTGCGTTCGCGCCTGAAGTACATTGGCTTCCGCACGGACGTGGAACGCGTCTACGCGGCGGCAGATGTCGTGGTGTGTAGTTCACGCTTTGAGAGCTTCGGCCTCTCGGTGGTTGAGGCGATGGCCTGTGGCAGACCTGTTGTCAGCACCAACAAGGGCGGCCCAGCGGAAACCGTCATCCCCGGCGAAACCGGGATGCTCGTCGCGCCTGACGATGCGGCGGGGCTGGCTCGCGGGGTGATCACACTGCTGCGCGATGTGGGGAGTCGCGCGCAAATGGGCACAGCAGCCCGCGCCCGCGTCATCGCACACTTCTCGGCACAGGCGACGGCGGCGCGCTTCGTGAGCGTGATTGAACCGCTGTTGGGACGCTGAGGCTCTATGCGTATCCTGCTGATTTCGCGCTGCCCGCCTTATCCGCTGCACCTCGGTGACCGGCTGATCGTCTATCATCTGGCCGAGGAGCTGGAGGCGCTGGGGCACGAGATTGACCTGCTGGCCTTCGCCAACCGTGCCGAAGATTGGCATGAGCAGGGGCGCTACGATCACCTGTTTGGGCAGGTGCGCCTGTTCACGGAGCCGCGCCGTTCCCAGGGCGAGTACCTGCGCCGCGCGCTGCTGCCCACAGCCCGCTGGCCGCGCCGCGCTGAACAGTCGTGGTCGCCGGAGATGTGGCGGGCGATTGAGGCCGCGCTGGCCGCCACACGCTACGACGCGCTGCACCTCTTCGGCGGGATACAGGTGTATGAGTTCGCCGGGGCACTCGGCGGTCGTCCGGCGGTGATCACCCCTTACGAGAGTTACAGCCTGTATCTGCGGCGGGCGCTGGCCTCGGCCTCCGGCGCGGCACGGCTGACGACGCGGGTGCAGCTTGCGCTGGCGCGGCACTTCGAGTCGTGGATGTTCACGCCCTATAAGCGCGTGGTGGTCGTCTCCGAGCGCGACCGCGATGAACTGCTCGGCCTGAATCCGGCGCTGCCCGTGCAAGTCATCCCCAATGGCGTCGATACCTATCACTTCCGCCCGCGTCCGACGGGGCGCATCCCGGCGCTGCTGTTCGTCGGCAACTATGAGTACGCGCCCAACGTTGACGCGGCGCTGCGGCTGGCGCGCGAGATCTTCCCGGCAGTGCGGCAGCGCGTGCCGGGTGTGCGGCTGTGGCTGGTGGGCAATGCGCCCCCGCCGGAACTGCGCGCGCTGGCGAGTGATACTATCCGCGTGACCGGGCGCGTGCCGGATGTGCGCCCATATCTGGCGCGGGCGGGAGCTTTCGTCAGCCCGCTGCGGTTGGGGGCGGGCATCAAGAACAAGGTGCTGGAGGCGCTGGCGATGGGCTGCCCCTTGGTGGCGACGCCGCTGAGCGTGGACGGCATCCACGTCACCGACGGACACGACGCGCTGATCGCCGACGGGGATGGGCTGGCCGAGGCGGTGGTGCGGCTGTTGAGCGACGCAGCGCTGCGGTCACAGTTGGCGCTTAACGGACGGGCACTAATCGAGCGCGAGTACGCCTGGGAGCAGGTGGCGGCGGCGTATGTGGGGGTGTATCAATCGGGGTAGTGTGGGCGCGTGAGGAGGCAGAAGCGCATCATTCACCCTGTGCGCGGCGTTTTTCTTCGACCAGTCGGCGCAAACGCTCATGACGCGCTTTCTGTTCCGGGGTGTAATTGGCTTCGATTTCCTGCCGGATGCGTTCAGCTTCTTCGTCGCGGCGTTTCAGGTAGGCGTCGAGTTCATCGCGGTGCGCCAGATAGTACGAGATGACGGCGTAAATATCATTGACCGACACTGTGGAAAATGCTTTATGGATTGCTTCCGGGCTGTAACCCTGGTGATAGCGGGCGATCACCACATCAAGCGTGACACGCGTGCCGCTGACGCGAATCGCGCCGTGTTCAT
>JAEUQX010000471.1 GCA_016788625.1 Anaerolineae bacterium
TCGAAGCACATTTGCAATCGACTACGTAAAAAAAGGGCGCGGCACACACCGGACCACGCCCTTCAGCAATTCTCTGAACTTGCCCTAACTCCACACAATCCGTTCGGCCTGCACCAGCGGCAGGTTGAAGGTCTCCGCCACCGCCGGGTGCGTCACGCTGTTCTTGTAGATGTTCAAGCCCTTGAGCAGAGCAGCATCGCCGCGCAGCGCATCATTCAGCCCTGCATCCGCGATACGCAGAATGTACCCCAGCGTGGCATTCGACAAGCCGAAACTGGAGGTACGCGGCACTGCGCCAGGCATGTTCGCCACGCCGTAATGCAGCACGCCGTCCACGAAGTAGATCGGGTCGCTGTGTGTGGTCGGGCGTGTCGTCTCCACGCAGCCGCCCTGGTCAACCGCCACATCGACAATCACACTGCCGCGCAGCATCGTGGGCAGCATGGCACGCGTGATCAGGCGCGGGGCACGCCGGCCTGTGACGAGGACACCGCCGATCACCGCATCAGCAGTGGTGATTGCATCGGCAATGTTGGTCTCGTTCGAAGCCAGCGTGGTTAGCCTCCCCTTGCCGCTCAGGATTTCATCCAGATAGCGCAGGCGCTCCATGTTGATATCCAGCAGTGTCACGCGCGCACCCATGCCCAGTGCGATGATCGCGGCATGTGTGCCAACGGTGCCCCCGCCGAGGATGACGACATGCGCGGGTTTGACGCCGGGGATGCCACCCATCAGAATGCCACGCCCACCCGCCTGCTTTTCCAGGTAGTGTGCGGCGATCTGCGTCGCCATACGACCGGCAACCTCGCTCATCGGCTGCAGCAGGGGCAGATGGCCGTTGGTCGTCTCGACTGTTTCGTATGCCAACCCGGTGACACCACTTTCGAGCAGCGCGTGAGTCAGCTTCTCGTCGGCGGCCAGATGTAAGTAGGTGAACAACAGCAGATCACCACGCAGATAGGGATATTCGTTGGGCAGCGGTTCCTTGACTTTGACGACCATCTGCGCGCGCATCCAGGTCTCTTCCGCCGTGTGCGCAACGGTCGCGCCCGCCCGCACATACTCGTCGTCACTGAAGGCGCTGCCTCCGCCTGCATCAGCCTCTACAATGACCTGATGCCCGTGGCGGACGAGTTCACGCACGCCGTTAGGGGGCAGTGCGACGCGGTATTCGTTGTCTTTAATCTCTTTTGGAATGCCAATAATCATGCTGTTGTGCCCCTCGTGTGAAAAATCTTGCAAGTATTGTACTACACTCTGACCAAATTTCCCGTAAATATTCAGACAGTGTGTACAGTCCAAGGGGTAGACCGTGACCGCCCGCGAATCGACATCCGATGCATCATCAATAAGCAGCGCGGCAGCGCGTGATTCGCTAGAATGGAATCATGACGCGCATCGTGATCGCCTTCTCGCTAGTCACAATTTTTCTGCTCGGCGGGGCCAACGCCCTGGCGCGGGCGATTGGGACACGCCAACCCGCTAACCCGGCGCTAAATGGTTTCGATGCTGGCTGCACCGCAGAGTTGCAGCCCTGCTGGAACGGCCTCGTTCCCGGCACGACCACCTATGACGAGGCGCTCGTTGCCATGCCCCTCCTCGGAGACGTCCGCAGCTCATATAACAGCCTGAATGAGTCCTATGCCCTCTATCTACAGCCACGACACGACCCAGCGATTTGTTCCGTGATTGTGGAGCTGTACCGCGAGGTAATCAGCACGGTGCAGCTTCAGTCCTGCCCGACGGCGGATTTACAGCTTGGCGACCTGAGTGCCATGCTCGACCTGACGGGCACAGTCAACAGCGTGGCGACGCTCGATCTGGTCTTCGACCGGGTACGCATTAAGACGCGTTGGTGGCAGTCTGTGCGCGCGCGTGTCGCGCATCTCACGCTGGCCGCCCGCCCGCAGATGGACGAGAAACGCTTCCCCTGGCACGGTTTCGTGCGGCTGTGGCGCTATTGTCATCTTGAGCCGGCCTTCGGCTTATGCTGACGCTGCTGCGCTTGAGCAGTACCCTGTTCATCCTCATTGTAGGGCTGATGTTCGGCGCGCTGGCAGTGGGCGCGGCAGATGCGGCCAACCCGGCGCTGCTCGGCTTCCGCCAGGGCTGTGAAGACCAGCCCCAGCCGTGCTGGTACGGCATCATCCCCGGCGTGACGGATGTTAACCACGCAACTGCCATCCTCGAAGGCATGCTCTACACTCGCAGTCAAGGTGGCTATGAACTCTCCGATCGCGTGATACCCTACCGCTCGCAGGAAGAGTCGCCGCGCTGCACGGATATTTACTTTGGCTATCGCATCATCGGCGTCAGAACAGTGGTACTCTACTGCATGGCGCTGCGCATCGGGGATGTGATGACCATGCTTGGGCCGCCCCACGCGCGCATCAGCTATGGGCCGCTGGGCGAAGCGTGGCTCTATGACCGGGTGGTGGTGCGACTGGCCGCCGGCTGGCAGCAGCAGCCCAGCGCCATGGTTGACCATATCCGGCTGCTGCTGGACAATGCGGGTTACGTCAAGACCGCCGCGCCCTGGCATGGCTTCCTGCCGCGCTGGCGTTACTGCCAGCTTGAGCCGAACTACGCGGGCTGTTGAATCGCTTCAAGGACGGTGTGGTGGATATTCGCTCAACTCCCTGGTCGCGCGCCGACACGCTGCGCATTCTGCTGCTCGCCGGCCTGACGGTTGCGCTGCTCGCGCCGTACCTGTTCACATCCCCGCCCCCGCTGATCATGGCGAATTCTGACCTGGGCACCGACTTGCCGCGCGAAGTCTATCCGCTGGTCAAGTATGTCGCGGATACCTGGCGGACGACGGGCATCATTCCGACCTGGCGCACCTACACGATGAGCGGTTACCCGCTAGCTGGTCATCCGGTCGTGCCCATGTTTTATCCGCCCAACTGGACCGCGCCGCTGCTGCCACTCACGCTCTGGCTGAACCTACACACCACTGCGCACCTACTCTGGGCAGGCATCGGCATGTACCTGTGTCTGCGCTGGCTCAATGGCGTACAGCCGGACGCCGCGTTCGTCGGGGCGCTGATCTTCGGCCACGCGCCGCGCTTCTTCGCGCACATCAGCGGCGGGCATGTCATGATGCTGGCGTCGATCACCTGGCTGCCCTGGACATGGCTGATGTTTCATCTGTTCTACCGAACGAGCCGCGCACACTGGGCGGCGCTGCTGGGCGTCACCCTGGCAGCGTACGCGGTGACGAACGGCTTCTATCTCGCGGCATTCGGGATGATGCTGGCGCTGTGCGCGCCGTTTTACGGGCGCGGGCGCTGGGCGGCGTGGCTGCGGCAGTCGCTGTGGGGCGGCGGGCTGGCGCTGCTGGTGATGCTCGGCCTGGCGGCAGTACAGCTCCTGCCGATGATCGACGTAATTCAGGAGAGCCACCGCAGCGCGCTCACGCTGGCAGATGCGATGAGCCTGGAACCGGCGCTGCTGCTGGGCATGTTCTTCCCGTTCAAGCTGCCGATTGCCGAGTGGTACCTCTATCTGGGCGTCGGCGCAGTTCTGCTGAGCAGTTATGCCGTCACCCGCGATGGACGACGGACGCGCGGGTGGCTGCTCGGCATCGCGCTGGTGCTGGTGCTGTGCGTGGGCAGCTATACCCCCGTATACACCCTGCTCTACCAATATGTGCCGGGATTCACGCTGTTCCGTGTGCCACAGCGCTTCTACCCCATTGCCATGTTCGCGGTTGCAGCGCTGGCAGGTATCGGAGTGAGTTACTGGCTGCGCGATGGGCAAATCACGCGCCGTTTTCGGCTGCTGGCGTTGGGCGTGGGCGCGTTCTACCTGGGCAGCATCGTCGTTAATGCGGCGCTCGGCGGGCAGCTTCCATTTTACGTCCTGCCCTACGCGCTGGCTGCGCCGCTCCTCGTGGGCATCCTGCTGTTCGGTCGCGGACGCTGGCGTTACCCGGCGCTGCTGCTGGTTCTGCTCGCTGATCTGTGGGCGGCTGATCACAGCCTTATTCGACCCTCGCCGGAGAGCGTTGAGCTGCGCGGCGATCCGCTCGTGACCGCGCTTGCCGAGCGCATCCGGCCGGGTGAACGGGCCTTCGCCCCCTACGCGGGCGTTTCGCTCATCGCGCTGCTGGACGCGGGCATCCCGGCCGCAGATGGCTCGGAGCCAATTCAGATCAAGCGTTACGCGGAATTTCTGGCGCGGGCGAGCGGTTGTGACTTCGCGGGCTACTCAGTCGGTGCGCCGCCAACGCGCGCTTCTGCCGAAGCAGTCAAAGCCTGTCCAACGCTCAAGCCGAACATCGAGATGCTGCACATGCTGAATGTGCGCTTCGTGATTCTGCCCGCAGCGACGCTCAGCCCGGACTACCCGATTGTCTATCAGGATACCGAGCGCATCGCCTACGACATCGGCGCGGGGCGCGGGCGGGCATGGTTGAGCGGGGATACACAGGTCACCGATCCCCCAATCTGCCTCGATACGCTCACAGGTGTCGAGAGTACCGCCGTAACTGTGTTGGAATCCCCGCCGCCGGATGACGAGTCGCTGACGGCGGCAGGCAGCGTTTCGCTAGACGCGCGGAGTGTCCCCAATGGCGAAGCGTTCATCGTGGAGACCGAGGGCGAGGCGCTGCTGGTGCGTTCCGAGGCGTATGCCAACGGTTGGACGGCGACGCTGAACGGCGAACCTGCAGATGTCATACCGGCTAACTGCGCGCTGCAAGGCGTGTGGCTGCCCGGCGCGGGACGTTATCAGGTGGTTTTCACCTATGCACCAGCGCGCTTTGTGATTGGGGCAGCGATCAGTGTGGGAACACTGCTGGCCCTGCTCGCGGCTGGGACATGGATGACCCTCTCACGGCTGCGCACGCGCCAGAGGTGATGCTCGCGCAGTCGAGGCATTTGCTCCGCTTCGATGCGCCCCTTTGTGTTTCTTGTCCAGCGCAAATCTGACTTTTGGCAGATGACATGCGCCCCGGTTGAGCGCTAGGGTGAAGGAAGCACTGCGCCTCGAATCCTTATTGGAGAACCACCCGATGCTCGAAAGCCTGATTCAGTCCGCACGCGCCCACCTGGACATGCTGTGCGCGACCATTCCCACGCGGGCGGTGGGCAGCGCGGGCAACCAGCGTGCGACAGCCTGGTTCGCTGAAACCATCCACGCGTTCGGCTTCATGACCGAGATGCCAATATTTGACTGCATGGACTGGTCATCGGAAGGCGCGACGATCACAGCGGGCGGCACAGTCTTCAGCGCGCAATCCAGCCCGTATGCGCTCGGCTGCGACGTTCACGCGCCGTTAGTCTGCGTCAGCATGGTGAGCGAACTGGAAGCCGCAGCGATCACGGGCAAGGTGCTGCTGCTGCACGGCGAGATCGCCCGCGAGCAGTTGATGCCTAAACACTTCACTTTCTACAACCCGGAGGAACACCAACACATCTATCGACTGCTGGAAACCAACCCGCCCGCAGCCATCATCACGGCGACTGGGCGCAACCCCGACATGGCCGGGGCACTCTACCCGTTCCCGATGTTTGAGGACGGCGACTTCGACATTCCCTCGGTCTACCTGACCGATGACGAGGGCGCGCAAATCGCCCGGCACACAGGGCAAAGGCTCCATCTGGTCAGCCATGCTCAACGGCGTGCCAGCAGCGGCTGCAACGTGATCGCGCGCAAGGCAGGAAACGCGGCGGGTCGCATCGTGGTGATGGCGCACATCGACGCCAAAGCTGGCACGCCCGGCGCGCTGGATAACGCCGCCGGGGTGGTCACGCTGCTCCTGCTGGCCGAATCATTGATCAACGCCAGCGGGCAGTACAGCATCGAGATCGTGGCGCTGAACGGCGAGGATTATTACGCCACGCCCGGCGAACTGGATTATCTGCGGCGCAACGAGGGACGCTTCGACGACATCGCGCTCGGCATCAACATGGATGGCCTCGGTTACATCGCGGGGCAGACAGCCTATTCTCTCTACGAGTGTCCAGCAGCCCTGTCAGAACGACTGCGGGCGACGCTGGCGAAATATCCCGGCCTGAGCGAAGGCCAACCCTGGTATCAGGGCGATCACATGCTGTTGATCATGCAGGGACGGCCTGTGCTGGCGCTCACGTCGCAGTGTGCCAATGAGCTGCTGGCGAACGTCATCCATACGGCTAACGACACCCCGGCACAGGTAGACCCGGCACGGTTGGCAGAGGCGGCGCTGGCGCTGCACACGGTCATCGCGCAGATGCAGCAGACTACCTGAATGGCTAAGTGTCTATCCAGAAACCTCACCCCCAGCCCCTCTCCCAGGGAGAGGGGAGCAAAACGTAGCGTGTGTATAGCAAGAGCAGCGGTTTGCGGGTAGGTTCTAATATGAAGACGGCAGTGAGCTGCAATTTTTGAGCACAGGGAGTCACGATGAGTTCGCAAAACTGGCAGACATTTTTCGATCACTACGCACCGCGCTACATGGAAGAATCATTCGTCCGCGCGACCGAAAGTGAAGCCGAGTTCCTGTTCGAGCATCTGCGCCTGGCCGCGGGGATGCGCGTGCTGGATGTTGGCTGCGGCACCGGGCGTCATGCCATCGCGCTGGCGAAGCGCGGCTGCCTCGTCACGGGCGTGGACATCAGCAGCGGCATGTTGGCGGAAGCGGCGCGCACGGCAGAAGCGGCGGGCGTAAAAATCGAATGGGTACACAGTCCGGCGCAGGCGTTCCGCGCGCAGCAGCCCTATGACGCGGTCTATTCGGTCTGCGAAGGCGCGCTCTCGCTGCTGGGCATGGACGATGCCTTCGACCGCGATCTGCACGTTTTAGCCAACATGTACGC
>JAEUQX010000475.1 GCA_016788625.1 Anaerolineae bacterium
GGCTCATAGGGTCGCACAGCATCAAATTCAATACCACGCCCTTTGAATGCCGAATGATAGGAACCTGCCAGCGACTCATGTACGAGCTTGCGCGTTCGCAGTTCGATCTGGCGAATCCGTGTCAACTGCGCGGCAGAGAGGCTCACGGCACCGCCACCCGGTTGAGAACACGCTCGATGACCTGCTCAGCATCGACGCCGTCGGCCTGTGCCTCGAAGCTCAGAATAATGCGATGCCGCAGCACATCCGGGGCGCATTGCTTCACATCGTCCGGCGTCACATACCCCCTACCCTTCAGGAAAGCGTGTGCCTTCGCCGCTTTGATCAGGAAAACCGTCCCACGCGGCGATGCCCCAAAGTCAATCATCCCCGCCAGATCTTTCACACCGTTGCTCATCGGGTCGCGCGTCGCGAACACGATATTCAATACATAATCTTTGATCTTGTCATCGACATAAATGTTCTGTACCACGGCTCGCACCCGCCGGATGGCCTCCGCGTCAACAATAGTGGAGGCCGACGCGCTCACATCGCCCGCCATACGTTCGACAATCACACGTTCTTCAGCCCGCGTCGGATACCCCACCAGGACTTTGAGCATAAAACGGTCAAGCTGCGCCTCTGGCAGCGCGTAGGTGCCTTCCTGTTCAATCGGATTCTGCGTTGCCAACACCACAAACGGGTCATCCAATTGGTGCGTGGTATCGCCCAGCGTGACCTGCCGCTCCTCCATTGCCTCGAGGAGTGCCGACTGCACCTTTGCGGGGGCGCGGTTGATTTCGTCCGCCAACACGATATTGGCAAAAATAGGGCCTAGCCGGGCTGTAAACTCGCCAGTACGCGGGTTGTAAATCTGCGTACCTGTAATGTCCGAGGGCAGCAGATCCGGCGTAAACTGAATGCGCTGAAAGCGCGCGCCAATTGTCGTCGCAAGCGTCCGTACTGTTAGGGTTTTCGCCAAACCGGGCACACCCTCAATCAGAATGTGACTGTTCGTCAGCAGCGCGATGACGATGCGGTTGAGCAAACGCTCCTGGCCGACAATCACCTTGCTCGTTTCCTTGAGAAGCGCTTGCACAAGGGTAGCTTCTTGCCGGATATGCTCGTTGAGTTGTTGGATTGAATTCATCTGTTGCTCCGCAGTGCCGCACCATTCTACCCCAAAAGAACGGTGCAAGAATGAGAATATTGCCTTTCAATGCGCATTAACCTGTGAGAGCAGCATCTTAAACGCTATAATAACTGTAGTTAAAGTAGCCAATCACCTGGGTTAGGCATTACCAGTTTGACGGTGATGGGTGTTGTATTGATGGGGTGATTGTATCCCTGGGAGGCTGCAAGTGAATAACGCGCGCACGCGGAACTCACTCATTTATATACTGATTATCGGTCTGGTGCTGGCGGTAATCCTCATCGGTTTGAACGGCGGCGGTCAACGCGCAAGTGAAATCCAGTTTACCGATCTGGTCCGCCAGATTCGCAGCGGTGAAGTCGCGACGATTAACGTTATCGGTGACCAACTGACGATTACCTTCACAGACCGTTCAACAGCAATCACAAGCAAAGCACCCGAATCGACAGCACAGGAACAGCTCCTGCAATTCGGAGTCTCAACTGAACAAATCACCCGGATCAGTTGGACCTTTGAAGAGCCAAGCAGCTGGCCAACTCTCGGTCTGGGACTGCTGACGACGCTGCTCCCCTTCCTGTTAATCGGCGGGCTGATCTTCTTCATGCTGCGACAGGCGCAGGGCAGTAACAATCAGGCGATGGCCTTTGGCAAAAGCCGCGCGCGCATGTTCAGTGGCGATAAACCCAGCATCACCTTTGACGATGTCGCTGGCGCAGATGAAGCGAAAGAAGATCTGGCTGAAGTCGTCGAGTTCCTCAAGGAACCAGAGAAGTTCATACAGCTTGGTGCACGAATTCCAAAGGGCGTGCTCCTGATCGGCAGCCCTGGCACGGGCAAGACACTGCTCGCCAAAGCAGTGGCCGGAGAGGCCGGAGTTCCATTCTTCAGTATTTCTGGCTCAGAATTTGTCGAAATGTTCGTGGGCGTCGGCGCATCGCGCGTTCGCGACCTCTTCACACAGGCCAAGCGCCACAGCCCGTGCATCATCTTCATTGACGAAATCGATGCTGTCGGCAGGCAGCGCGGTGCGGGGTTGGGCGGCAGTCATGATGAGCGCGAGCAAACCCTGAACCAGATTCTCGTCGAAATGGACGGCTTCGAAACCGACACCAACATCATCGTCGTCGCCGCAACCAACCGCCCGGATATCCTCGATCCCGCCCTCACCCGCCCAGGCCGCTTCGACCGCCGTGTCGTACTGGATCGACCGGACGTGAAGGGTCGTGAGTCTATCATCAAAGTGCATGTGCGCGGCAAACCGCTGGCCTCTGATGTTGACCTGAAAACACTCGCAAAGGTCACTCCAGGGTTCGTCGGCGCGGACATCGAAAACATGGTCAACGAAGCGGCTATCATGGCCGCCCGCAAGAATAAGAAGACCATCAACGACCGTGACTTTCAGGAAGCCATCGAGCGCATCATCCTGGGGCCGGAACGCAAGAGCCGCGTCATCAACAAGGAAGAACAGCGCATTACCGCCTTCCACGAAGCGGGGCACGCCTTGGTCGGCTCGCTGCTGCCCAACAGCGACCCGGTACGCAAAGTGACCATCATTCCACGCGGCATGAGCGGCGGTTCGACCTTGTTCGTTCCGGAGCAGGACATCAACTATGTCACACGCTCGCGGCTCAAGGATCGCATTGTCACTGCGCTGGCAGGGCGCGCAGCAGAAGAAATTGTCTTTGGCGAAATCACCACTGGCGCATCCAGCGATCTCGAACAGGTCACCCGGCTCGCCCGTGCGATGGTCACCCGCTTTGGCATGAGCGACAAACTCGGCCCAATGATGTTTGGTCAGAAAGATGAGATGATCTTCCTGGGGCGCGAAATCTCGGAGCAGCGCGATTACAGCGAAGCAGTTGCTGAGGAAATCGACTCTGAAGTGCGCGGATTGGTAACCGATGCTTATGCAGAAGCCAAGCGGCTGATCAACGAAAACCGCAACAAGCTGGACACACTGGCCGAAAAACTGCTCGAAGTCGAGACGGTAGATGGCGACGAGTTCCTCAGCATCATCAAGGGCGCTGCGCTGCCAAGCAGCGAACAACCACCATCATCAGGTGCATCTGCCCGCCGTTCCACCGACGACAATCAACCTAACGAAGGCGGCATTGGCAAACTCGGGGCAGCACCAACGCCAGCCTAAACACGAGCATAGCTGAACGCACCGGGGCACATCCAAAACGTGCCCCGGTGTATTTTAACACTCCGCTCTAGCGAAGCAGCGTACAGAAGTTCATTGCCGTTGGATTGCTGTTGCAGGTCGTGACGATCCACACGACCGCCGCACATCCTCCACACATCAACAGCAGCACCAGACAACCACACCATGCCGCAGGCCCACCGCCCAAGACGCCGCCAATCAGGTCGAAGATGCCGCTGATGGCCGCCAGGGAACTGCCGATCACTTGCAGACCGAACATCAGCAGCAGGCCGACGACACAGAGACCGATCAACCCGACGGCGATGATCAGGAGCGTGCCGACATCCACATTCTGAAGGAATTCCATAACACCAACCCTATCGTAATGCGCACTCGCCCGCGCTGGTGCTGGTCAATGCCCAACGATCCCCATCGCGCGCAAAGCAATCACAGAAGCGACTGCCCTCGCCCTCACCCATCCACAACACAAAGCTCACTTGCGTCTGCAAACAAACCTCGCCATCACTGTTATTGCCTACCAGTGATGGGCTGGAAATGGCGATCCCACGAAGTCGCGATTCATTTACCAACCACACACGCAGTGTTTGACCTGGTAGTTCGCCAAGGGAAATCTGAAGTTCGTTCTGCGTTGCCAGGTACAGCAGTCCACACGGCGTGACCAGCAGCACAAACCAAAGCACCAATGCCAACCAGCATCCCAAACGTCGCAGACGGCTGCCACGCCGCATGAAGGCCAGTCGCGCCAAGCCAGAAGAGGAAGCTGTACTAGCCATTGAGTGTCCAATCGTACTGTAAGAAACGAACTCGCATGTTGTCTGCTCGATCAGCCGTGTACTGCCGCAGTTCAGCATCGTCCAGGTACTGCGCGGCGTAAAGAACCAATTGGGCAGCACGCCGGTAGCCGAATAATGCGCTGCCGAAGTCACGCGCATACCACGAGAAAATACGCGATAAGTATATCGTGCGCGTCGCTTTTTCGATAACGACCCCGCCGCCGTTCACAAAGCTGCGCGCTGCCACATCAAGCTGTGCATTCAGCAACTTCGCATCATAGAAACGAATCGGGGGGCACGACCGCGCCGCGCAGTTCAGCGCGAAGTGCAGCCGAGCATCCAGCGATTCCAGGACGAACAGGCGTCGGGGATCATCAGGCGCAAACTGTTCCCGGAAAAATACCGGGTGTCCTGCATTCGCCCGCAGGATGCCGTGTTCGATGTCATTTGCGCTGAAACGCAGCCCATCAACCACGTAAGCCGCGCGATCGAAAACTGCTCGCACAGCACGGATGGACCGTGCTGGCCGATACGCGATCACAGCGTGAATCACCAACGCGTTGTAGAGATTGATCCAAAACGCCTTACGTTCTTCCTGTGTCGTCAGGGATTGCAGATCGAATGCACGCAGTCGCTGTGTAAGCTGTACGTATTCCGCAAACGCTTCACTGCGTGCCACCTGCGAATAATCGACGCAACCATCCGCGCTGCTAACACCTGCCGATTCCAGCCGTTTGGCCGCCAGCAGCAATCGCGCCGCCAAATCATCTGCCAGGTCGCTTTCAGCACCCCCGCCGCAGTTCAATGCCTCATGGTTTGACACGCCGTTTAGCATCTTGTATAAGCGGGTTATCACGCCTTCATACACGCCATACCGCAGTTCATTCGCGCTGCAGCGCACACCAGTCGTCATCATTCATCCTGCTCGGCGAAACGCAGTCGAATGCAGTCATCCTCGTCATAACTGACATGCACGAACAGGGGTAGATCGGTGGCGCCCATGTCGAGTACACGCGGCAGGATGAACGGCAAATCCTCGACCAGATCATAGTTCAGGACTTGTCCGCGCGGAATCCAATGCAGCGTTCCCTCCTCGGTATCAATCACGTCTCGCCCGTCGCTGATCGCGGTGAAAATGAACAACACAATACCAGTCTGTTCTTTTGCATCAATGTTGTGGACAGCCCGCAGTCGCACATCACGCACATCTAACCCGGTCTCCTCACGTATCTCCCGTCGCGCGCTGGTCAGCGGGTCTTCATTGCGCTCGACGTGCCCGCCCACACCGTTATACTGATTCGGGAACACGCGCTTGTGCGCCGCCCGTTTGAGCAGCAAGACATCATCGCCATTGGTCACAAAACACAATGTGCGGGGAATCACCAACCAGCGTCCATCAATCGCGTTCGCACCCTGTTCGGCTGCACCCATTTCAACACCCTCTCACTTGTAGATTCTAACCAGAACAAATAGGTAAATCTCACCAAAACATGATAATCTACACAAAGTATCGGTTCATCTGCCAACTGGATAAATCATGTCTCCCACACGGACAGACGCGCCACCGCCTGATCTGCGAATTGTCATGACAGACAGTCTTCATCCACATGAAGAACATGACTCACAGCGCTCGCTACCGTTGATTGAACGTCTGCAAACAGATACTGTCGTCATTAATCCGCCAATCGTTGCACCTTTTGGCGCCAGCCAATATGTTATCCTGGATGGTGCAAATCGCTACCATGCCTTTTCACATCTGCACTTACCACACATTCTGGTACAGGTCACATCCTATGACAGTGGCTATGTCGAACTCAAGACCTGGCAGCACGTCATCAGCAAATGGACAGCGGATGATTTCCTCACCCATCTGAATACCTTGTCCGAAGTTCACTGCGTAGAGCGTCAGGATACGAACGCCATCGCACACATTCTTTTCCGCGATGGTCGCGTTCTCGCAGTGGTGCCTGCGGTAGAGAACACACACGAACGTAACGCCGCGCTCCGCAAAGTGGTCAGCATCTACCAACGCAATGCCGTCTTGCAGCGCACCGCCCTCACCGAACCGATGGATATCTGGCCGCTGTACCCAGACGCCATTGCCATCGTCACCTTCCCTGCATATACCCCCGCCGACATCATCGCCGCCGCTCGCCACCACGCCTTCCTGCCGCCAGGCATCAGCCGCCACATCATTCATGGGCGTGCGCTGCGCCTGAACTATCCGTTAGATGCCTTGCGTGACAAGGATACTCGCCTGATCGAAAAAAACCTCCGGCTTGCGACATGGATCCAAACCAAACTGGAAAATCGCAGCGTTCGCTATTATGCTGAAGCAACCTACCAATTTGACGAATAGGACTCACGCATGTCGCAAACTGTTGAACAGGCACTGCGTCAGGCCAAACTGGTTATCGACCCGCGCGATTATGCCCTGCTCAAGCTGCCCGCTCGCGCTATCATGGCTGCCGCAGGGGTACTTGCCGAGATCAGCGAGCCGTTCTGCACCCTGATCGTCGATCAACATGAGGTGACGCTCATCATCCCCGCAGAGGCCGTACCCGATTTTGCCGTGCGCCTGCGCGATCACGCGGTCGCCCAATCCACTTACAGGCTGATCACGTTGGACGTGGAACTCGAACCGGAACTGGTCGGCTTCATGGCGCGTATCAGCGCTGCGCTCGCATCCGCCGGGGTTTCGATACTGCCGCTGGCCGCTTACTCGCGCGATCACCTGCTCGTCCCATCGGAACAGGTTGACATTGCCCATCAGGCGCTGGTAAAGCTACAATCCAGCTAATCTACAATCAGGAAACATCGAACTACCCGCCATGGAAATACCTATTTTCCCGACCGACCGCGCGCCGAAACCGCGTGAAGAAGTGCGCATCGAGGAAATCACCATCACGCCCTACCCTGACCGTTTTCGCGTCCACGTGCACCTTGTCGTGACGCCCTTCATCGAACGCCCTAACCTGCTGCTGGCTGCGCACAATGAAGATGACAGACTTGTCAGCGAACTCAATGTCATCGAGACCATGCATCACGATATGGAGTTCACCCTGCACATCCGCGGGACTACGGAGCCAGCCGGCGTCTACACCCTCTCGGTCGATCTGTTTTATGAATCACGCAATCCTCCCCATGATCGCCGAATCGAATCGTTCGTAATCCCAGCGGCACAGAGTTAACTCTCATGCGCCTGTGGCTCACTCACGATCAGGTTCGCCAGCTTGTAGACCTCGCCAATATCACATCGCCGCGCGAGGCCTGCGGTCTGCTCGTCGGGGACGCCGAACGTGTGACGCGGATCATCGCGCTGCCGAATACTGCCTCTGATTCACAACACAACTATCACATTGACGATCAGGCGCTGACAAAAACACTGTTCCAGTTGCAACGCGAGGGATTGAGGCTGCACGCCTTCTTCCACTCGCACCCGCGCAGCCGTCCAATCCCATCGGATACGGACAAGCAGCAAGCAACTTACGCTGATGTTCCCTACCTCATTGTCGGCCTGCATCCCGCACCACAGATCTCTGCCTGGCTCTTGACCAGAGCTGAGGCAACACCCGTTGAGATCCACATCGGTGACAACAGGCCGCCAGCCCTGCCCGCGCCCATGTCGCCAGCACAAAAACGCGCCATCATAGCAGCAGCGCTGATCGCTTTCCTGGTCGTGATTGCACTCTCGCTCTCGCTCCTGCCCCCTGCTCCAGTCATCGTAACGCCTTAAAGGACATTCCGTTATGCTTCTGACAACAATCCTGGTAGCGGCAATCGGCATCGTCGTCGGAGGTATCATCAATGCCCTCGCGGATGACCTGCCCCACCACCGCCGCCCGCGCTTGCCGCATTATCCTGACGGCGAAGTCCGCGTGCCTTCCGCATGGCTGGGCATCGCGGCATTCGTGACTGGGAAACGAGCCTCGAGCAGCGGCGCACGATTGTCATGGCGGCATCCACTCACTGAAGTGGCGACGATGTTCAGTATGCTGCTCGCGCTGGTCGTCAAGCAAACCGAACCGGATGCCAGCGACGCACAGCTCATCTTCTGGCTGATCTATATGGCGATCTTCGTCCTCGTCACCGTTATCGACATCGAACACAAACTGATACTGTTCGTCGTCATGATCCCATCAGCGCTCATCGCAGTTCTCGATGCGCTGATCACGCCAGCACAGCTCCCGCCGAACATCGGCCGTGCGCTGCTCGGCGGGGCGCTGGGGTTCGGCGTGTTCTTCCTGCTGTATCTGGGCGGTTTCCTCTACGTCTACATCACGAATACCGTGCAGGGGCGCAACATCACCGAAGTCGCCTTTGGTTATGGTGATGTCATGCTGGCAACCGTCAGTGGTCTCATCCTCGGCCTGGAAGCGATGATCTTTGCCATGTTCATCACCGTCTTCCTCGGTGCGTTTGGCGCGTTGATTTATCTGGTCGGCAGGCGGCTGATCGGTCGAGCAGCCAGCATGTTCACCGCGCTGCCCTATGGACCGTACATCGTTCTGGGCACAAGCATCATGCTGTTCTTCAGCGATGAAGTTCGTTTCCTTCTCGCGGGTTACTGATTCGAACGCTCAATGACCCCGCCGCCTAACACGCGGTCACCATCATAAACCACTGCGCCCTGCCCCGGCGTGATGTCGCGCAGCGCTGCATCGAATGTCACCCGCATTCGCGCATCAGGCAGCGGTTCGACCAGTGCAGGCTGCGCTGTCGCCTTGTAGCGAATCTTGACCTGCGCACGAAACGGCGCGTCGGGCATTCTTCCACTCACCCAATTCACGCGCTTGGCCGTTAGCGTATCGCTTCCCAATTCCTCAGCAGTTCCCACGATCACCACATTCTGCTGCGGGTGAATGCCGATCACATACAAGGGTTCATGGCTGTTCACGCCCAGCCCCTTACGCTGCCCGATCGTGTAATTCACAATCCCCGTGTGCTGACCAACTACTTCTCCACTGCGCCGCACGATCGCGCCCGGCTGCATCACATCTGGCGCATGTTCGCCCAGGAAGCGGCGGTAGTTGTTGTCGCCGATGAAACACAAGTCCTGACTGTCCTTCTTGCTCGCTGTAGGAAGCCCATATTTCGCGGCCAGTTCGCGCACAACAGGCTTGCTGTACTCCCCAACTGGAAACAGCGCGTGGCGCAGTTGATCCTGCCCCAGCACGCTGAGCACATAGCTCTGATCCTTATGTTCATCAAGCCCACGCCGCAGAATAAACTCACCCATGCTGTCCTGCGAAATACGCGCGTAGTGCCCCGTCGCCAGGTAATCCGCGTCCATCGCCAGGGCATTATTCAGCAGGTAGGTGAAGCGAATATGACGATTGCATTCCATGCAGGGGTTGGGTGTTACCCCTTCGCGGTGTTGGTCAATGAAGAACTCGACGATGGTGCTGCGAAACACATCTTTGGTATCCAGCACGTAAAAGGGGATACCCAGCTTCGCCGCGATGCGACGCGCGTCGGCCATCTGATCCGGCGTGCAGCAGCGATTGTGCGCCCCACCTGCCACCGTCTCTTCAGACCACAGCCGCATCATCATGCCGACGACATCATATCCCTCTTCGCGCAGCAGCGCCGCCGCAACGGAACTATCCACGCCGCCGCTCATCGCCACCACAACACGTACATCAGCTTTATTGCTCACGATACCATCTCACGATTCAACTTCCGCAGCCGTTGCACGACATCCACCAATACGTTGACCGTGTATTCGATGTCATCTTCACTCGTTTGCAGCCCGACAGTCAGCCGCAATCCACCCAGAGCGGCTTCATGTGAATAACCCATCGCCAGCAGCACCTCCGACGGTTCCGGATTCCCCGTCTTGCAGGCCGAACCGCCGCTGGCCGCGATACCGCGTCTGTCGAGGTGCATCAGCAGCGTTGTGCTGTCTACC
>JAEUQX010000486.1 GCA_016788625.1 Anaerolineae bacterium
GTGGAACAGTTGGCAGTGGCGTCACAGTAGGAGGTTGAGTGGGTATTGGAGTGCTTGTAGGTGGAGTAACTATTAGACCCGGGTTTCCGCAGGGGCAACTCAGATACGTGTTTTTGTAGATCCCACTCTGGCCTGTAAACACAATATCAGTGTTTGGAATGTTCAGAGTAGCTTGTGCATAGACTCCCAGATCCCCCTCTGGTCGCCAGTATAGAGGAGGAAATGAATTATTTGACAATATCAAGTTGGTGAAATCAAATAATTGCTGGTTAGTTGTATTTGGCCCTTGTAAACCCTCGCGAGCAATACAGTATATGCAGTCTCCATGTTGAGTAGTGAGTGTGAACCAGTCGAACATTCCCGTGAAATCTACACGATTTGCCGGATTTCCACTTACATATGAATACCGATTTGGGGTTTCCAATGGATCTAGGCTGGCGAACACGCCCAGCGCCGGGCTGTAGTAGCGCGCGCGGAGGTACACCAGGCCGTTGCTGTCGGTCGGCTCGCCCGTGAAACCGTAGGGCGTCTGGCTCGTGCCCGTCGCGCCGAAACCCATCCCAAATGGCTCGTAGTTGCGGCTTTCCAGCACGGCAGCAGTGTTGGAGGCCACGCCGCGCACGCTGCCCAGGCCGTCTTGCAGCGGGTAATCCCAGTTGTTGGGGGCGTCCTTGTGCTGTCCGTGCGATGTCTTGCCTAATCACAACGTGAGCCTTAATCTCACCCTGCCAGCTTCAGTCCGCGCCAACACGCATTCAAGGTTTCTTCCAGACTATCGAATAGCGCCACAACAAATGCTGCTGCACGCAAGCTCCGGGCAGAATAGACGCGCAGATTTCGCGGATCTCTGATAGTGGCAAATAGTGATCATGTTTGGCGTGCGCGCCCCACGCTGCACGCAATGCCGCAGGCTCACGTAAACGCCCATTCTTCAGGAACTTGAGGGAAGCACTTGCGACAACCGCTATGAAATCCCTGAGCGTAACGCCGTCCTGATGGAACAAGTCGAGTACAAGCAGCGTACCACCCGGTTTCAATGCATCTTTCATATGAATGAGCACATCTGCCAGCGAAAGATGATGCAGGGTTGCAATGGAGACGATGCAATCATACTGATCTGTTGGCCATTCCCAGGCCATTACGTCAGTGACCTGATAACGGATATTCGGGTGTTGAGCAGACTGTTCCTTTGCGCGTTGTATCATTTCAGGCGATAAATCTATCGCGAGGACGCGCTCAGCTCGCAGAGCTAACAGGCGAGCAAAATCACCCTGCCCACAACCGACATCTAGCGCTTCAACAAGTCGTGAGGGAAGCTGTCGAAGGAGAAAAGGATGGTAGTGGCGATTGTGATTCCATCGCAAATCCTCTAAACGAGCAATCCGATCAAAATCTGCTTGAATCGTATGCATCAATTCTCCTTCAGGTTCGAGTCACTGACCGAAACCTGCCGGTTTACCCCGCGATGCGTTCGGCCAGTTCCAGCGTGAAGTCCTCCAGCGAGTCGATCTTGGCGTGCGCCAGCGCCAGCACGTCGGGCGCGAGGCTGAAGCCGGGGCTGGGCGCGGCGACAATCCACATGCCCGCGTTGTGCAGCGCCCGCACACCATTGGCGGAATCCTCGATGCCCAGCGCGCGCGACGCCGGGACGTTCAGCCGCCGCAGCGCCTCGTTGTAGATGTCCGGTGCAGGCTTGCCATTGGAGATGGTGTCGCCGTAGACAATCACAGAGAAGACGCTCGCCAGCCCGCTGCGCTGCATCACATGGTCGATCACCGCCGTCGGGGAGCCGGAGGCCAGCGCTACCGGGTAGCGCGTCGCGGCCAGGCGCACCGCTTCCAATGCGCCGGGGCGTGCCGGGAACTGCGCCTCGTAGTGGCCGATCACCAGCGCGATCACCTCGTCCACGATCGCTTCCAGCGTCATATCGAGCGCCAGCCGTTCGCGCATGATGCGCGCCCATTCGACCGTGTTGCGCCCCATCACCTGGCGCTGGTCGTCCATCGTCCAGCGTTTGCCATGCGCCGCCGCGAACTCCTCGCGCGAGAGCGTCCAATAGCCCTCGGAGTCCATCAGTACGCCTTCCATGTCAAAGACAATCGCTTCCAGTGGCATGATGTCGTCTACTTTCGGGTTAAGCGCGCCAACACGGCTGCAACGAGTAACAAGGCCGCATCGCGCGGCACATCAACGGGGTCGGCTGCGGGCAACTGCTGTGCCAGCGGGAACGGCACGAAGATCAGCACGAAGACCAGCAGCGTGAAGACCGCCAGCACACGCCGCCGCCCGTCCAGCGGGGTAATCATGTCGAGCGGCGTGGCATACATGCGTCCGAAGAACAGGATCAGCATCACCCAGATGAACCAGACGTTCGCCACCAGCGCCAGCGCCGCCAACGCGACCAACAGCGGGTAATAC
>JAEUQX010000488.1 GCA_016788625.1 Anaerolineae bacterium
CCTGGTGATCTATGTCTCCAGCGCGCAGCGGGAGCCGGGGCAGCAGCACGGCGCGACCTTCGACAAGATCGAGCAGGCGCTGTCAATCGCGGCCAACTCCGCGCTGCCTTCGATGATCCTGCTGGAAGAGCTGGACGCCTACCTGCACCGCGAGGAAAAGGCGCTGGTGCTGAACGTGCTGGACGGTTCCGAAGCGCCGATCAATCAGCAGGGTACGCTGCTGATCGCCACGACCAACTACCCGGAGGCGATTGACGAACGTATCCTCAAGCGCCCTGGCCGCCTCGATCGCATCTTCATCATCCCGGAGGCCAAGACCCAGGTGGATGCCGAGGCGATGCTGCGGCAGTATGTCGGCGTGCTGTGGCGCGACGAACACCGCGCGCTGGTGCCAGAACTGACAGGCTATCCCGGCGCGTTCATCCGCGAAGTGGCGGTACACGCGCTGACCCAGGTGGCTTACGAGGATGGCGATACGCTCTCGCTGGAGATGCTGCGCCGTTCGTATCTGGGGCTGAAGGAACAGCTTGCGGCGCGCGACGATTTCCTGAAGACCCGCCCACCGCTGGCGCTCCAGCCGAACGGGGGCAATGGCAGCAACGGCGTGCATTAGTCCGCAGAAATGGTACGGGGTGGTCAGGCCTGATCACCTCGTTTTCATTCTGCAAATGCCGTAAGCGCGAATAAAAAACATCCGGTGTCTGCCGGATGTTTTCGTTGTGGGCAATAGAGAACTCGAATCTCTAACCCCTCCCACGTCAAAGGAGTGCTCTGCCAATTGAGCTAATTGCCCGTTGAAATTAAGTATACGGCTTTACGCGGTCTTTGCAAGGGCGGAATTTGCCCTATCCTTTCGGCTAGTTTGCTCCTCTACCAACGATGGATGGCTTCACGGCGCGGCTATGCGATGATATGCGTGTCGTCTTGTCCCAAATCCATCGCAGAATGGGGATGCGACGCCCGCATCCCCACGACGCGACTTTCAAGGAGTACATCATGTCCGATATTCTCCAGACTCTCTCCGACGCCATGGCTGGCGCGGTTGAACAGGTTGGCAAAAGTGTCGTTAAGGTGGCCGCGCGCCGCCGCCTCCCGGCCAGCGGTGTGATCTGGTCCGCCGATGGCCTGATCGTCACCTCGCATCATGTCGTCGAGATCGAGGACAAAATCCGCGTTGGTCTGCCGGACGGCAGTGAAGTTCACGCTGCGCTCGTCGGGCGTGACCCGAACAGCGACATCGCCGTGCTGCGCGCCGAAGCCAGCGGGCTGACCGCGTCGCCCTGGGCTGCCCCTGCCGATGTGCGCGTCGGGCATCTGGCGCTGGCTGTCGGTCGTCCTGGCAGTGACCTGCAAGCCACGCTGGGCGTCGTCAGCGCGCTGAACCACAACCAGGCGGAAAACAAGTATTTCGTGCAGACGGATGTCGTCATGTACCCCGGCTTCTCTGGTGGCCCGCTCGTCGGCGTGAACGGGCAGGTGTTGGGCATCAACTCCTCGGCGTTGATGCGCGGCGTCAGCCTGGCAATCCAGACGCCGACGGTGCTGCATGTGGTCGAGAGCCTGCTCAAGCATGGCCGGATGCGCCGGGGCTACCTCGGTGTCGGCATCCAGCCCGCGCGGCTGCCCAACCCGGTCGCGGAACAGTTGAACCAGAAGACGGGCGCGCTGATTGTTTCGGTCGAACAGGAAAGCCCGGCAGAGAAGGCTGGTCTGTACCTGGGCGACACCATCGTTTCGCTTGATGGACACCGCGTGGAAGATATGGACGATCTGCTCGGCGTGCTGAGTGGTTCGCGCATCGGCGCGGCAGTCCCTGTCCAGATCGTGCGCGGCGGGCAGGTGCACGACCTGTCGGTCACCATCGGCGAACGCAGCTAATTCAGACACGTTACGAAGAGGGAACATGCAATGATGGATGTTCTGCAACAGCTTAACGACCGCTTGGCCGCGAACGTCGAACAGGTGCGCGCCAGCCTGGTACAGATCAGCAACGGACGCGGCGCGGGCGCGGGCACGATCTGGCACAGCGACGGCCTGATCATCACCAACGCACATGTCGTGCGCGGGCATCACAATCTGAAGGTCACGCTGCCGGATGGCCGCACGCTGCCCAGCGAGACTATCGCCTATGACGAAGATCAGGATCTGGCGGCGCTGGCGGTGCAGGCCTCCGGGCTGCCCACAATTGCGCTGGGTGACTCGCGTGATCTGCGCCCCGGCCAGTGGGTGATGGCCGTCGGTCATCCCTGGGGTGTGCAGGGGGCGATCACATCGGGCGTGGTCATTGGCGCGGGGGCTGATCTGCCGGAAATGCGTACAGGCCGTGAATGGATTGCGCTCAGCCTGCACATGCGCCCCGGTCATTCTGGCGGGCCGCTGGTGAACGCGGCGGGGCAGCTCGTTGGCATCAATACGATGATCACTGGCCCTGATGTTGGCTTCGCCATCCCGGTGCAGACGGTCAAACGCTTCCTCAAGGCAGCGATTGGCGCACAAGAGGCGCTGGTCTGACGTGCGATACCTGTGGGAGAGGGCGGGAATGCTCTCTCCCAAGACGATGACGGTTGACACCAGAGCCTTTCTTTTGTAGATTTACTTAGACGGCTAATGATAGGGCGTGTGAACCAGAATGTCCGAGACGACGATTAACCAGAC
>JAEUQX010000172.1 GCA_016788625.1 Anaerolineae bacterium
GTTGTGCTGCTGGAGGCGCGTGCGCTGGCGAACGGCGCGAGCGGGCGCAACGGCGGGATGCTGCTCAACTGGGTGACGGGCGTGACCGACCACAGCGCGGAGACGACGGCGCGCATTTACAACACGACGCACGCGGGCATCAGGACCATTCTGGAGATCATTCAGCGTCACAACCTGCCCGTCAGCCATCGCTACGACGGCACGATTACGGCCTATACCGACGCTCAGCGTGCCGAGGACGCCCATGCCGAAGCCGAGTTCCACCAGCAGATTGGTATACCCTCGCGCTACCTGGACGCGGCGGCGCTGAAAGGGCAGTTGAATCTGCACGGGGTACACGGCGCAGTGGAAGACCCCAATTCTGGGCAGATCAACGGCGCGCAGTATGTGCGCGGGCTGCGGCCTGTGCTGTTGGAACAGGGTGTGGAGATTTACGAGGATACGCCGGTGCTGAGCATTCGCGAGGGCGGCGAGGTGACGCTGACCACGCCGGGCGGCGAGGTGCGCGCGAAGGCGATTGTGCTGGGCACGAACGGCTATACGGGCAAGCTGGGATACTTCCGTGATGCGCTTTTCCCGCTGCACTCGCACGTCTTCGCCACCGCGCCGCTGAGCGCCGAGCAGCGCACCGAACTGGGCTGGCAGCGCTTCGCAGGTTATTCAGACGACCTCGACCGTATCGCTTATTCGACGCTGACCAACGAAGGCCACATCGTCTTCGGCGGCGGCAGCAACCAGTCGTATGCCTACCTGTTCAAAAACCGCACGGCCTATCCCGGCCTGCCAGGGTCGGCGGCGCGTTCGTACCGCGCCATCGAACAGACGATGCGCGACTACCTGCCCGGCAGCGCGTCGCTGCCCATCGCTTACCGCTGGACGGGCACGCTGGGCATCACGCTCGACCGCGTGCCGCTGATGGGCGTGACCGGGCATGAGCGCAACATCTACTATGCGATTGGTTATAACGGGCACGGAGTCACGTTGGCGAATGTGGCGGGCGAAGTCTTAACGGATCTGTATTCGGGGGATGACGAACGCTGGCATGGGCTGCCGTTTTATCAGGCGCGCTACATACCGATACCGCCGGAGCCGTTCCGCTGGATCGGGTACCAGTTGTTCACGCGCCTGACGGGGAAATCACCGAGGGTGTAGCCAGTCTTACGCCACCGCGAGTTCGGCGGACTCATCCTCGTCGCCCGTGAAGACCTGGATAGCCGGGGACTCGCTGGTCTCTTCCTCGACGGCAGGTTCAGCCGAGGCCTGCACGGCGGGCACTTCGGCAGTGCTGGCTTCCTTGCTTGCGGCGGACTCGGCGGCTTCGGCGCGTGACCCGGCACTGCTGTCGTTCACGTTCTCCTGAGCGCCATCCTTGCTCAAGGTGATGATCTTGCGCTCGATACACCACTCCAGACCGAGCTTGAATTCGTCCGCGCTCAGCCCAAGCGCGTCCTGGACTTCCTGCGGGTCGTCGGCGTAGTAATCCGGCATCTTCTGCATGTAGTCACAGATCATCTTGGCGTATTGCTTGGCGGTCTTGCTGGCGCTCATGTGGCTGTCCCCAGGTTTGCAAGTGTTGACTTTGCGTTAATTTAGTCTAACGATAACGCATTTTCTCCACTTTGCAATAAACGATTGAGGATGTAACAGAAATTTTATGCTCTTCATGGCAGCGCTTTGACGCGCGCGATCAGTTCAGTGGTGCTGTGACCGGGGAGATAGTCGATCAGCACGACCTGTCCGCCGTAAACCTCGACCGTCGGGCGCTCCGGCAGCGTCTTATTGGCGTAGTCGCCGCCCTTAACGTAGACATCCGGCTGCAACGCGCGGATCAGCCCGTCGGCGGTATCGTCCTCGAAGATGATCACGGCTGTGACGGGCAGCAGCGCGGCCAGCAAACGCGCGCGTTCATCGGCGGGGACGAGCGGGCGGCCAGCGCCTTTGAGCCGCCGTGTGCTGGCGTCGCCGTTCAGCCCCAGGTAGAGCGCATCGCCGCACGCGCGTGCCTTCTCCAGGTAATCGAGATGGCCGACGTGCAGCAGGTCGAAGTGACCGTTGGTGAAGACCAGCCGCGCCCCGCTCGCGCGCAGTTCAGCGCGTGCCAACTGCGCCGCTTCAAGCGTCAGAATTGTGCCCATGATGCCCCTTTTCACAGCTTTTTCATGCACGGCCAAGGCTGTTCGGCCATTGCAAGGACAGGCATGTTAACGTAAAGTGCAGCAACTGAACACATCACTTGTGTGAACCTTAAGCATGTTGCAAGCAACTATCAATAATTGACAAGCGTTATGCGCCACAACCTTGTCGTACAATAAAGCAAAATACTGGCTGCATTCGATGGAGGGATCAAATGCCGAAGACGGTCGTTGTCCTGCCGACCTATAACGAAGCGAAGACTCTGCCGCTAATGGTGGATGCTTTGTTCGACCTGAAGGTCGATAACCTGAACATCCTCGTGGTGGATGACAATTCCCCGGACGGCACCGGGCAGATCGCCGACGACCTGTCGATGAAGCATCCTGGTCGCATCAACGTCCTGCATCGCACGCAGAAAGCCGGGCTTGGACCCGCCTATATTGCCGGGTTCAAGAAGGCGCTGGAGCTGGGCGCGGACTACATCGTACAGATGGACTGCGACTTCTCGCACCAGCCGAAGTATATCCCCGATCTGCTGGCCGGATTACAGACGCATGATCTGGTGCTGGGTTCGCGCTATGTGCGCGGCGGCAGCGTGGATGAAACCTGGAGTCTGTATCGTAAGGCGCTGAGCGGCTTCGCCAACCGCGTCTACATCCCGATTGTGCTGGGCTTCCCGGTCGTGGACGCGACGGGCGGCTATCGTGCCTGGAAACGCGAGACGCTGATTGGCCTCGACCTCGACCGGGTGCGCGCCAATGGTTATGTCTTCCAGGTTGAACTGGCCTACATCGCCTATCGACTGGGCTTCAAAATCAAGGAAGTGCCGATCTATTTCCCCGACCGCAAGCTTGGGCAGTCCAAGATGGATGTCAAGATTCAGCGCGAGGCGGCGCTGCGCGTTTGGGAAATCCGCTCGAATCACCGTGACCTGACGCCGCAGATGCGCCGCACCGCCGCGTACAGCTAAGCACCCTCATCTCCATCACATGCACAACGCTCCTGGAGCATTGTCAGACGACTCCATCGAGAGCTTATACAGTCTCCACCAGCCCGTCAACGGGGGAATATGTCCGAGGCGGGCTGTATCGTTTGTAATGACAATTCTGTTCCACTGCTCTTCAGGCATGACGCCAGCACAGGCGGGGCGGCGCCGACCACAGCGATTTCCGGCGGCGTGAGGTAGTCCACTATGAAAACGGATGCGTGTTTCGATGTTCGCGCTATGGGCTGTTTGGTTCACCCGAATCGCGTTGCGCCAGATACGCTTGCACGCTACGATAAGTTGAGGAACACGTATAAATCATAATGGCGATACGCCAGGTGGGCCGCCGAGCTGGAATGAGCGAACGTGGACAGTCCATGACCGCCCACAACTATCGAGCCTTTTAAAGGAGGTTTGGTTCATGAAGACTCCCAGGTATATGATCGCGCTGCTGCTCCTGCTGGCGGCGCTGCTGACCGCGTGTGATGGCGCAGGCAGTGGAACGGGTGGCACGCCCGGTATCAGCCGTCCATCCAACGCGGTAGACGTGAGCATCATCTATGCGCCGGAATCCGCGCAGTATATGCCGCGCATCATCGAGTCGTTCAACCTGCTCTCGTCGCAGGGCAAAAACCCGGTGACCGGGCAGAATTATGGCAGCGCCGAGCGCCCGGTTTTCGTGACCGACCCGACCAACGGCGCGGGCGGCTCGTCCGGCACGGTGATGGAAGGTATCGTTAACGCGATCATCGCGCCCAATAACCAGAATGTCTCCAAACCCGTGATCTTCCAGCCATCGGTGAGTCACTGGCTGGCGTTGGCGAACGAACGCAGCGGGCGCAACCTCTTTGACCTGGCGAACATCCAGCCGACTGCCAACGCGCCCGTCGTGATGGCGATCTGGGAGAGCCGCTTGCAGGCTATCCGCGACAAGGTTGGATATGACGAGATCGGTTGGGAAGAACTGATCGATGTGCTGCAAAGCCCGAACGGTTGGTGCGATTACGGCATCCCCAACTGCCGCCGCACGGTGTACTACGGCCACACCGACCCGTTCGTCAGCTCAACCGGGCTGTCGTCGCTGATCGCCGAGTTCTACGCAGCGGCGCGCCAGACAGGTTTCACCGGGCGCGAACTGACCGCCGATGTGGTGCGCCAGGATGCAGTGCAGGCGGGTGTGCGCGAGATCGAACAGCTCATTCGGCATTACTCGCGCCGCACGACCGAGTTCAAGGAATACATCGCCCAGGGGCCGAACTACCTCGACTTCGTGGCGCTGGAAGAGAACGACCTCATTTACGTCAATCGCGGGCTGACACAGTACCAGCCGCCGGAAAAGCTGGTGGCGCTCTACCCGAAGGAAGGTACCTTCTGGCACGAGCATCCCTTCGGCATCGTCAACGCCGACTGGGTGACGCCGGAACAGGCGGCGGGCGCGCAGCTTTTCACACAGTACGTGCTGCTTGAACCGCAGCAGCAGATCATCATGAGCGAAGGCTTCCGCCCGGTCAATCCGAACGTGCAGTTGGGCTTCCCGTTCGTGCCGGAAAACGGCGTGACGGTCGAAGGGCCGAGCACTGTGCTGGATGTGCCCTCGGCGGACGTGATCATCTCGATTCAGGAAAGCTGGTCGGTGGTCAAGAAGCAGGCCGACATCGTGATTCTGATGGATGTTTCCGGCTCGATGCTGGACGAGGACAAGATCGGGCAGGCACAGCAGGCCGCGCTGCGCTTCCTGGATGAGATGGAAGCCACCAACCGCGTCGGGCTGACGACCTTCAGCGATGTGGTTGATGTGCGGGTGCCCCTGGAACGCTTCGAGACCGTCCGCAGCACGCTCAGCAGCACGATCAGCGGGCTGCGCGCCAATGGCGGCACGGCGCTGTTCGACGCGATGACCCAGGTGGTCACGCAGCTCAACCAGGAGACCGACAGCGACCGCATTCGCGCGGTGGTGCTGCTCAGCGACGGCGCGGACACGGCCAGCGCGGGCGTGCTCAATGACGTGCTGCGCGCGGTGGAGGCCAGCCGGGG
>JAEUQX010000541.1 GCA_016788625.1 Anaerolineae bacterium
CAGCGCCTTGAACGCCGCGCCGTGATTGAACACCTTCAGGTGCGCCAGCTCGTGCACCACCACATATTCGACCAGCCGCGCGGGCAGCCAGGTCAGGCGTGTGTTCAGCGTGATGTTGGTCGTGGTGGAACACGAACCCCATTTGCGCGTCATCTCGCGGAAGGTGATGCGCCCCGGCTCGACGCCCATGCGTGCCGCCCATGTCCGCACCATCGCGATGATCTCCTCGCGCGGGGTCAGCACCGGGGGGACAGGCCGCGCCGCGCCGCCCAGCTTCGCCAGCCCCTGCTCGATGAAGGTGCGCACACGGCGGTCGTTGGGCTTCATCCACAGCGGGATGAACACCTCGAAGCCACCCGGCACGGCACGCATCATGATGCTGCGGCGGTGCTGGCGGCGCACGCTGATGTTGTGCCCGGCGAACGGGTCAGCCTGCTTGCCCGCCAAGCGCCACCACGCCTTCCGTATTGCTGCCCACATACAGCGTATCTCCATATGGCACGGCTGACGACGAGCGGAAATCGCCCTGCCGCCCGGTCTGATAGCGCCACAGTTCTGTGCCCGTCGCCGCGTCCAGCGTATACAGCAGGCCATCCTTTTCGCTGACGGCATACAGCACCCCATCGGCCAGCGCGGGCGAGGCATAAGCCGGTTCGCCGAGGTCAAACTGCCACAACAACGTGCCCGTCGCCGTGTCCAACGCAAACAGGTTGCCGTCGTGGCTGTAGCTGTAGACGCGCCCATCCGCCAGCGCTGCTGAGGCGTAGATCGGGCTGCCCGCCGCGAACGACCAGCGCATCTCACCCGTCGTCGCGTCCAGCGCGTAGAAGTTTCCGTCGTGGCTGCCCGCGTAAACCGTGTCTTCGATGACCGCCGGAGTGGCGTCAATCCATCCCTCAGCTGCGAACGACCAGATTAACGCACCTGTCGCTGCATCCAACGCGCTCAGCGTGTTGGCGCGGCTGCCGACGAAGACCACGCCGTCGGCCAGCGTGGGTGATGACCACACCTGCCCGCCGATCTCCGACCGCCAGACCAGGGTGCCCGTCGCGGCATCCAGCGCGTACAGGCTGCCATCCAACCCGCCGATGTACACGACGCCCTCCGAGATGACGGGCGATGAATATACCTCGCGCGCCGTCTCGTAACGCCAGCGTTCGCTGCCCGTCGCGGCGTCCAGCGCGTAGACATTGCCATCCAGCCCGCCGACGACCAGCAGATCGTCCACCACCGCAGGCGTCGAGACAATCGGTTCGTCCGTCTCGAAGCGCCAGACCTCTGTGCCGGTCTCGCGCGCGATGGCGTAGAGGATGCCGTTCTCGCTGCCCGCATAGACTCGTTCATCTGTCACGGCGGGCGTCGTGCGTACCGGGCGCGGGATGGCGAAACTCCAGCGCAGAACCGGTTTAACGCGCAGGGCAGGCGCGTCATACAGACCGCTGCCGGATGTGTCACCTCGGAAAAACGAAACATCCGCGACGTCTTGCGCGCGGATGCCGGAGAGCGCCAGGATGCACAGCAGCCCGGCGCTGATGATACAGATGATCAGTCGGCGCATTACGCCAGCGCGTCCATCACTTCGTTGAACTGCGGCAGCGTCAACTGCTGCTTAGCATCGCTCATCGCGACGGGTGGGTTCGGGTGGATTTCGACCATCAGCCCGTCCGCGCCAGCCGCTTTTGCAGCCTTCGCCATCGGGATAGCGATGTCGCGGCGGCCCGCCGAGTGTGAAATATCGACGACGACAGGCAGGTGCGATTCGAGTTTCAGCACGGCAATCGCGCCCAGGTCGAGCGTGTTGCGCGTCCATTTCTCGTAGGTGCGGATGCCGCGCGTGATCAGGATCACGTTGGGGTTGCCGCTGCTGACGATGTACTCGGCGGCGTAGAGGAATTCTTCCAGCGTCGAGGCCAGGCCGTTCTTGAGGATGATGGGCTGGCGAATCTTGCCCAGCGCCTTGAGCAGGAAGCTGTTCTGCATATTGCGCGCGCCGACCCAGAACACATCCACATAATCGGAGAACATCTCGATCTGGCTTTTGTCCATGATCTCGCTGACCACGTACATACCATACTTATTGGCGACCTGCCGGGCGATCTTCAGACCCTCTTCGCCCATGCCCTGGTAGTCGTAAGGGGATGTGCGCGGTTTGTAGGCCATGCCGCGCATGAACTTGATGCCGCGCTGCGCCATCGCCGCCGCCACCGTGTCCATCTGCTCGTAGCTTTCGATGGCACACGAGCCGGTGATCACGCTGAAGGCGCCATTGCCGATCTGCGTCACGCCGTCCGGCATGGTGATGACCGTGCGCTGGTCGGGCGTCTTGCGCTGCACCAGAATCTTGGCGCGGGCTTCTTTCTCTTCCAGCGCCATCGACGCGCGGAAAATCTCGCGGAAGAGCGCCTTGATCGTTTCGTTGCTGAACGGCCCCTTGTTGTTCTGTTCCAGCATGTTGAGCATGAAGGCTTCGCGCTGTGGGTCGTAAAACGAGACGCCCATCTGCTGCTGCACCTGACCGATTTCGGAGACGATGTTGGCGCGCTGGTTCAACAGTTCGAGTATTTGCAGGTTGATCCCGTCAACCTGGGCGCGCAGTTCCTGTAGGCGGCTCTGAGACATAATTCCCCTCGTTGCGTTCAAACTTGGAAACGTGAATTATACAGCCCGCATAGGCTGGATTGCGAGCGTTGCATCAATGACATCTGACAATTGTCGCTGCGTAGGCGCATCCGTATAATACTCCACTCGCATCACCTTTTCTATGTGACCAACTACGAAGGGTTCCCGCTTGAACCACCAGCATCCCGCTGATTTTGAGCCGCAGCCAGATTTCGAGGCACAAGGGCTTGGCATCCTCGATGCGTGGGAGAACCGCGATATCAGCTACGAGACTGCCCGTGAGCAGCTCACCGCGCTGCGCAAACAGGCACAGCAAGCTCGCCACCGTGCCAACCAGGCGCGCGCCGAGCAGTTCCTGGCCTTCATGGAACATTATCGCGGTAACATGAACAACAGCATCCTGCACGACGAACGTGCGCGGGCGCTCTTTAGCCAGCTTGGCAACCTGCGCCGCATCGCCATTTGTGATCTCAACGTCGGCGAGGCCTATCGTTACAAGGGTGACTTCAACCGCGCACGGACGCTCTTCGACCGCGCCTACGAGACGCTGATTACGCTCAATGACCTGCATACCAGCGCCCTGGCAATCGGCAACCGGGGACAGATGCTGCTGAGCATGGGCAACCTGGAAGCCGCCCGCGCTGATCTGTTGGCCTGTGGGCAGTTGGCGCGCCAATTGGAGTACGACTCGCCGGAACGCACCGCGCTGCTGTGCGAGCTGTATCACGCCATGACGCAGCTTTTCCTGGCACAAGGGCAGTTTGCCGAAGCCGCCAGCGAGGCCCAGAAGGCGCTCAAGATTGCTGAGCAGGTCGGACGCCCACTCGAACGCGGCTATGCCAATCGCGCGATGGCCGAAGCGCTCAGCGCCACGCCGGGGCCAGGCTCCAGCGGCAACGGCTACATCAGCGACTCTGATATGTACTACCAGTCCGCCACCGAGGCCTTTCAGGAAATCCAGGCTGAGGGTGAAATTGCCCGCACGATGTTCGCCCACGCCAAGAGCCTGGCGCGGCGTGGACGGCAGATGACGGCAGCGCGCAAGTTGCAGCACGCCATGATGATCTTCATGCGCCTGGGCATGGTCGATGACGCCGCCAAAGCCGCCGAAACACAGCTTGATGTGTTGTGACGCTCGTGTGGCGCTGACCGTACTTGTGAATATCCCCTGAAAAGCTTTAGACTTGCGATCTCCCATTCGCATCTATACTATGGTTTGATAGCCAGACGTAAGGCCTGTCTGGTTGAATCAATCGCGAATTGGGCGATGCACCACCGCCCCGCGTAGTAGAAGGAATGTACACATCCATGATCGAGTTCATCGTTCAGTATGGGCCAAGCATCGGCTACCTGATGATCTTTGGCATCATCTTTGCCGAGTCGGGACTGCTGATCGGTTTCTTCCTACCTGGCGACAGCCTGCTGTTCACGGCGGGTTTTCTGGCGTCTCCGGCCAGCCAGGAACTATTGGTCAAGCTGGGACTCCCAGCCGAGACCTCATTTTTCTCACTGCCGCTGCTGGCGATTGGCTGCTTCCTGGCTGCCGTGATCGGTGACAGCGTAGGTTATGCTTTTGGTCGCCGCGTCGGGCGTAAGCTCTTCCAGCGTGAGGACTCGTTCCTGTTCAGCCAGAAGAATGTGCGCAAAGCCCAGGACTTCTATGAGAAGCATGGTGGCAAGGCTATTGTGCTGGCGCGCTTCATGCCTGTTGTCCGCACCTTCGCCCCCATTGTGGCAGGTATCGGCGAGATGGATTACAAGCGCTTCGTCGCGTTCAACCTGGTCGGCGGTCTGTTGTGGGCGATTGGCGTGACCGTTGCCGGTTATTTCCTGGCGGCGATCATCGGCCCGGAGAACATCGACAAGTATCTGCTGCCCATTGTCGCCTTGATCGTGCTGATCTCGGTCGCGCCGGGCGTATATCATCTGCTGAAAGAGAAGGAAAGCCGCGATGCCTTGCGCGGTCAGATCAGGAAGCTGCTCGGTCGTGGTTCGGCTGTTGCGTCGCATCCTGGCCAACCGCGCTAGTTCGTTATTCCCGCGACGGCGGTCAGTTCTGAGGGGGGCTGACTGCCGTCTTTCATTGATTACACTTTACACAAGGAGTTGCAATGACGTCTGTTGAACTGCACAACCCCGAAAAGAGCCTGGCCGAAACCCTCACCGCTACGGCTCAATCCATTGATAGCGAACACATTACGCTGCGAGAGTTATTTGAACGCATTGGCGAGCAGGGGCTGCTGGTCTTCTGCATGTTCCTGACGGTGCCGTTTCTGCTGCCCGTCTCGATACCGGGCGTCAGCACGGTCTTCGGTCTGCTCATCACGCTGATCGGTGCAGGCGTGGCGCTCAACCGCGTACCCTGGCTGCCCGCCCGCCTGATGCGAACGCGCATCGCGACGGCGCATCTGCTGCCCGCCATGCACAAAGCCGCGCGCCTTTTCGGTCGGCTGGACAAGCTGGTTCGCCCGCGCGTGCTGGTGCTGACGCATGGCGCGACGGTCAACCGCCTGAATGGTTTCATCCTCGTGCTGTGCGCGCTGCTGCTGATGGTGCCGATTGGGCTGATTCCGTTCTCGAACACGCTGCCCGCGTTGGCGATTCTGCTGCTGGCGGCGGGCATGTTGCAGCGCGATGGTTGGTTCGTCCTGGCAGGTTATGCGACGATGATCGCTACGGCAGCCTATTTCGCGGCCTTGTTTGGCGCGGCATTGATGGCTGGGCACGGACTTCAGTCGCTCATCAGTACCGTCATCTTTTTTGTGTAGTGGGGATTTTTAGGAGAAACTTGCATGGATAACAAGACGCGTCAGCCCAAGACGCTGCGCGACCATATCACCTTGTATCTGACGGGCGTCGGTATGGGCGCGGCTGATACTGTACCGGGTGTTTCTGGTGGCACAGTGGCTTTTGTACGTGGTATCTATAGCGACCTGCTCAACGCGATCAAGTCGTTCAACTTTGACCTGCTCAAACTAGTGCTGAAATTCGACATCAAGGGGATACAGGAGCATGTGCCCTGGCGCTTCCTGATCACCCTGGGCCTGGGTATCCTGACGGCGGTGTTCACGCTCGCCCGGTTGGTCAGTTACCTGATGGAAAATCAGCGCGTTAACCTGTTCGCCTTCTTCTTCGGGCTGGTGGTCGCCTCGGCCATCGCAGTGGGCGCCAAGCTCAAGAACTGGACGCCGCTGAACATCGGCGCGCTGATCGCGGGTGCGGTAGGCGCGTTCATCATCGTCGGCCTGGTACCCTCGGAAGGTTCGCACGATCCGTTGACGATCTTCTTCAGCGGCTTCGTGGCAATCATGGCGATGATTCTGCCGGGTATTTCCGGCTCGTCGATTCTGCTCGTGCTGGGACAGTACGAATACATCCTCAACTCCGTGCGCGATCTCAACCTGCCGCCGCTGATCATCCTGGCCGCGGGATGTGTCATCGGTATCGGATTGTTTTCACGCATCCTGAGCTGGGTGCTGGGCAAGTATCCGCAGGTGACGATTGCCGTGCTGATCGGCCTCGTCGTCGGTTCGCTGCGCGCGGTCTGGCCCTGGCAGATCGAAAGCACGGTGACAGTCGAGGGCGTTGAGGAAATCGTCCGCACAGCGACGATGCCTAACTTCGCTTCCGGTGAGTTCTTCATCGCTCTACTGATCGCCGTGATCGGTTTCGTGCTGGTGAGCTTCATCGACCACATGGAATCGCGCGAGAACCCGTTTTTCCGCCTGTTCTGGCCGCAGCAGCACTATCCGGCAGCGGCTTCCGGCGAGGACTAACGCACGGCTCGGCACAATTTCCACACGCGGCATATTCTAAACAGATGGCGTGTCGGATACGGCAGAGGTTGCAGGGGTGCACGGCTTGTGCGCCCTTTTTTGTTGATGGCGAAACCTACGATTCTGTGCGTCGCAGATACTGGCGATAGTACAGCACGGTCTGGTGGATGTGCATTCCGGCGCGCTGGTAAAGCTTGACGGCGTTGGTCTGGCTGTTGCTATCGACGCCGAGGAACACCTCGCGCAGCCCGCGCCGTTGATATTCCGCGAAACACAATTGCAGCAGTGCCTGCGCCAATCCCTGTTTGCGCCAGGCACGCCGAACGCCCAGGATGCCGACCCAGGCTGTTTCGGCGGTCGTCGGCTGGCTCAGGACGATGCCCGCGATAGCGTCGCCTGCATAGGCCACCCACCACAGGCTGGGGTCGAAGTGCGGCGCTTCCACCGTGCTGCGCCATTCGTGCAGCGGGTCGTGCTGGTCGCCCCAGTGATCCTGGAACATCTCAACCTTGGCATCATACACCGCAGCCAGATCGTCCAGCGTGAACGGGCGCAGCGCGAAACCGGGTGGCAGCACTGCTGCCGGGAGCGGCTGATCGAGTGCAATTCGCATGGTATAGAACTGCCGCACCTGTTCGAACCCCTGCTCCTCGCACAGGCTGATCGCGTCGGCATTCGTGGAGGTGACGCGCCAGTCCATCGTGATCGGCTTATCGGGATCGGCGTTCGCGAGTGCCATCGCGTGGAAGTGGTCACTTGCTGCCTGCATCAGAACGCTGCCCGCAGCGCGGTTACCCGACAGCACCTGATACACGCCGAAGGCTTGATGCGGGTCATCCAGGATGTCCGCGATGGTGTAACCGATGATCTGTCCATCGGCTCCAACCGCCACGAATGCATCGCGGTCAGGGTGATTGTACGGTGTGCGCCACGTCCGTTCGACTTCTTCGACGGTGACGCGGCTGGATTTGCCCAGCGCCTCGGCGTGACGGTTCATCATCTCGACCAGCGCGGGCAGGTCTTCCCAACGAAATGTGCGAATGTGCATTCGGTATCGCTCTCGATAGAACCATCATATGCGGCATGATTGATCGATTGTAACGAACCCCATTACACTAGGTCAAGAAATCTGGATACCAGGGGGCTGAATGTCTGAAGCACACTATGCACGCATCGCGGGATTGTACGATGCGTTCGTGAAGACCGATTACGATGTGCCGTTCTTCTTGGACGAAGCACGTAAACGCGGCGGTGACATCCTGGAACTGATGGCGGGTACTGGGCGGCTGACGCTGCCGCTGCTCCAGGCGGGATTCTCTGTTACCTGCATCGACTTTTCGGCAGACATGCTGCGCGTGCTGCGCGACAAACTGGACGCGCACAATCTGACAGCCGAGGTGCATCATCTGGATGTGCGCGACTTCGATCTGGGCAGGCGCTTCAAGCAGATTTTCCTGCCGTTCCAGGCGTTCCCGGAGATTACGGCTGAGGGCGACCAACGCCGTGCGCTGCAACGCATTCACGCCCATCTGAGCGATGACGGGGTGTTCATCTGCACGCTGCACAACCCGGCGGTGCGCCTGAAATCCGTCGATGGACAGATGCGGCTGGCTGCCCGGCAAGCCCTGCCGGACGGCGGACAACTGCTGGTCTGGCTTTTACAGACGCACCACGCCGCCAGCAATCTCGTTGATGTGCACGAGTTCTTCGAGGAGTACGACGCGAGTGGTCTGCTGCACGCCAAACGCTATTCGCTGCTGCAATTTCACCTGCTGGAAGGCGCGGCCTTCGAGCGCCTTGCTGCGGAGAGCGGGTTCGATGTGCTGGCGCTCTACGGCGATTATGCTTATGCACCTTTCGACGCGGCGACCAGCCCGTTCATGATCTGGCTGCTGCG
>JAEUQX010000183.1 GCA_016788625.1 Anaerolineae bacterium
CCGTTCAGCATGGCTGGCCGCGAGCCGCTGCCCGACGTGGAGATCGACCCGCACGACGAGTGGCACGTGGGCGACCGGGCAGTGGAGGAGGAATAGCCTCACCCCGTTTCGCTGCGCTCAACCGCCCCTCTCCGGCGGGAGAGGGGGAATATACGGTGCGCATTGTAGGGACACGGCCTGCCGTGTCCGCCGCGACGAACCGCACGCGAACCCTCGCCGATGGCTAAAGCCCATCGGCTATCCCGAAGAAAGCGCACTAAAGGCGCTTCAAGACGCGTTACGATATTCCAGCCTCTTCAGTGGGCTTTCTTCACCTCAGCCTGAGCACTTTAGCGTCGGGCGACAGGGCGCAGAGCCTCACCCCGTTTCGCTGCGCTCAACTGCCCCTCTCCAAGGGGAGAGGGGACATACGGCGTGTTTGTAGGGACACGGCACCGCCGTGTCCGCTGTGCAGAGCCTCACCCCGTTTCGCTGCGCTCAACTGCCCCTCTCCGGCAGGAGAGGGAAAACACCGCCTACCGTGCCCACCGCGTCACAGGCGCGCCGTTCACTCGCCGCGCAGCACCCGCCGCGCGACCGCCACAGCGTCCTGCCCCTGCCCGCGCGAGAGTCTGGCCTTTAACCCATCGGCGGTCAGTTCCGCCTCCAACAGATCGAGCGCCGGCTGCGAAAGCACACGCACATCCTCGAATGTGGCCGGATGCCCCAGCGCCAGGCCGAGCAGTTCCAGCGGCGTCTCGCGCTCGCCGCGTGCCAGCCCGATGCGCGCCAGCCCGACGAACACCTCCAGTATCACGGGGATCGCGCCAATCGCCAGCGCCTCCGTCAGCGCGCCGCGAAACTCCGCCGCCGCCGCGTCCAGGTCGCCCAGGAACAGGTGGACGAAGCCGAGGTTGTTCTGCACGAATGCCGACCCCCAGCGGTCGCCCGTCTCGCGGAACAGCGCCAGCGCCGCCGTGTAGCGGGTGCGCGCCTCTGGATAATCGCCCTGCACAGCAGCGATCACGCCGATGGAGTTGATGTTGCGCGCCAGCGTGTAACGGTCACCGCTGCGTTCGGCCAGCGTCATACTGCGCGCGGAATACTGGGTAGCGGACACAAACTCCTTGCGCTGAAAGTGAAACTTGCTCTTTCCACGCAGCACGGTCATCAACGTGTTAGCGTCGTCGCTCTGCTCGGCCAATTCCAGCGCCTCGCGCAGACAAGCATCAGCCTGTTCGAACTGCCCCTGATTGGTAGCGATCTCGCCCAGCAGCGCCAGCGTGTGCGCTCGCGTCACGGTATCCCCGGCAGCGGCGGCGGCGCTCAGGCAGTCCGCGTAGACCCGCTTGGCCACCTCAAAATCGCCCTGGATGACCGCCAGCGTGCCCAAACGCTGCTGCGCGGCGGCGATCAGCGCCGAGTCATCCAGCGCGCGTGCCCGCTGCAGCGCTTCCTCGAACAGGCGGCGCGCCTCGGCATAATCGCTGGTGCCCTGGTGCGCCTCGCCCAGCCGCAGTTGAAGCTGTGCCTGGGCGCGCGGGTCACTCCTGGGCGTCAACAGCAGCGCCTGCGCCAGGAAATGGGCGGCCTCGCGGAAAGCGCCCACGCGCAGGAACTGCGCCCCGGCCAGCCCGGCGTAGTAGCGCTCGTTGTCGGCGTCGCCCGCCGCGCTCCAATGCTGCGCCAGGCGGTTGTACTGCGACGTGTCGTTGGGGTAAGCCGCTTCGACGGCCAGCGCCACGACGCGGTGCAGCGCGCGCTGTTCCGGTGGCGGCATCTCGCTGAGCATGGCCTCGCGCAGCTTGTCATGCACAAAACGCCACTGACCTTCCAGCGCTTCCAGCACGGCAGCGTCCGCGCAAACGATCAGCCACTCATCCAGGTCATACGCGCGCCGCGAGACCGCATCGGACAGCAGCGCGTTCAACACCCGGAGGTCGATCTGCCGCCCGGCGATGGCCGCCAGTTTGAGCAGCGGCTGCGCCCAGTCGGGCACCTGACCCAGGCGGCGCTGCACGATCTGCTGGATACCCCCGGCAAAGACGCGCGCGGGCAGCGTCTTCAGGCCGATGTCCGCCAGCCGCCCGGCTTCCTCTGCCAGCACGCGCACAACCTCGATCAGGAAGAAGACATTGCCTTCCGTCTCGCGTTCCAGCATATTCACCAGATGCGCCTCGCGCCCCACATCGCCGAGCATCGAGGCGCTCAGTTGGGCGATCTCGCGCGGCGGCAGGCGGTCGAGCTTGATCAGGCGCATCTCGCTCAAATCCTGTGGCAGCCCCGGCGCTTCGTCATCACGAAAGCTGCCGACGATCAGTAAGGGGAAACGCTGCACCCCGCTCACCAGCACGCGCAGGATTTCCAGGCTCTCCACCGCCCACTGCAGGTCATCAACCAGCAAAGCAACCGGGCGCGTCTGGCGCTGGAACAGGCTGACCACCGCGCCGATCAAACGCTGCTGCGCCGTGCGACGATCCAGCTCCGGCAGATCGGGCAGTTCGCGCCCCAGCAGCGCCGCGATGTCCGGCACGATCTCGCGCAGCGCGGCGGCGTCCGTGTCGCTCAGATCGGTCGAAAGCGCCAGCCGTCGCACCGGTTCGCGCCAGTACTGGTAGGGCTGGCTGCCGCTGGCGATACCTTGGCCGCGCAGCACGATCATACCCTCGACCAGGGCATAGACGCGCAGTTCTTCCATCAGGCGCGACTTACCCACGCCGCTCTCGCCGCTGATCAGCCAGGCGCTGCCCTGCCCGTCGCGCGCCGCGCTCAACGCCGTTTGCAGCCTGCGCAGTTCCGCCTCGCGCCCAACGAAGTGCGCCGCCTGGAGGAAGCTCTCGCGAATGGCCGCGGTCTCCGGCGGGGGTGGCTGGTCGGTGGCCTCGCACAGTGCCAGGATCGCCTCCTGCGCGCTGCCGAAACGCATGTCCGGCGTCTTGGTCAGCAGCCGCGCCAGCACAAACGCCAGTCGCGGATCGATCTCCAGGCTGTAGACGTCCGGCGTGGTGAAAAGGATATCGTTGAGGAGCTGCTGCACATTCGCAATGGCGAACGGGTAGCGCCCCGCGACCAACTGGTAGGCGATCACCCCCACCGCGTACAGATCAGCGCTGAAGGTAGCGGATTCGCCGCTGATCACTTCCGGTGCCATGTAAGCCAGCGTGCCCGAAAGCGTCTCGCCGGGATCCTGCTCGCGCTGATACTCCAGCGCCACCGCCAGGCCGAAGTCGAGCAGTTTGACCTCACCGCGCGAAACCAGCGCGTTATCCGGCTTCAGGTCACGATGCACGATGCCGCGTCGGTGCAGGTAAGCCAGTGCCTGAAGCATCTGCACCAGCAGATTGATCTTCTGAGCTATCGGGAAACCCTGGCCGTGTTCCAGCAGGTCGCGCGGCTCATCCAGCAGTTCCATCGCGTAGTAGGGCTGGCGCTCGTCGTCGAAGCCGTAGTCCAGCACGCTGATGATGTTGGGATGCCGCAGCGAGGCCAGCGTGCGGAACTCCTGCGTCAGCGAGAGGCGCAGATCTTTCTCCTCTGTCCGCGATGCAAATTGCAGTTGATCATTGGGCACACTGACACGCTTAAGCGCGACCTTCGTCTCGCTCAGGCGGTCGATGGCGCGATAAACCACGCCCATCCCGCCTGCGCCAATGATCTCCATTAACTCATAGCGATAGCCGAGCAGTGCGCCGGGAGGCTGCATCATTGTGTCCCTATTCAGCGGATAAAACAGCGCGTATACCTTACCCGGTTTTGAACGATGTTCCAAACCCTTTTCTTTACCTGCTGGTTAGTTGTTTTTTACGAAAACTTCAGATACTATTACGATCCTGTAAGGGGTGCGCAAGTCGCAGCGCCTGACAATGATGTTCATGTCAGTAGTGGAAACGATTATGGATGAGCAAAACGACAGCGGTCTCGACTCCTACCTCAATGCCCTCCAGGCCGAGAGCAAGTTAATCCAGCGCCACGCCGCCGGAATGTTGGGACGCCTGGGCGAGGCGGATGCGGTCGAGCCGCTGGTCGCAGCGCTGCGTTCACCCACGCCTGCCGTGCGGATGCAGTCTGTGCGCGCGTTGGTCAAGATCGGCAAGCCCGCCATCTACCCGCTGATGGCCGCGCTGCGCGACGAAGACCCGCAGGTGTGGCAGTTGGCAGCAGCAGCGCTGGTCAAGATTGGCGAACCCGCTGTGCCTGTGCTGCTGCGTGCGCTGGATGATAAAGAGGAGTCCGTGCGCATGGTCTCGGCGGAAATCCTGGGACAGATCGGCAGCCTGGACGCTATTCCAGCGTTGATCACAGCGCTGCGCACGGAGAACACCAACATCCGCGCGGCGGCAGCGGTGGCGCTGGCGCGCACGGGCACTTCGGCGGTGCGTCCGCTGCTCGATTCGATGCTCGATCTGCAGGACAGCCGGATGCGCCGTTACAGCCTGGAAATCCTCAAGCAGATCGGCCCGGACGCCATCCCCGCGTTGAGTGAGGCCTTGACTGACGGACGCGAACTCGACCGTAAACAGGCCGCTTGGGTGCTGGGCGAGATGGGCGAGGCAGGCGTTCCTGCGCTGGTGCGCGCGCTGGAACACGGCAATGAGTACGTGCGCTACGCGGCAGCGCAGGCGCTGGGCGCGACGGGCAGCGCGGCAGCCGTCAAACCATTGGTGCAGGCGCTCAACGACACAGCGCGCTCGATGTATTCCGGGCTGCGGGTGTGTGATATGGCTGCCAAAGCACTGGAGCGCATCGGCAGCATCGAGGCGAAGATGGCGCTCGACCGCTGGCGGCGCAAACAGCAGAAGAGCGGGTGACGGGACTCCTGGCGGTTACTGCCCGCGCCGCCCCTGAACATATCCTAGCGCACCGCGTGTCAACCTGCCTGCCTGAATGTCCTCGTAGCCAGCGGCCCGTAAATAGGGCACCAGTTCGTCTGTTCCCATCTTTAGCCCCTGGTGTACCAACGCAAGAAATGACAGGTGTTCGCGCAGAGCAACGGGACGCCGAATGTCCACAATCAGTACATGCCCGCCGGGTTTGAGCGTGCGGTATATTTCCGCCAGCCCCCGCACCTTGAGGTCGTCTGGCAGGTGGTGGAACATCAGGCTGCTCAGGATGACATCGAAGGTGCCGTCCGGGAAAGGCAGCGACTCGATGACACCGGTTTGTAAGCGCACATCACAGTGCTGTTCAGCGGCTTTGCGCTGGGCGACCGCAATCATTTCCGGCGAGGGATCGATGCCCATAACCTGTCCGGTTTCCCCGGTGGTGGCCTTTGCCAGCAGCGTCAGCGTGCCAGTGCCACAGCCCACATCCAGTACCGTATCGCCGGGGCGGATGCCTGCCTGTTGAATGGTCTTCTCGCGCAGTGACTTCTCATGCCCCATCGTTAACAGTCTGACGGTCCAATCGTAGACGTGTGCCCAACGGATGACATGCCCCTGGGTATTCGCTGCCCGGTTGGCAGGCGCGGGGGGCTGGGGGTGATGATGCAGGCCGTGCATGATGTCCTCCTTCACGAATCAGGTGTCTGATAGCGAACAGTTTGTTCGATTTCTACTATACTGGTAGGTGGACAGCGCAGGTCAACAATCAGATCACGCAGAATGTTCACTACTGAACAAATGGCGGGAACTGTTCATGAACGAGGGCACCATGAAACCAGTTAGCGACGACCGTCGTACCCGGCGCACGCGACACCTGCTTGGCGCGGCGCTGGTCGAACTGATGCTGGAGAAACCCTACGAGGCGATCACGATACAGGACATCCTGGATCGCGCGGATGTGGGACGCTCCACCTTCTACAGTCATTACACCGACAAAGACAACCTGCTGATGAGCGAGATCAGCCGCGTCATCCATGCGCTGGATGTGAATGTGGAATCCGCCGGCGCACACCGCAGCCTGCTGCCCAGTCTGGAGTTGTTCCGGCATGTGAAGCAGCAGCGCCGTCTTACGCAGGCTTTCCTCTGGGGACGCGGAGCGGACATGCTTACGCGGGGGTTTCAGGAGCAGATCAGCAGCCATATTCAGGTCAGCATCCGTTCGATCAAGGACAGTGAGACGGGTCTTGATGTTCCGCTCCCGTTGATTGCCAACTTCGCGGCCAGCACATTCGTGGTGCTTATCCGCTGGTGGTTCGAACATGACCTGCGCCAACCGCCTGAAGAGATCGACGCGCTGTATCAGAAGTTGGTGATGCCGTCACTGCACACGTTGCTGCGCGAATCCGGCTAACCGCACGGGCAATCTGGCTTGCTGTTTCCTGACTGAATGTTCATTCAGGACTGACATGGATATACTGATGAGTTTGTGGAGGAAAATGCAGCGTGACCGACACACCACGCCGGAGGCAGCAGCGACGGTGCAGGCATGGCGGGATCGGCAACAAGGCAAGTGATATAACGCTGAGATGTCGAACAAGTGGGTTACGCCATGGCGCTCACCCCCGCCGCCGCCAGGTGGTGAAGTCGCGGCAGTAGGCGCACAGGTCAGGCGGATGTTCGCCAAAGAAGGTCTGGCCACAGTTCGGGCATTCCCAGGTCAGCACAGAACCGTCCAGGGTCGGTGATCGCAGATCGAGAGTGGGCAGTGCGGGTTGCTCGGCATCGACTTTCGGCTGCGGGTGGGGTCGCTTGCGTGGGGCAGGCTTCACGCGCGCCCATCCAACAGTCGGTTCCCCAGGTCAACCAGCCAGGGCGTCGGGTCAATCATCTCGCTCAGCAGCACGGCACGACGTTCATTCCAGGTAGCGCGCGAGTCCGGCAGCGCCAACACCTCGCGCACGGCAGCGAAAGCCGCATCGCCACCGGGCGCGGTGTAGAGCAGCTTGTAACGGTCGCGCAGCGTCTCCCAGATACCCGCCTTGAGCGTGCTGACGAAGACCGACGGCGTGCCCAGCAGCGCCGCCTCAGTCGCCATCGTGCCGCCCTCGCCCACGTAGAGCGCGGCGAACGCCAGGTAATGATGCACCTTCTCCGGCGGGAAAGGCGTCACCAGTGGCGCGAATTCCGGGTCAACATCACCTTCGACCGAGAGCAGCACACGCCCATGCTGGCCGAGTTCGCGCAGCAGGTCGCGCTTCTCCGCTAGAGAGAAGCCGTGCGCACCGACATCGTGCGTGGCATCCCAGGCGACGAAACGCACCATGAAGTAGCGCTCGCCGGGACGGATGCCCAGCGGCGCGAGCGCGGCAGGATCAGGCGTGAACTCGGCGGGGTGCAGGTAAGCCAGTTCGTGGCAGCCCGCGTACCGGCGCTGCTTGCTGCCCAACTCA